>NZ_CP046674.1:603120-904681 GCF_018243235.1 Ralstonia nicotianae
TGCCGAGATGGACAAGTGCTTCCAGTGCGCCGACGACGTGTTGCACAACGCCGTGGCCGGCATCGCGGAAATCATCAACGTCGACGGCCTGGTGAACGTCGACTTTGAAGACGTGAAGACCGTGATGGGCGAGCAGGGCAAGGCGATGATGGGTACGGCCACCGTATCCGGCGTCGATCGTGCGCGCCTGGCGGCCGAGCAGGCCGTGGCGAGCCCGCTGCTCGAAGGCGTGGACCTGTCGGGCGCGCGTGGCGTGCTGGTCAACATCACCGCCAGCCGCTCGCTCAAGCTGTCCGAGACTAAGGAAGTGATGAACACCATCCGCAGCTATGCCGCGGAAGATGCCACCGTCATCTTCGGTACGGTCTACGACGATGCCATGGGCGACGCGCTGCGCGTGACCGTGGTGGCGACGGGCCTGGGCCGCGCTGCCCGCAACAAGCAGCAACAGCAGCAGACCATGACGCTGCTCAAGACGGGCACCGACAACCAGCCGGTGGCCTTCGGCGGTGGCGTGGTGGGGCATACGGTGGCAGCCGCGCCGGACTACAGCAACTTCGATACCCCGGCGGTGTGGCGCAGCTCGCGCGAGTCGGCTTCGGCTCACGTTGCTGCGTTGCAGGAAAAGGGCGTCGATACGTACGACATTCCGGCGTTCCTGCGCAAGCAGGCCGACTGACCGGCGGGTCGATCCGCGCAGGTTCGATTGTCGGCGGCGGCACCCGCCGCGCGCGATTCACGGCTCCCCTCCGTGACCGCTGCGCAGCGGACAGTCTGTCGCAGAACAATCGGCGGCGCGCGACGAACCGGACACAGTCGTTGCCGCCGGGCGGGCTGGCCTCTGGCCGCCTCCCCGGAAGGGTTCACCCTGCTCGGCGGGGGTGCCCGTTCGTCGCGCCGCTTGCGGTGCGATCGCGCTGATGTGGTTGTCTCCCAGGACCGCCCGCGTGGATCTCCCACGCGGGCGGTCTCGTCTTATGATGGGAGTATCCCGCGCGCGAACTCCTGTCACGATCATGATCCAGCCCGGCCAGCCGCTGCCCGACGCGACGCTCTACGAATACTTCGAAGTGGAAAAGGACGGCTGCGCGCTCGGGCCCAATGCCTTCTCGGCAGCGGATCTGGCCCAGGGCAAGACGATCCTCATCTTCGGCCTGCCTGGCGCCTTCACGCCGACCTGCTCGGCGCGCCACGTGCCCGGCTATCTCGCCCACTACGATGCGCTGCGCACCAAGGGTGTCGACGAGATCTGGTGCGTGTCGGTCAACGACGCCTTCGTGATGGGAGCCTGGGCGCGCGCGCAGGGCACTGACGGCAGGGTTCGCATGCTGGCGGACGGCAGCGCCGAATTCACGCGCAGGCTCGGTCTCGAGCAAGACCTGTCCAAGCGCGGCATGGGCGTGCGTTCGCAGCGCTACGCCATGATCGTCAAAAACGGTGTGGTAACCGTGCTACAGGTGGAGGCCCCGGGGCAGTTCGCCGTCAGCAATGCGGAATCGATGCTGGCGCGCCTCTGACGCCACCCGCATCCCTCCGAACGGCCGAGTCCTGTCCGGCATCCCGCACCGCCGTGCGACCGATGACGCAACGGCATGGTGGCTGCGTGCTGAAATCGTGAGCAGACTATGGCAGGGCCTAACATCCCGATACAAAAGTCGTTTTGGAGGCAGGCACGTGAAAATGGTATGCTTCGGGTTATCACCTATGTAGAGTGCATAGATAAAAACAATCGAATTGGAAAGTGAGTTGAGGGCGGCCATGTTGAAACAACGCACCATCAAGTCCGTGGTCAAGACCGTCGGCATCGGGTTGCACTCGGGCCGCAAGGTGACGTTGACGTTGCGTCCGGCGGCCCCCGGCAACGGCATCATCTTCACACGCGTGGACCTGGATCCGGCCGTCGAGATTCCCGCCACCGCCAGCGCTATCGGCGACACCCGCCTGGCCTCCGTGCTGCAGAAAGATGGCGCCCGGGTGTCCACGGTCGAGCACCTGATGTCCGCCTGCGCGGGGCTCGGCATCGACAACCTGTATGTCGATGTCGACGCTGAGGAAATCCCCATCATGGACGGCAGCGCGGCCTCGTTCGTGTTTCTGCTGCAGTCGGCCGGTATCGAGGAGCAGGGCGCGGCCAAGCGCTTCATCCGCGTGATCAAGCCGGTGGAAGTGCGCGACGGCGACAAGCTGGCGCGGCTCGAGCCTTATTTCGGATTCAAGCTGTCGTTCACCATCGAATTCCGTCACCCGGCCGTCGACAAGACGGGGCAGACGTTCGAGATCGATTTCGCCGACACCAGCTACACCCGCGAGATCGCCCGTGCGCGCACCTTCGGCTTTGCCCACGAGGTCGAGATGCTGCGGGAGATCGGGCTGGCGCGCGGCGGCAGCCTGGACAACGCCATCGTGCTCGATGAGCACCGCATGCTGAACAACGACGAGCTGCGCTATGGCGATGAGTTCGTCCGCCACAAGATCCTGGATGCGATCGGCGACCTGTACGTGGTCGGCTACCCGCTGATCGCGGCCTATACGGCGCACAAGTCCGGCCATGGCCTGAACAATGCGTTGCTGCGCGCGCTGCTGGCCGATGAGGCGGCGTACGAAATCGTCACGTTCGACAAGGTGGAAGAGGCGCCGCGCGCCTTCCTGCCGCAGTTGCAGCCGGCATTCTCCTGAATCGACGCGGTGGTTGTGCCCATGAAAAAGCGCCCGAAAGGGCGCTTTTTCATCGAGGCGGCCGGTGCCGCACCACCATCTCCGCCAACGCCCGCCTGAGCGGCGAATCGGGCAGGCCGTCAGCCAGTGTCGCCAAGCTGTTGAGCCCAACTGCCGTCATCTTGGCGCGTTTGGGCGGCTTCTCGGTCTCTTGTGGCCATAAGCTGTCATTTCCGCCCTGCGGTTGTACCCGTACACGAATTGCGGTAACCTGCGATCCCCGGCGCTGCAGACGTTCCAGCAAGGTGGGTACCACCTGCCGTACGCGCGCCGCAGCTGCACTGTTTGCAGCGAGCAGCACCAACGTCGCTTCCCGGCTGTCGCGCGCATCGTTCCGGATGCCGCCGATCGCCACGCCGCCGCCCAGTCCGGGTGGCAACAGCGACAACACCTCCGCTTCCAGAGACGCCAGTTGCTTGGCCGCTTGCATCAGCGGGCCGACCGAGCCGGCACCCGTGAGCCAGTCCTGGACCGGTTTTGCCACGGGCGTCTTGAGAGCGGGATGAACAAAGATGCGCATGCCGGCATTGTAGGGCGCTTCCTTGCGCTTTCGTGCCGTCAGGCGGCTTTTTGTCCGGAAAAGAGCGATGCAGATCATCCTGATTCACCCGCGCAAGGCCGGCGCGGTGCACCTGTCCCGCCGCCAGTTCGCGGTGGCCATGGGCGCGGCGCTGCTGGCCGTGGCGGCGCTGTCGGGCGGGGCGACCTGGCTGGCGGTCAAGCGCGGCCTGGTGCCCGGCGCAACCGCGGCCGCCAGCACCGAGGCCGACAAGCGCATTACCCGCGAAAACCTCAACCTGATGGCCGCGCGCATCGGCGAAATGCAGGCGCAGATGGTGCGCCTCGATGCGTTGGGCGCCCGCGTTTCAGGGCTGGCCGGCGTGCCGCCGCGCGAGTTCGACTTCAAGTCGATGCCGGGGCGCGGCGGACCGCAGGGAGCCGTCTCGCGCTCGCTGTCGATGCCGGAGATCCAATCCGAACTGGACCGCCTGACCCGCTCGGCCGACCAGCGCAACGACTACCTGAGCGTGCTGGAGTCCACCCTGATGGACCGCCAGATCCACGCCAAGATGATGCCGACGGTGCGGCCGGTTGCCACCGGCTACGATTCGTCGGGCTTTGGGGTGCGCATCGATCCGTTCACGGGCCGGCGCACCCAGCATGACGGCGTCGACTTCGTCGGGCCGGTCGGCACACCGATCGTGGCCGCCGCCGGCGGGGTAGTGGTGGCCAGCGAGTATCACCACGAGTACGGCAACATGATCGACATCGATCACGGCAATGGCCTGAAGACCCGGTATGCCCATGCCTCCAAGGTGTTCGTGAAGGTCGGCGACATCGTCAAGGCAGGGCAGCGGATCGCCCTGATCGGCCGCACCGGCCGCGCGACCGGTCCGCATCTGCACTTCGAGGTGCACGTCAACGACGTGCCGCAGAATCCGGTCGCATTCCTGGAGAACGCCGGCCAGCCAAAGATGGCGGTGGACAAGGATGCCGGCCCACAGATGGCCGCCGCCGATATCGGCAAGAGCCTGGCCGCCGCCGGCCGTTGACGGCCAGAGTTGCAGCCGGGCGGCCCGTCCCCAACTGCACCGGGATGTGGCCGCGCTGGAGTGCGGCGTTCCTGCCACATCCGGCCGGTCGGCCGCCATCAAGGCGAGGTTTGGCACATGCTAAACTCCCGCCTTTGCGCCAACCCTTTTCGGGCCGTTGCGCCGCCTGCGTTTCGCGTTCGTTCCGCGATCCTTCCGACGGGTGGCACGCCGGTCCCTGCCATCGATGATCACGGGCCTTCTCAAGAAGATTTTCGGCAGCCGCAACGAACGGCTGATCAAACAGTACCGCCGCAAGGTGGTGCAGATCAACGCGCTCGAACCCACGTTCGAGGCGCTTTCCGATGCCGAACTGCAGGCCAAGACCCAGGCATTCCGCGAGCGCTTCGCCAAGGGCGAGACCCTCGATGCGCTGCTGCCCGAAGCATTCGCCGTGTGTCGCGAAGCCAGCAAGCGCGTGATGAAGATGCGCCATTTCGACGTGCAGCTGATCGGCGGCATGGTGCTGCACGATGGCAAGATCGCCGAAATGCGCACTGGCGAAGGCAAGACGCTGACCGCCACGCTGGCGGTCTACCTGAATGCGATCGCCGGGCTGGGCGTGCACGTGGTGACGGTCAACGACTACCTGGCCCAGCGCGATGCCGAATGGATGGGCAAGCTCTACAACTGGCTGGGCCTGTCGGTCGGGGTCAACCTGACCACCATGGCCCACGATGAGAAGCAGGCCGCCTACGCTGCCGACATCACCTACGGCACCAACAACGAGTTCGGCTTCGACTACCTGCGCGACAACATGGTGTACGACGACAGCCAGCGCGTGCAGCGTCCGCTGAACTACGCCATCGTCGACGAGGTGGACTCGATCCTGATCGATGAAGCCCGCACGCCGCTGATCATCTCCGGGCAGGCCGAGGACCACACCGACCTGTATCGCCGCATGAACAGCATCCCGCCGCTGCTCACGCGCCAGATCGGCGAAGAGAAGGCCGACGGCACCGGCGTCGAGAAGCCGGGCGACTACTACGTCGATGAAAAATCCCACCAGGTCTACCTGACCGAAGCGGGGCACGAGAAGGCGGAGCAGATCCTGCTGCAGGCGGGCCTGCTGGCCGAGGGCGAATCGCTGTACGCGCCGCAGAACATCACGCTGATGCACCACCTGTATGCCTCCCTGCGCGCGCACAGCCTGTTCCACCGCGACCAGCACTACGTGGTGCAGGGCGACGAGGTGATCATCGTCGACGAATTCACCGGCCGCCTGATGCAGGGCCGCCGCTGGTCCGACGGCCTGCACCAGGCCGTGGAGGCCAAGGAAGGCGTGCAGATCCAGCAGGAAAACCAGACGCTGGCGACCATCACCTTCCAGAACTACTTCCGCATGTACGCCAAGCTGGCGGGCATGACCGGCACGGCCGATACCGAAGCCTACGAGTTCCAGGAGATCTACGGCCTGGAGACGGTGGTGATCCCGACCAACCGGCAGGCCCAGCGCAAGGACCTGCAGGACCAGATCTACAAGACTTCGAAGGAGCGCTACGACGCCGTCATCCGCGATATCCGCGACTGCTTCGAGCGCGGCCAGCCGGTGCTGGTGGGCACGACTTCCATCGAGAACTCCGAGCTGCTGTCGCACCTGCTGAATCAGGCCCAGCTGCCGCACCAGGTGCTCAACGCCAAGCAGCACGCGCGCGAGGCCGAGATCGTCGCGCAGGCCGGCCGGCCCAAGATGGTCACCATCGCCACCAACATGGCGGGCCGTGGTACCGACATCGTGCTGGGCGGCAATGTGGAAAAGCAGGCCGGCTTCGTGATGGCCGACGAATCCCTGTCGGACGAAGAGAAGGCCAGGCGCGTCACGCAACTGCAGGACGAGTGGCAGTCGCTGCACGAGCAGGTCAAGGCCGCGGGCGGTCTGCATATCGTCGGCACCGAGCGCCATGAGTCGCGCCGGATCGACAACCAGCTGCGCGGCCGCGCCGGCCGCCAGGGCGATCCGGGCTCGTCGCGCTTCTACCTGTCGCTCGACGATCAGCTGCTGCGCATCTTCGCCGGCGATCGCGTGCGCGCCATCATGGACCGCCTGAAGATGCCGGAAGGCGAGCCGATCGAGGCGGGCATCGTCACGCGCTCGATCGAGTCCGCGCAGCGCAAGGTCGAGGGCCGCAACTTCGACATCCGCAAGCAACTGCTGCAGTACGACGACGTGGCCAACGACCAGCGCCGCGAGATCTACAAGCTGCGCAACGAAATTCTCGAAGCCGTCGACGCGGGCGATCTGGTCAAGAACCTGCGCGAATCCGTGTTCGCCGAGCTGTTCCGCGCCTACGTGCCGGCCGAGTCCATGGAAGAGCAGTGGGATCTCGCCGGCCTGGAGAAGACGCTGCGTGACGACTGGGGCGTCGAGGTGCCGCTGGTGAAGACGGTGGAGCAGGCGCAGTCGATCGAGGACGAAGAGCTGCTGACGCAGGTGCAGGAGGCCGTCGAGGCTGTGTATGCGGGCAAGGTGGCGCAGGTCGGCCGCGAGTCCTTTGCCGGCTTCGAGCGTTCGGTGATGCTGCAGAGCCTGGACACGCACTGGCGCGAGCATCTGGCGGCGCTGGACCACCTGCGCCAGGGCATCCACCTGCGCGGCTATGCGCAGAAGGACCCGAAGCAGGAATACAAGCGCGAGTCGTTCGAGCTGTTCGGCCGCCTGCTGGACAACATCCGCAACGAAGTGACGCGCATCATCTTCACGGTGCGCATCCAGTCGCAGGCGGAGCTGGAAGAGGCTTCCGAGCAGATCGAGGAAGACCTGTCCCAGCTGACCAACGTGCAGTACAAGCACGACGAATTCAGCGAACTGGCCGAAGTCGCCGCGGGCGATGCCGAGATCCACGGCGAGACGCCGCCCGTGCCGGCCCATCGGTCGGCCGCGGCTTCCGCCGCTGCGGCACTGGCGGGGCAGGTGCCCAAGGTCGGCCGCAACGACCCGTGCCCATGCGGTTCGGGCAAGAAGTACAAGCAGTGTCACGGCAAGCTGGCCTGACCGGCCGACTGCCGCGGGCGCCGCGCCGCGCGGCGCCGTTCGTTTCCTGTTGATTCAACGATGCCCGCATTGCGGGCATCCTCGTTTGAAAAGGTGCTCCATGGCTGTGAATCTCGTCGCGCCCGCCGCTGACTCCCTGTTGCCGATCGATGGCGTCGACCTCGGCTGGGCCGAAGCCGGCATCCGCAAGGCCAATCGCAAGGACGTGCTGCTGGTGCGCATCGCCGAGGGGGCGAGCGTGGCGGGCGTGTTCACGCAGAACCGATTCTGCGCGGCACCGGTGCAGGTCTGCCGCGAGCACCTGGCCAGCGGGCAGGGCGCGCGCGCGATTGTCGTGAACACCGGCAATGCGAACGCCGGCACCGGTGCGCCGGGCCTGGCGCTCGCACGCCAGACCTGCGAGGCGGTGGCCGGGCTGCTCGGGATTGCGCCGCAGCAGGTGCTGCCGTTCTCGACCGGCGTGATTCTCGAGCCGCTGCCGGTGGATCGCCTCATCGCCGGGCTGCCCGCGGCGCAGGCCAATGCCAAGCCCGACAACTGGCTGGCGGCCGCCGAGTCCATCATGACCACCGACACCGTGCCCAAGGCGGCATCGGGCACCTGCACGCTGTCGGGCAAGCCGGTGCGCCTGTCGGGCATCAGCAAGGGCGCGGGCATGATCCGCCCGAACATGGCGACCATGCTCGGCTTCATCGCCACCGATGCCAACGTGGATGAAGCCGTGCTGCAGGGCCTGGTGCGCCATGCCGCCGACCATTCCTTCAACAGTGTGACGGTCGACGGCGATACGTCGACCAACGATTCCTTCGTCGTCATCGCCACGGGCCGTGCCGGTACGCCGCGCATCGATTCCGAATCGCACCCCGACTACGCCGCGCTGCGCGATGCGCTCACGGGCCTGGCGCAGGCGCTGGCACAGAAGATCGTGCGCGACGGCGAAGGCGCGACCAAGTTCATGACCATCCGCGTCGAAGGCGGCCGCAGCGTGGACGAATGCCGCCAGGTCGCTTATGCGGTCGCGCATTCGCCGCTGGTCAAGACCGCGTTCTATGCGTCGGATCCCAACCTGGGCCGCATCCTGGCCGCGGTCGGCTATGCGGGCGTGAACGATCTCGACGTGGACGGCGTCAACCTGTGGCTCGACGATGTCTGGGTCGCCCGCGACGGCGGCCGCAATCCGGACTATCGCGAAGAAGACGGCCAGCGCGTGATGAAGCAGGCCGAGATCACTGTCCGCATCGCGCTCGGCCGCGGTGACGCGACCGCCACGGTGTGGACGTGCGACTTCTCGCACGACTACGTCTCGATCAACGCGGATTACCGCTCGTAAGCGACGACCGCCGCCATGTCTTCCGATCTCACCGTCCGGCTCGAGCGCTTCCTGGGCCGCCTCGAGCAATGGCTGCCGCCCGAGCTGACCGAGGCCGACTGGAAGGCGGCGGTCGCTTTCCGCTGGCGCAAGCGCCACAGCCTGTTCGGCACCATCGGCTACCTCGCGCCGATTCGTCAGCTACCGCCGATCCACTTGAGCGACCTGTACAACATCGACCGCCAGAAAGACGCGATCGTCGCCAATACGCGCCAGTTCGTGCGCGGGCTGCCGGCCAACAATGTGCTGCTGACCGGCGCGCGCGGCACCGGCAAGTCGTCGCTGATCAAGGCGTGCCTGAATGCATTCGTCGGCGAAGGGCTGCGGCTGGTGGAGGTCGACAAGGATGACCTGTCCGATCTCGGCGACATCGTGGAGCAGCTCACGGCACGCCCCGAGCGCTTCGCCATCTTCTGCGATGACCTGTCGTTCGAGGAGGGCGAATCGGGCTACAAGGCGCTGAAATCCGCGCTGGACGGCTCGGTGGCGGCGCAGTCGGACAACGTGCTGATCTACGCCACGTCCAACCGGCGCCACCTGCTGCCGGAATACATGAAGGACAACGAGACCTACCAGCACATGCCGGACGGTGAGATCCATCCGGGCGAAGTGGTGGAGGAGAAGATCTCGCTGTCGGAGCGTTTCGGGCTGTGGCTGTCGTTCTACCCGCCCAAGCAGGATGAGTACCTGACCATCGTCGCCCATTGGCTCAAGCACTTCGGCTGCAGCGGCGAGGACATCGCCGCCGCCCGGGGCGATGCGCTGGTATGGGCGCTGGAGCGCGGTTCCCGCTCGGGCCGGGTGGCCTGGCAGTTCGCGCGTGACTGGGGGGGCAAGCATGGGCGGCGGCATGTCGGCTGACACGATCACGCAAGCATCGGCCACACACACGCCGGACGGCCGCAAGATCACCGAAGTGGCCGTCGGCGTGCTGGTGCAGCCGGATGGCCGCTTCCTGCTGGCGCAGCGCCCCGAGGGCAAGCCGTACGCCGGCTACTGGGAGTTTCCCGGCGGCAAGCTGGAGTCGGGCGAATCGGTGGAGGCGGCGCTCACGCGCGAGCTGAAGGAAGAGCTCGACATCACGCTGCGCGCCTGCGAGCGGTGGCACACCATCGAGCACGACTATCCGCACGCTTACGTGCGGCTGCACTTCTGCAAGGTGACGGCGTGGGACGGTGCGTTGCGCGCGCTGGAGGGCCAGGATTTTGCCTGGCAGACGCTGCCCATCAGCGTCGATCCGGTGCTGCCGGCGACGCTGCCGGTCTTCGAGTGGATGCGCGTTGAGGCCGGGGCTAGTTGAGCCTGCCGCTGGCGCCGCCCGATTCCCCACCCGGAGCATCCGGCGGCAGGTCGTCGTCTTCCACCACGGGAATCGTGTACTGCTCGGCGGCCCAGGCGCCCAGGTCGATCTGCTTGCAGCGCTCGGAGCAGAACGGGCGGTAGCGGCTTTCGGGTGTCCAGGGCACCGGCTTGCCGCAGGTCGGGCATTTGACGGTCTTCATATTCATGGGCGACGGCTCAGAAGTTGCAGAGCTTGAGCTGGAACGGGATGTCCGCATCGACCGGCTTGGGCCGCAGATCGCCATCCTGCTGGGTGAAGCGCACCCAGAGCATGTACTTGTTGGCACTGATCTCGGGGATGAAGCCCAGCGCGGCATCGTCCAGGCGCACTTGCATCAGTTGATAGATCCGGCCGGATAGCATCTGCTGGTAGCTGCCGGCATTGGCGATCACCTTGCCGCTCTGGCCGGATTCGCGCAGCAGGCGCAGCACGATCATCGTGGCGTCGCGCAGCGGTACGAGCGGCTGCGCCCATTTGACGATGTCGGCACGGCGGCGCTCGCCGGGATGATGCTGCCATGCAAAATACGCCGGCAGGTCGAACTCGCATGTCCCGCCCGGGATGATGGCGCGGCTGCGGATGCTGGTCAGCCATTCATTGTCGGCGATCAGCTGGCCGGCCTTGCCGTGTGTGGCGGTGAGGTTACCGGACGCCGTTTCCAGCTCGGCGATCACGGCGTCGAGCGCTTCCTGGTCGATCTGCGGATTGCTGCGCAGCACGGTCAGCGTCTGGCGCTGACGGTCCAGTTCCTTGAGCAGGTCGGACTTGAGGTCGGCGCGGCCGGCCACGTCCACGATCTCGAACAGCGTGGTCAGCGCCACATGGTGCTGCAGCGGGTGTTCCTGCGTGAGAAAGAAATCCAGCCGCTCGAACAGGTCTTCGAGGCGCAGCAGCGTCCGAATGCGTTCGTTGAAGGGGTATTCGTACAGAATCAAAACTGGAGGCCCGCCTTGGATCGTACGAAGCCCGTTTGGCCTCGATCTGCCCGCATTCTATGCGAGACCCTCGCGCATCACAATGCAGCGGGATTCGAGGGCCGCTTTCAGACGCTTTCAATGCGCCCGGTAGGCGAGGTCCAGGCGGTCGATCTGGGGAAGGAGGTCGGCCAGGGCGCCGCCGTTGTCGATGACATCGTCGGCCACCGCCAGGCGGGCTTCGCGCGTGGCCTGGCGGGCGACGATGGATTCGACCAGCGCGCGCGGCAGGCCGTTGCGGGCGATCACGCGCGCGATCTGCGTCTCGACCGGACAGTCGATCACCAGGATGCGGTCGACCAGCGCGCGCCAGCTGTGATGTCCGCTCAGGGACTCCACCAACAGGGGGACCACGTAGACCAGATAAGGGCAGGCATCCGAAGCCTGCGCCGCCGCGCCGCGTGACAGGCTGATCTCGCGGATCAGCGGGTGCGTGATCCGCTCCAGGCGGGCCTTGGCGGTGGCGTCGGAGAAGGCGAGGGCGCGCATGGCGTCGCGGTCCATGGCGCCATCGGCGCGCAGGATGCCGGGCCCGAAGGCTTCGACCAGCTTCGGGATGGCCGCGCCGCCCGGTGCGGTGATCTCGTGCGCGATGGCGTCGGTGTCGACGACCGCGGCACCCCGTTCGGCAAGGCGCTCCGCAACGTAGCTCTTGCCGCTGCCGATGCCGCCGGTCAGGCCGATCACGCGCATGCCGGCAGCCTCTTACCGCGCCAGCAGTGGCGCGAGCCCCGTCAGCGCCACCAGTTGCGGGCCGGCCAGCAGCGCGATCACGCCGGCACCCGCGATGAACGGGCCGAACGAGAACGGCGATTCGCTCGTGGCGCCGCGCGCGATGCGCACCACCCCGAACACCAGGCCGACCACCGACGACAGCAGCACCAGCAGCGGCAGCGCCTGCCAGCCGAACCAGGCGCCCAGCGCGCCCATCAGCTTGAAGTCGCCGTAGCCCATGCCTTCCCGGCCGCGCAGGAGCTTATAGGCCCAGTAGATGGCCCACAGGAACAGATACCCCGCCGTCGCGCCGATTACCGCGTCCGGCAGCCGCGCGAACATGCTGAACAGGTTCACCAGCAGGCCGAGCCACAGCAGCGGCTGGGTGATGGCATCGGGCAGGAGTTGCGTGTCGGCGTCGATCATCGAGCCGGCGATCAGGAACCACAGCAGCGCGGCCGAGGCCACCGCTACCCAGGTCGGTCCGAAGTGCCACAGGCAGGCGCCGGTCAGTACGCCGGTCACCAGCTCCACGGCGGGATAGCGCCAGGAGATGGGGGTCTTGCAGGCGCTGCAGCGGCCGCGCAACGCCAGCCAGCTCAGCACCGGGATGTTCTCGACCGCCTTGATCTGGTGGCCGCACGACGGGCAGGCCGAGCGCGGCACGACCAGGTTGTACGGCTCGGGATGCGGCAGCGGTTCGTTGCGCAGCTCGGCGATGTAGTTGGCCTCTTCGCGCTCGATCATGCGCGGCAGGCGGTGAATCACCACGTTGAGGAAGCTGCCGACCAGCAAGCCCAGCAGCGTCCCCGCGCCGATCACGAACCACGCCGGCAGTTGCGCCAGCGTGGGAATGACGAACATTCCGGGCATCATCAGACCACTTGGCCCAGCTTGAAGATCGGCAGGTACATGGCAACCACCATGCCCCCGATCAGCACGCCCAGGATCACGATGATGAGCGGCTCGATCAGGGCGGAGATGTTGGCCACCGCGTCATCGACCTCGCGCTCGTAGAATTCGGCCACCTTCAGCAGCATGTTGTCCAGCGCGCCGGATTCCTCGCCGATCTGCGTCATCTGCAGCACCATGTTGTCGAACACATGGGTCGCCTGCATGGCGTTGGTGAGGCTGGTACCGATGCGCACCGCCTGCTGGATCTCCATGGTGGCGTCATAGTAGACCCAGTTGCCGGCGGCGCCCGCGACGGATTCCATCGACTCCACCAGCGGTGTCCCGGCCGAGAACATGGTTGCCAGCGTACGCGTCCAGCGCGCGATGGTGGCCTTGCGGATGATGCTGCCGAAGATCGGCATCTTCAGGATGGCCTTGTGCGTGTTGCGCTGCACCTTCTCCGAGCGCTTGAAAGCCCGCACATACAGGAAGATGCCGACGACGGGCGTGAAGATGATGATGTACCACCACTTCACGAAGAAGTCCGAGATGCCCATCACCACCAGCGTCGGGGCCGGCAGCGTGGCGCCGAAGCTGGCGAACACGTTCTTGAACGCCGGCACCACGAAGATCATCAGCACCACCGTGACCAGGAAAGCCACCGTCAGCACCGAGATCGGATAGATCATGGCCGACTTGATCTGCGCCTTCAGCGCGATCGACTTTTCCATGTACATCGACAGCCGCTCGAGCAGCGCGTCGAGAATACCGCCCTGCTCACCGGCGTCGATCAGGTTGCAGTACAGCGAATCGAAGTGCTGCGGATGGCGGCGGAAGGCCTGCGCCATGCTGCTGCCCGACTCGATGTCGACACGGATTTCCGTCAGCAGCTGGGTGAAGTTCGGGTTGGCGTGCCCGCGCGCGATGATGTCGACCGATTGCAGCAGCGGCACGCCCGCTTTCAGCATGGTCGACAGCTGGCGCGTGAAGTAGGCGATGTCCTTGGGTACGATCTTCTTGCCGCGCGCGGCACGCCGACGCTTGGACTTGGTGATCGACAGCCCTTGCTTGCGCAGCACCGCATTGACTTCGGTGATGCTCTCCGCCCGCATCTCGCCCTTGAAGATCTTGCCTTTGCGGTCCTTGCCTTCCCACTCGAAGATGTACTGCGTGGGCGCCTTCGTGGCGGCGGTCTTGCGTGCCGATGCGGCGGCGGACCGGTTCGCGGTCGGTGCTCGTGTGGCCATGTTTGGTTCCTACCCCCCGGTATGGGAACGATTGATCGAGAAGGTTACTGGTTGGTCGTGGCCAACACTTCCTCAAGGGAAGTCAGCCCCTGCTTCACTTTCCGCAGGCCGGAATCGCGCAGCGAGAGCACGCCTTCCTTGCGCGCCTGTTCGGCGATCTGCAGCGCCGTGCCGTGGGCGAGGATGATCTCCTGGATCGCCTCGGTGATCGGCATGACCTGGTAGATGCCGACCCGGCCCTTGTAGCCGCTGCCGTTGCATGCCTCGCAGCCGACCGGATGGTACGGCTGCCACGAGCCGTCCAGGTCTGCTTCCTTGAAGCCCGCGTCCAGCAGCGTTTCCTTGGGCAGCGGACCCGGCTTCTTGCAGGCCTTGCACAGGCGCCGCCCCAGACGCTGCGCCGTGATCATCAGCACCGACGATGCGATGTTGAACGGCGCCACGCCCATGTTCATCAGGCGTGTCAGCGTGGTCGGCGCGTCGTTGGTGTGCAGCGTGGAGAACACCAAGTGGCCGGTCTGCGCGGCCTTGATGGAGATGTCGGCGGTTTCCAGGTCCCGGATTTCGCCCACCATGATGATGTCGGGATCCTGCCGCAGAAAGGACTTCAGCGCCGCGGCGAAGGTCAGCCCCGCCTTGTCGTTGACGTTGACCTGGTTGATGCCGGGCAGCTGGATTTCCGCCGGGTCTTCCGCGGTGGAAATATTGATGTCGCCCTGGTTCAGCCTGTTCAGGAAGGTGTACAGCGACACCGTCTTGCCGCTACCGGTCGGGCCGGTCACCAGCACCATGCCGTAGGGGCGCTTGATCACGTCCAGCAGGAGCTGCTTCTGCTCGGGCTCATAGCCGAGCTGGTCGACATCGAGCCGCTCGGTCGAGGACTCCAGAATCCGGATCACGATCTTCTCGCCGAAGAGCGTCGGCAGCGTCGACACCCGGAAGTCGATGGCGCGCTCGACCATCTCCTTGTTGTCCTTGTCGTTCTTGTCTTTCGGAACGGTGATCAGGAGCTTCATGCGGCCGTCCTGCGGCACGCGCTTTTCCGATATGTCCAGGCGCGACAGCACCTTGATGCGGGTGGCGATCTTGTCGCGGATGTCCAGCGGCGGCTGCGCGACCTGCTCGAGGATGCCGTCGATGCGGAAGCGCACGCGGTAAAACGTTTCAAACGGCTCGAAATGCAAGTCGGAGGTGCCGCGCAGCAGCGCCTCGGTAAACAGCTTCTGCAGGAAGCGCACCACCGGCGCATCGTCGATGCCGTCGGTCGGGGTGCGGCGGACCGCCGCGGCCGCACCCGGGTCGTATTCGATCTGCGTGGTTTCCTGCTTGGGGATGAGCGACTTGATCTCGGCCGGTGCCTCGTTGGAGAGGCTCAGCTGGCGCACCAGCTTGTCGTGCTCGACGATGACCGTCTCGATCGCCACGTTCATCTTCTGGCGCAGTTCCTCGAGCGGCTTGGGGTCGCTCGGGTCCGAAGTGGCCACGATGATGCGGTTGTCACGCCGGCCCAGCGGCAACAGGCGCAACTGCTGAAAATGCCTGTTGGCCGACAGCACGGGCGGCACGGTGTCGAGCTTGTATTGCGCCAGGTCCAGCAGCGGCATCTGGTATTTGCCCGCCACGAAGACGGCGAGATCATGAGCGCTCATGATGCCGCTGCTCACCAGTTCGTCGATCAGCTGCGTGCGCTTTTCGCGGGCGCTTTGTTCCAGCTGGGCGAGTAATGTCGGCGCAATTCGCCGGCTCTGCGCAAGAGAGAGTCCGAGAGTCATGAGTCCGTCTGGCTGACCATCCAGCGCGCGCCCGGTCCCACTACCGGATCGCCCGCCCGCCCCCCGAGGCGAGTTGTTGTGTTTTTGGCTGTCGGCGCTCCACCCGTTCGTGGGGGGTGGGGCCCGGAATCGGGGCAGTTTGCCGACCGCCCCGCGATTTGTAAAGCACGCTCAGAAGTGACACGTGCATTTGTGCCACATCGGCAGAAAGTGGCGCGGTCTGAAGCGCTTGGCGCCGCGGGTGCCATCAACTGCGCTTTTGCCCCGCGGCGGGCCGGTGCAGGCGCACGGTGCGGATCGACTGGCTGTCCATCTGCACGATGTCCATCACGCATCCGGCGATTCGTACGCTGACCGGAGCCTCGGGAATTTCTTCCAGTACTTCCAGCACCAGGCCGTTGAGCGTTTTCGGTCCATCGGTCGGCAGTTGCAGGCCCAGGCGGCGGTTCAGGTCGCGCAGCGACATGCCTGCGTCGGCCAGATAGGCGTCCTGTGCATCCCAGGCCAGCTTGCCGGCGTTCGGCAGCGTGGTGGTGAACTCGCCGATCATCTCCTCGATGATGTCTTCCAGTGTCACCAGCCCCAGCATGTCGCCGTATTCGTTGATCACCAGTCCGATGCGCCGCCGGTTTTCCTGGAAATACTGTAGTTGCCGGAACACCGGCGTGCCGCTCGGCACGAAGTAGGGTTTGGCCAGCAGGCTGCGGAAATCGTCGTGGATGAGCTCCGCATGGCCCAGCAGCGACAGGGCCTTGCGCACGTGCAGGATGCCGAGCACCTGGTCGGTGTCCTGCTCGAACACGGGGAGCTTGTTGTGGTAGCAGGTCTCCAGCTGCTGGATCACCTCTTCGATGGGCCGCGACAGGTCCAGTGATTCCACCCGCGCGCGCGGCGTCATCACGTCGTCCACGGTGATGGCGTCCAGGTCGAACAGGTTGAGCAGGATGCTGCGGTGCTTGTGCGGAATGAAATTGCCCGATTCCAGCACCAGCGTGCGCAGCTCCTCGGCCGACATCCTTTGCTCGGGCGCCTGGCGCGGGTTGATGCGCACCAGCCGCAGCAGCACCGTGACGAACGCATTGACGACGGTCACCAGCGGTGTCGCCAGCCTCAGCAGTGGCGCGATGATGAAGCTGGCCGGAAACGAGATCCGCTCGGGATACGTCGCGCCGGCGATTTTCGGCGCGATCTCGCAGAACACGATGATCAGGAAGGCGACGATGGCCGTGGCGATCGACAGCGTGGTGCCGCTGTTGCCGAAGTAATGGATGGCCAGGTTGGCGATCAGCACCGGCACTGCGGTATTGATCAGGTTGTTGCCGATCAGGATCAGCGACAGCAGCTTATCGGTCTGGCCCAGCAGGCCCTGCGTGCGGCGCGCGCCGGCGACGTTGGATTTGGCGAGGTGGCGCAGGCGATGGCGGTTGAGCGCCATCAGGCTGGTCTCGGAGATCGAGAAGAAGGCGGAGCAGCACAGCAGCAGCACGACGGCGCCGAGCTGCGCCCATAACGGCCAGGAGTCCAAGGCGGATGTGCAGGAGCAGGGAAGCGCCCACTATAGCAGAGGGGTTTGCCGTGCCGATGGCATGCGGCAGCCCATTGCCGGCCGGGCGGCATCCCGTCCCGTGAGGGACTGTGCGGAAGATGCTGGAACTTTCTGATGCGGCGTCGGACCTCGTGCCGCGAGGACAACCAGAATGCGAGAAATTGGTCGGGGTGAGAGGATTCGAACCTCCGGCCTCTACGTCCCGAACGTAGCGCTCTACCAGGCTAAGCTACACCCCGATGCTTCTTCGCAACTTCTCGTGCTTGTCAGGACTGACGTTGCAGCGAGAAAGCACATAACTCTATCAGCGTTTGGCGGAATTGGGAAGGGGGTAATGCAATTATTGCTTCCGCGGCTGCGGAAGCCTCGTGCTCGGCGGCCTTGCGCGTGTACTCGAGCGCGCCCGATGCCTGGATGGCGGCGAAGATGGCATCGAAGTGCTCGGTGCCGCCCTGTTCGATGGCCTGGCGCGCCAGCGCGCGCTGCGTCTCGGTGCCGTGCGACAGCAGATAGATCAGCGGCAGCGTCGGTTTGCCTTCGCGCAGGTCGTCGCCGGCGTTCTTGCCCATCTGGTCGGCGGTCGCGGTGTAGTCGAGCAGGTCGTCGACGATCTGGAACGCGGTCCCGATGCGCCGGCCGTATTCGGCGGCAGCGGCTTCGGTGGCGGCGTTGGCGCCCGAGAGCACGGCTCCGATCTGCGCCGCGGCCTCGAACAGCTTGGCGGTCTTGTAGCGGATCACCTGCAGGTAGCGCTCCTCCGTCACGTCCGGGTCGTGCATGTTGAGCAGTTGCAGCACTTCGCCTTCGGAGATGACGTTGGTGGCATCGGCCAGGATCTGCATGACGCGCATGCTGTCGGCCTGCACCATCATCTGGAATGCGCGCGAGTAGAGGAAGTCGCCCACCAGCACGCTGGCTGCGTTGCCGAACACCGCGTTGGCGGTCTGGCGGCCGCGGCGCAGCTCGGATTCGTCGACCACGTCGTCGTGCAGGAGCGTGGCGGTATGGATGAACTCGACCACCGCCGCTAGTTCGTAATGGTGCTGGCCGCGATAGCCCAGTGCGTTCGCCATCAGCAGCAGGATCACCGGACGCAGGCGTTTGCCTCCCGCGCTGATGATGTATTCGCCGATCTGGTTGATCAGTGCGACCTCCGAGCCGAGTCGGCGCCGGATCACGGCATCGACGGCGTGCATGTCTTCGGCGACGGGGGCGAGCAGGACGGAGGCGGGCATTTTGGTCAAGGCGGGTTCCGGCGGAAGGCTGAATCTGACGGTTGGCTTGCGTACAGCGTGCGGCGCAAAAACCGCGGAATTATAGAGCAAGCACGTGGCCTGCCCGGTACGTGTGGCGTGGCGGGCGCAAGAGAGGGCTTTGCGAGGCCGATGTCGCTTAAGCCTTTGACTTGTCTGGGGTTTCTTCGTAGAATTGCGAGTTCTCTGTGTCCGCTGGCTGCGTAGGCAGGTGGCGGGTGACAGGAGAGTCACGTTTAGTTCTTTAACGAGGTCCGACAATGTACGCGGTCGTAAAAACCGGTGGTAAGCAATACAAGGTTGCTGCTGGCGAAAAACTGAAAGTAGAACAGATACCGGCGGACGTTGGCGCAGAAATCACGCTTGACCAGGTGCTCGCAGTGGGCGCCGGCGACCAACTGAAGGTTGGCGCGCCGCTGGTGAGCGGGGCTGCCGTCAAAGCCACCGTCATCTCCCATGGTCGTCACGACAAGGTGAAAATCTTCAAGATGCGCCGTCGTAAGCACTACCAGAAGCACCAGGGGCATCGTCAAAATTACACCGAGTTGCGTATCGACTCGATCGTGGCCTAAGGCCGCGTCGTCTACGTAACCGGATAGGAGTTCAGTCATGGCACAGAAAAAAGGCGGCGGTTCCACGCGGAACGGCCGTGATTCCGAGTCGAAGCGCCTGGGCGTGAAGGTGTACGGCGGCCAAGCCATCAACGCTGGCGGCATCATCATTCGCCAACGTGGTACGCGCACGCACGCTGGCGTGAACGTGGGCATGGGCAAGGACCACACCCTCTTCGCGCTGGTCGATGGCCACGTGAAGTTCGCCACCCGCGGCGAAGGCAAGAAGCAGTTCGTCGACGTCGTTCCGGCGGCCTGATACAGCCTTGCAGTCAGAAGGCCCCGCACCTGCGGGGCTTTTTCGTTTCTGGCCGCTAACAAAACGCGAAGCATAGTCCTGGGCGATACGATGTCGCAGGCGCGTTCTGTTAGCGATGGCGCAGCAGCGCCGATTCTTTGACCTGCCGTGCGCACGCCGCACGGGCGGAGACCTCCATGAAGTTCATCGACGAAGCCCGGATTGAAGTGATCGCTGGTGACGGCGGCAACGGCAGCGCTTCGATGCGCCGCGAGAAATTCGTCCCGTTCGGTGGCCCCGACGGTGGCGACGGTGGCCGCGGCGGCAGCGTGTGGGCGGTGGCCGACCGCAATATCAACACCCTGATCGACTACCGCTTTGCCAAGAAGCACCTGGCGCGCAACGGCGAAAACGGCCGTGGCTCCGACTGTTATGGTGCGGCCGGCGAAGACATCACGCTGCGGCTGCCGGTCGGCACCGCCATCTATGACGCCGATACCGATGAGCAGATCGCCGACCTGACGCTCGATGGCCAGCGCCTGTGCCTGGCGCGCGGCGGCGAGGGCGGCTGGGGCAACATCCACTTCAAGTCGAGCACCAACCGCGCACCGCGCCAGAAGACCGACGGCAAGCCCGGCGAGCGCCGCAACCTGCGGCTGGAGCTGAAGGTGTTGGCCGACGTCGGTTTGCTGGGCATGCCCAACGCCGGCAAGTCGACGCTGATCACGGCCATTTCCAACGCTCGCCCGAAGATCGCCGACTATCCGTTCACGACGCTGCATCCCAACCTGGGCGTGGTCCGCACCGGGCCGTCGAAGTCGTTCGTGGTGGCCGATATCCCGGGCCTGATCGAAGGCGCTGCCGAGGGTGCGGGCCTGGGCCACCAGTTCCTGCGCCACCTGCAGCGCACGCGCGTGCTGCTGCACGTGGTGGACCTCGCTCCGTTTGACGAGGGCATCGACCCGGTGGCCGAAGCCAAGGCGATCGTCGGCGAACTGAAGAAATACGACGCCGAACTGTACGACAAGCCGCGCTGGCTGGTGCTCAACAAGCTCGACATGGTGCCCGAGGACGAACGCGAGGCGCGCGTGAAGGACTTCATCAAGCGCTTCAAGTGGAAAGGGCCGGTGCACCGCATTTCCGCGCTGACGCACGACGGCTGTCCGGGCCTGATCCACGCGATCCAGGACTACCTCGATACGCTGCGTGCCGAAGAGGAGGCCGCCGCTGCCGCGCCGGACGCGCGCCTCGACCCGACGCTGCACAACGTCGACCACGACGGCAGCGCCAACGCATAACACCGCAGCATCACAACACTTCGTCTCCGGAGACTCGCCCACCATGGCCCTGCGTTCGCTGATCGCCGATGCGCGCCGCCTCGTCGTCAAGGTCGGTTCCAGCCTGGTCACCGATGACGGCCGCGGCCTCGACCAGGCCGCCATCGCCCGCTGGGCCGCGCAGATCGCGGCGCTGCGCGCGGCCGGCAAGGAGGTCGTGCTGGTGAGCTCCGGCGCCATCGCCGAAGGCATGCAGCGGCTGGGCTGGACCCGGCGGCCGAAGGAGATCCACGAGTTGCAGGCCGCTGCCGCCGTCGGACAGATGGGCCTGGCCCAGGTGTACGAATCGGAGTTCGCGCGGCACGGTATCCGCACGGCGCAGGTGCTGCTGACGCATGGTGATCTGGCTGACCGCGAGCGCTACCTGAACGCGCGCTCGACGCTGCTGACCCTGCTGGGCCTCGGCGTGGTGCCGATCATCAACGAGAACGACACGGTCGTCACCGACGAGATCAAGTTCGGCGACAACGATACGCTGGGCGCGCTGGTCACCAACCTGATCGAAGGCGATGCGCTGATCATCCTGACGGATCAGCGTGGCCTGTACACCGCCGATCCGCGCAAGCACCCCGATGCGCGCTTCGTCGACGAAGCCCAGGCCGGGGCGCCGGAGCTGGAGGCCATGGCTGGCGGTGCCGGCAGCAGCATCGGCAAGGGCGGTATGCTGACCAAGATCGTGGCGGCCAAGCGGGCAGCCAAGTCGGGGGCCCACACCGTGATCGCCTCGGGCCGCGAGGCCGACGTGCTGGCGCGGCTGGCCGGCGGCGAGGCCATCGGCACGCAACTGCGCGCGCCGACCGGGCGCATGGCTGCGCGCAAGCAGTGGATGATCGACCACCTGCAACTGCGCGGCCGCGTCGTGCTGGATGCCGGTGCGGTCGACAAGCTCACGGCCGGCGGCAAGTCGCTGTTGCCGATCGGCGTGACGGAAGTGCAGGGCGAGTTTGCGCGCGGGGAAGTGATTTCGTGCGTCGACACGGCCGGGCGCGAAGTGGCGCGCGGGCTGACCAACTATTCCGCCGCCGAGGCGCGGCTGATTGCCCGCAAAGCGTCTTCGGAGATCGAGGCGGTGCTGGGATATGTCAGTGCCGCCGAGCTGGTGCACCGCGACAACCTGGTGCTGCTCTGAACCTTTTTCGGGATGGGCCGCCCGGTCCATCCCGGGCGGCTGATCTTCTTACGGCCCGTACATGCGCCCGGACGAGGCCGTGCCCAGCCGCCGCACGAGCGTGGAGGCGCGGCCGTCGCCCGCCACCGAGCGCACGTCGCAGAAGTACGTCCGCATCAATTCCGACGCATAGTCCGCCGGACCGCCGCTGCCGACCCGCTGCCAGTCGCCCGCGGCCTTGTAGGCGTTCAGGCTGGCCGTCTCCGTATTGGCGCTCTCATTCATGTCGACGGCGCGGTTGCCGATCCACTGGTTGCTGTCGTTGCGCAGCGTCGCGTAGATGCGCCGTTCGCCGGTATCGCAGCGCAGGCCTTCATAGTTGACGTTGCGTGCGCCGGTCTTGCTGGTGATCAGCACGGTGTAGCGCACCACGTTGTCCTTGCCGATGCTGACCGACTTGGGGTCGATGGCGAAGCGCAGCGGCGATTCATCGCGGCCGACCGAGAACGGGACCGCGTCGCGATCCACCGGTGGCGCCGGGAAGGTGACGGCGTCTTCCGTGAACGGCTTGTCGTTGAACGGATCGAGCAGCAGTTTGTCTTCGAGGTCGCCGGTGCGGTTGTGGCCACATGCCGTCAGCGCCAGCGTAGCCGCCAGCGCGAGCGGCACGAGAGCGCGGCGCGCTCCACGTGTCGTCGTCATCACAGTCACAGAGAGTCCTTGGACGGGGTGTCGTCAGGGTTGGAAGAGTCGATGGGCTGCGTGGCGGGCCGGGACGTGATCACGGTTTCGACGATGACCGTCGATGTGGTGACCATCAGTGTCGGCGGCTGACGCTGGCCGCGCGCGTTCTGGTCGTTCCGGCCGGCCTGGCCGCCGGCGCGGTTGTCGCGTCCGTCGCGCTCGCGGTGCGGTCCGCCGCGCCCGTACGGCGACAGCGGCGCCCGATGGGACCGCTGCACGAAGCGCGACAGCTCCGACAGCGCCATCTGATACACCTCGCGCTTGAACTCGATCACGGCATCGAGCGGCACCCAGTACTGGCTCCAGCGCCAGGCATCGAACTCCGGATGCTCGGTGGCGCGCAACTGGATATCGCAATCGCGGCCCACCATGCGCAGCAGGAACCAGATCTGTTTCTGGCCCCGGTAGTGGCCGCGGATCTCGCGGCGGATGAACTTGTCCGGCACCTCATACCGCAGCCAGTCGCGTGTGCGACCGACGATCCGGACGTGTTCTGGCAACAGGCCGACTTCTTCGTGCAGTTCGCGGTACATCGCCTGTTCGGGCGTTTCGCCGTACTTGATGCCGCCTTGTGGAAACTGCCAGGAGTGCTCGCCGATACGCTTGCCCCAGAACACCTCGTTTCTTGCGTTGATGAGGATGATGCCGACGTTCGGGCGGAAGCCTTCACGATCGAGCATGACTGCACCTCGAATACTTTAGAATTACGCCGATTATAGAGCGGCCTGCCGTCCTGCTGTTATCGGATGCCGCAATGTTGCCGCTCACTCGCGCCTCCTGGGGGGGAGGGATGCCGCCTGCGCCGATGTGCGCTTCGCATCCCGCCGTATCTCCTGCTTCCGGTGGCTTTCGCCTTTATCCTCGCGGCTTTGGTTGCCGCGGCTATCCCTTATTGTCAGTCGCATGAAAGCGTCCCAGTTCTTCATTTCCACGCTCAAGGAAGCCCCCGCCGACGCGGAGATCGTCTCGCACAAGCTGATGATGCGTGCCGGCATGATCAAGAAGCTTGGCGCGGGCCTCTATACGTATATGCCCGTGGGTCTGCGCGTGATCCGCAAGGTCGAGCAGATCGTGCGTGAGGAAATGAACGCCAGTGGTGCGGTGGAAGTGCTGATGCCCGTGGTGCAGCCCGCCGAGCTGTGGCAGGAGACCGGCCGCTGGGACAAGATGGGCGACGAGATGATGCGCGTGAAAGATCGCCACGAGCGCGATCTTGTCATCCAGCCGACCTCCGAAGAGGTGGTGACCGACATCGCCCGCACCGAGATCCGCTCGTACAAGCAGATGCCGGTCAACTTCTACCAGATCCAGACCAAGTTTCGCGATGAGCGCCGTCCTCGTTTCGGCATCATGCGCGGCCGCGAGTTCACCATGAAGGACGCGTACTCCTTCGACCGCGACGCCGAGGGCCTGAAGGTCTCGTACGAGAAGATGTACGGCGCCTACACGCGCATCTTCCAGCGCTTCGGGCTGGAGTTCCGTGCGGTGGCGGCCGACAACGGCGCCATCGGCGGCTCGGGCTCGCATGAGTTCCACGTGATCGCCGACACCGGCGAGGACGCCATCGTCTACAGCCCGGACTCGGACTACGCCGCCAACATCGAGGCCGCCGAGGCGCTGGCCCCGGCCATGCCGCGCGGCGCTGCCACCGAGGCGCTCACCAAGACGCACACCCCCAAGCGCGCCAAGTGCGAGGCCGTGGCCGAGCAACTGGGCATTGCGCTGCAGCGCACGGTCAAGTCCATCGTGCTGGCCAAGGACGTCGAAGGCGGCGAGCCGCAGATCTGGCTGCTGCTGCTGCGCGGCGACCACGAACTGAATGAGATCAAGGCCTCGAAGGTGCCGGGCCTGGCCGATTTCCGCTTTGCCACCGAGGGCGAGATCCTGCGCGCGTTCGGCACGCCGCCGGGCTACCTGGGCCCGATCGGCACCAAGCAGCCGGTCAAGGTGGTGGCCGACCGCACCGTCGCCGCCATGAGCGACTTCGTCGTCGGCGCCAACGAGGAGGATTTCCACTACACCGGCGTCAACTGGGGCCGCGACCTGCCCGAGGCCGAGGTCTACGACCTGCGCAATGTGGTGGAGGGCGATCCCTCGCCGGACGGCAAGGGCACGCTGGCGATCTGCCGCGGCATCGAAGTCGGCCACGTGTTCATGCTGGGCACGCGCTACTCTGAATCGATGAGCGCCACCTTCCTCGACGAGAACGGCAAGACCCAGCCGATGATGATGGGCTGCTACGGCATCGGCATCACGCGGATCCTGGGCGCGGCCATCGAGCAGAACTACGATGCGCGCGGCATCATCTGGCCGGTGTCGATCGCGCCGTTCGAGGTGGTGATCTGCCCGGTGGGCTACGACCGTTCCGAGGCCGTGCGCGCCGAGGCCGACCGCCTGCACGCGGAACTGGCCGCCGCCGGCATCGACGTGATCCTGGACGACCGCGGCGAGCGCCCCGGCGCGATGTTCGCCGACTGGGAGCTGATCGGCGTGCCGTTCCGCGTGGTGGTGGGCGAGCGCGGCCTGAAGGACGGCAAGCTCGAACTGCAGGGCCGCCGCGACGAGGCCGCCGCCGCCGTGGCGCCGGCCGACGTGCTGGCCACCCTCAAGTCGCGCCTCGCGCAATAACGGTGCCGGACGCCATGCGCCGCTTCCCGGTCCGCCCGATCGCCGCCACGCTGTGCGCGGTGGCGCTGCTCGCGGGTACGCGCTCGGCGTGGGCGGGTGCGCAGAAAGAGGAATACCTGGCCGACTCGGTGCGCAGCGCGTTGTCCGCCGCCGTGGCCGACAGCCGTCCGCTGCGCCCGGTGTTTGCCAGCAACGAAGAGCAGCTCGGCTACCTGCGCTGGCTGGCGGAGATGTCGGCGCGCATGTCCGCCAAGATTCCGCTGGCATCGGTCCGCGTCGAGCTGATCGAGACGGCGTACTACGAGGCCAAGCGGGCGGGGCTGGATCCGGCGCTGGTGCTCGGCCTGATCCAGGTGGAAAGCGGCTTCCGCAAGTACGCCATGAGCGGTGCCGGCGCCATGGGCCTGATGCAGGTGATGCCGTTCTGGACGCGCAGCATCGGCGACAAGGACGTGCGCAAGCTGTTCCACCTGCAGAGCAACCTGCGCTACGGCTGCACCATCCTCCGGCACTACCTCGACATGGAGGGCGGCAACCTCTACCTGGCGCTGGGCCGCTACAACGGCAGCCGCGGTCAGCCGCAATATCCGAACGCCGTGCTGGCGGCCTGGAAGCGCTGGCAGTATCAGGATGCAACGGTGACGACCGTGTCCGCGCCCGCGCCATCGGGGGCCGCGCCGCGCGCCAAGGCGCTGCCGGACTCGCCGGCGCGCAATCCGTTCTCGCCGCTGCGCATCGCCGGCGGTTCCTGACGGCGGCTGCGGCGGGGATCGACCTACAATAGGGCCATCCGTCCGCCCTTCGCCTGCTTTCGCAATGTCCACGACCGAACCGTACGCGACCATGTCCGATGCGCTGCACGATTGGCTGCAGCGTCACGTGGACGAAGGCTTCGAGGCCGACCCGCTGGTGGCTTCGATGGTGCAGTCCGGCTATGACCGCGCTTTCGCGCGGCGCGTGGTGGACGAAGCGCTTGCGCAGCGGCCGAAGCCGGAGCCCGCCGCCACGGTGCCGAGTCCGGCGCCGGCCGGGCCTGAGCCGGAAAGCAGCAACGCGGTGCGCACGTCCGACCGCGAGATTCCCATCCTCTTTGCCATCGAGACGCCGCGCATTGTGCTGTTCCAGCACTTCCTGTCGGACGAGGAGTGCGACCAGTTGATCGCGCTCGGGCGGCACCGGCTGAAGCGCTCGCCGGTGGTGAATCCGGAGACCGGCGAAGAGAACCTGATCTCGGCCCGCACCAGCCAGGGCGCGATGTTCCAGGTGGGCGAGCATCCGCTGGTCGCCCGGATCGAGGCGCGCATCGCGCAGGCTACCGGCGTGCCGGTCGAGCACGGCGAGGGCTTCCAGGTGCTCCATTACCACCCCGGCGGTGAATACCAGCCGCATTTCGACTACTTCAACCCGGGCCGCAGCGGCGAGGCGCGCCAGCTGGAGGTGGGCGGCCAGCGCGTCGCCACGCTCGTCATCTACCTGAACAGCGTGCCGGCCGGCGGCGCGACCGGCTTCCCCAAGCTGGGCCTGGAGGTGGCGCCGGTCAAGGGCAACGCCGTCTTCTTCGTCTACAAGCGGCCCGATGGCACGCTCGACGACAATACGCTGCACGCCGGCCTGCCGGTCGAGCGCGGCGAGAAGTGGATCGCCACCAAGTGGCTGCGCGAGCGGCCTTATCGGCGCGGCGCCTGAGCGCGCCGTCCACCCGCTTGCCAGGTGCGCATGGAATACACGTTCGCGTCCGCTACCGTCCTGCTGCTGCTGATCACCGATCCGCTCGGCAACATCCCCATCTTCATCTCGGCCCTGCGGCCGGTGGCGCCCGAGCGGCGCAACCGGGTGGTGCTGCGCGAGGTCGGCATCGCCTTCGCGCTGCTGCTGGTGTTCATGTTCTTCGGCGAGGCGTTCCTGCGCATGATGAGCCTGACGGATCTGTCGCTGCAGATCGCGGGCGGCATCGTGCTGTTCCTGATCGCGCTGCGGATGATCTTTCCGCGCGAGGGCCCGGCCGACGGGCAGCTCACCGGCGAGCCCTTCATCGTGCCGTTGGCGATTCCGGCCATCGCCGGTCCGTCGGCGCTGGCGACCGTGATGCTGCTGGTGTCGCAGGCGCCGGGGCGGATGTGGACCTGGATCGGCTCGCTGAGCGCGACGATGGCGGTGTGCGCGGTGGTGCTGCTCAGCGCCACGCGCATCCAGCGCCTGGTCGGCGAGCGGACCGTGATGGCGTTCGAGCGGCTGATGGGGCTGATCCTGGTGGCGATCTCGGTGGAGATGCTGCTCAAGGGGATCCGCGCGTTTGTGCATCAGCTGTGAGCGCGGCGCGATGTGTGGCCAATGACGCGGCCAATGAAAAAGGGCGACCGGAATGTCGCCCTTTTTTGTTGCCGAACGCAGCGGATCAGCTGTTGCGCAGTGCCCGGATGGCCGGCAGGTTGCGCCAGTAGCCCTTGGCGTCCATGCCGCAGCCGAACACGTAGCGGTCCGGCACCGGGAAGCCGCAGAAGTCCGGGTGCAGCGGTTTGTCCTTGGCGAGTGTCTTCTCGCACAGCACGGCGGAATAGAATTCGGCCGCACCCATGTCAATAATGCGCGAGCGGATGGCGGCCATGGTCTCGCCTTCGTCCAGGATGTCGTCGAGCACCAGCACGGTGCGGTCCTTGACCGACTCGCGCGGCGCCACCCGCCATTGCATCTCGCCGCCCACCGTCTTGTTGTTGTAGCGGGACAGGTGGATGTAGTCGAACTCCAGCGGGAAGGCCAGCTTGGGCAGCAGCATGCCGGTGAAGACGCAGGCGCCGCCCATCACGGAGAGCACCATCGGAAAGGTGTCGCCGATCTTCTCGGTGATCTCGGCGGCCATGCGGTCCAGCGAGGCGTGCACGGCCGCTTCGCTAACGATTTCCTCGGAGTTGGCCCACAGTTCGCGGGCCTGTTCTGCGCTCAGCATCGTATCGGTCGGTGAAACGTTTCTGGTCAATCGGATCGCGGACGGGCTCAGCGGCCGCCGGGAAGCAGTCCCTTCATGCCGCCCTTGAGGCCGCCCATGGCGCGCATCATCTTCATCATGCCGCCGCCCTTGAGCTTCTTCATCATGGTCTGCATCTGCTCGAACTGGTTGAGCAGGCGGTTGACCTCCTGCACCGGCACGCCGGCGCCGGCGGCGATGCGGCGCTTGCGGCTGGCCTTGATCAGCTCGGGCTTGGCGCGCTCCGCGGGCGTCATGCTGTTGATGATGCCTTCCATGCGGCGCACCTGCTTGTCGGCCTGGTCCATGTTGGCGCCCTGCGCCTGCTGGGCGAACTGCGCCGGCAGCTTGTCGATCAGTTGCCCCAGGCCGCCCATCTTCTTCATCTGGCCGATCTGGGCCTTGAAGTCTTCCAGGTCGAAGCCGCCGGTCTTCTTGATCTTGGCGGCGAGCTTCTGCGCCTGTTCCATGTCGACGCCGCGCTGGGCTTCCTCGACCAGCGCGAGGATGTCGCCCATGCCCAGGATGCGCTGGGCCATGCGGTCGGGGTAGAACGGCTCCAGCCCATCGAGCTTTTCCGCCACGCCGACGAACTTGATCGGCTTGCCGGTGATGTGCCGCACCGACAGGGCCGCGCCGCCGCGCGCGTCGCCGTCGAGCTTGGTCAGCACCACGCCGGTCAGGGGCAGGGCGTCGTTGAAGGCCTTGGCGGTATTGACGGCGTCCTGGCCGAGCATCGCGTCGACCACGAACAGCGTTTCGGCCGGCTTGAGCGTGGCGTGCAGCGCGGCGATCTCCTGCATCATCGCTTCGTCGATGCCCAGGCGCCCGGCCGTGTCGACGATCAGCACGTCGTGGTAATGCTTCTTGGCCCAGTCGAGCGCGGCGGCGGCGATGTCGACCGGCTTCTGTTCGGGCTGCGACGGGAAGAAGTCCGCGCCGACCTGCTCCGACACGGTCTTGAGCTGTGCGATGGCGGCGGGTCGGTAGACGTCGCACGACACCGTCAGCACTTTCTTCTTCTTGTTCTCCTTGAGCCACTTGGCCAGCTTGCCGACGGTGGTGGTCTTGCCGGCGCCCTGCAGGCCGGCCATCAGGATGACCGCGGGCGGCTGGACGTTGAGGTTCAGCTCGGCGGCGCGGCCGATGGGCAGGCCGGCGGGCATGCCGGCCGGGGCGGGGGCAACCGCCTCTTCGCCGCCGATGATGGCGGTCAGCTCGCGCTGCACGATGCCGACCAGCGCCTGGCCCGGCGACAGGCTGGTGATGACTTCCTCGCCGAGCGCTTTTTCCTTGATGCGGGCGATGAACTCGCGCACGACCGGCAGCGCCACGTCGGCTTCGAGCAGCGCCAGGCGAACCTCGCGCAGCATTTCGGCGGTGTTGGCCTCGGTCAGGCGCGCCTCGCCGCGCATGGTCTTGACCACCCGCGCGAGCCGTTGGGTCAGGTTATCCAGCATGACAGCAAATCCAGGGAGTGATCGGAGACGAAAGCAATGGAATCAACGGGGATCCGGCAACGTTGCGGAGGCCGCCACGCGATGCCGTGCGCCTCCGGAATGTGCGCCCCGCGTGGCCACGATGCCGGACCCGGTCGGTGGGCCGGCAGGCGGTGTGCGCCGGCCAAAAGGTCAGGCCGCTGCGGTAAACTGCGCAAATGGTGATTGTACTGTATGCGCTGACAGCGCTTCTCTACGGGGCCCTCGCCTGGTACGCGTGGGCGCGTCGCGGCGGCCTCGAGGCCCAGGCAGCGGGTGCCCTGGTGTCCGGCGGCCAGCCTTTGGCCGGCGCGGCCGTGCTGGTGCCGCCCCCGCCGCCGGCCGCCGAATCCGGCCCCGCCTGGTGGCGCTGGGCCCTGCTGGGTGCGCTGGCGGTGCACGGGATGCTGCTGCACGAGACCATCTTCCCGGCTGCTTCCATGAAGTTCGGCTTCGCCTATGCGCTGTCGTCCATGCTGTGGCTCGGCGTTGGCATCTACTGGATCGAGAGCCTGTTCTTCTCGCTGGCGGGCCTGGGCCTGCTGGTGATGCCGGTCGCGCTGGTCGGCAGCCTGCTGCCGCTGGCGTTCCCGGGCACGCAGATCCTCGGCTATGCCGCCAGCCCGCTGTTCAAGCTGCACTTCGCCATCGCGAACGTGGCCTACGGGCTGTTCACGCTGGCGGCCTTCCACGCCATCCTGATGCTGGCCGCCGAGCGCCGCCTGCATACCATCAACCGGCCGGCGGAATCCGGCTGGCTTGGGCGCTGGCTGGATCTGCTGCCGCCGCTGCTGACGCTGGAGAAGCTGCTGTTCCGTCTGATCGGCGCGGGGTTCGTGCTGCTCACGCTGACGATCGCCTCGGGCATGCTGTTCTCCGAGCAGTTGTTTGGCCGGGCGTTCCATGTCGATCACAAGACCGTCTTCGCCATCCTGTCGTGGGCGATGTTCGGCGGCATCCTGATCGGCCGCCGTTTCTACGGTTGGCGCGGGCGCGTGGCGCTGCGCTGGGTGATGGCGGCCTTTGCGACGCTGATGCTGGCCTATGTCGGCAGCCGCTTCGTGCTGGAAGTCATCTTGCATCGCGCATAGCGCGCCCGCTCGCGGTTCCGTCCTTCGTTCCTCCACCATGGCCCGTCCCGTCCTGCTGATCCTGCTGCTGCTCGCCGGCCTGTGGTGGCTCAGCCGCCAGAGCTCGCGCCATGCGCGCCCGACGCCGTCGGCCCCCGCCGGGCGCCAGCGCACGAAGACGCCGGACGCGGCGCAGCGGATCGAGCAATGCGCTGTCTGCGGCGTGCATGCGCCGCGCACCGGCATGGTGGCCCTGCCTGGCGGGCGCTATCGGTGTGCCGAGCATGCCGACCAGGCCGACGGCCGGGGCGGCGCATGATGCGCGACGCTTCCAAGGCGGGCGGTGCCGACGCTGCGGGTGCCGGGGCGTCCGGCATGCGCCTGTGGTCGCGCCTGAACGCCTGGCGTGCGCTGCGCGCGGTGTGGCTGGAGCCTGATCCGCCCGAATTCCAGTGGCGCCTGCTGCGCTACTTCGCCTTCAGCCGGGCGGCGGTGGCGCTGGTGCTGCTGCTGTTCGTCTCGATCCCCCGCGAGCATGCGAGCGATCTGCCGGCACCCGTCGGCGACGCCATGCTCAGCTTGACGCTGCCGTACCTGGCGCTGGCGCTGCTGATCCTGGCGGCGGCGGGGTGGTGGCGCTCGCGTTTCCAGTTCCGGGTGCGGCTGGACGTGCTGCTGGACCTGCTCTTCCTCGGATTGGCCTATGCGACGCTGTCGCACCTGTCGGCCAGCGTGGCGATGGTGTTCCTGATGCCGGTGCTGGCGGCCGGCGCGCTGACCAGCCTGTTGTATGCCCTGTTCACTGCGGCAGTGGCATCGATGGTGGTGCTGGCTGCGCCCTTCCTGCGCATGCTGGGCGATGGCGGGATCGACTCGGGGCTGGCCTCCGCCGGGCTGTACGGCCTGGTCTACATGATGGCCGCGCTGATGATGTACGGGCTGTCGCACCGGCAGGTGGCGCAGGAGCGCCTGACGCTGGCCCGCGAGCGCGAGCTGCGCCTGCAGCAGCTGGTGAACCGGCTGATGGTCTATGACATGCAGGACGGCGTGATGCTGGTGCGCGCCGACGGCCGCGTGGTGGCCGCCAATCCCGCCGCGGCGATGCTGCTGGGCGTGCCGCAGAATGCATTCGTCGGCAGCGGGACCATGCTGTTCGACCTGAAGGACATCCCGCACCTGCATCCGCTGCTGGAAACGCTGCGCCAGTGGCTGCGCCGCCGGAACCGGCAGCCGGGCAGCGGCGCCGACGTGGCCGGCGATGACGAGGCCACGCGCATCCTCGACCTGCAGCCGATCGCCGCGGGCGGCCGTGCCGCGCTGCGTGCCCGTCTGCGCCTGCGCTTCATCCTGCCGAGCCTGGCGAACCTGGGCCGCGTCTATATGGATAGCCTGGTCAGCTCGATCGGTCTGGGCCTGCCCGGCGAGGCCGCCGGCGAGCCGCCGCGTGCGCGCGGCTCCACGGCCGAGACCGTCGCACCGGGCTGGTCCGCCGATGACGAAGTCTTCCTGCGCCACGAACTGCACGACACCGTGCTGGTGCACGTGGAGAGCTGGGAGCGCGTGACCGAGCAGGCCCAGCAGGAAAAGCTGGCATCGATGGGGCGGCTGGTGGCCAGCGTGGCGCACCAGATCCGCAACCCGCTCGCGGCCATCAGCCAGGCGGCCGAACTGCTGGACGACCCGGGCGAGGGCGGCGAGCCGGTGCGCCCCGAGGGGCGCGGCGTGGAGACGCGCCTGCTGCGCATCATCCGCGATAACGTGCGCCGTCTCGACCAGGTGGTCGCCGATGTCCTGATGCTGTCGCGCCGGCCGCGCGGCGAGCGCGTGCGCGAGCAGCTCGCGCAGGTGCTGCCCGAGGTGGTGGAGCGCTGGCGTGCCGAGGCGCTGCGCCGCGCGGGCGAGGCCACCGAAATCAGCGCCGACCTGGTGCGCGTGGCGGTCGACCTGGCGCGGCCGGTGCTGTTCGATCCGGCCCACCTGCAGCAGGTGGTGGGCAACCTGCTCGACAACGCGCTGCGCTATTGTCGCGGCGTGCCGGGCTCGATCCTGCTGGCGGCCTATCCGCTGGATGACACCCACGCCGAACTGGTGATCTGGAACGACGGCCCCGAGGTGTCCGCCGAGCAGCAGCGTAGCCTGTTCGAGCCGTTCTTCACCAATGACGCGCAGGGCACCGGGCTCGGTCTCTACATGGCCCGCGAGTTGTGCGGTGCCAACGATGCGCAGATCCGCTACGGCGACATCGCGCTCGAATCCTTGCTCGATCGCACCGGAGTGATGACCATGGAGGTGCGCGAGGGCCTGCCGCGCCGCGCTTTCGTCATCACCCTGATGTTCGACCCACCCGCTGTGCCGGCGGAATGAGCCGCCAGCCGTTTTTCCGTCCCCCCATGTCCAAAGCTGCCGTCGTTCGCGAACCCATCCTCGTCGTCGATGACGAGGCCGATCTGCGTGAGCTGCTGGAGATCTCCCTGCGGCGCATGGGGCACGATGTGGTGCTGGCCGGCGGCCTGGCCGAGGCGCGCGAGGCGCTGACGCGGCAACGCTTTGCGCTGGTGCTGACCGACATGCGCCTGGGCGACGGCCTGGGCATCGACCTGGTGCGCCAGCTCTCGGCCACCGCCGATCGCACGCCGGTGGCCGTCATCACCGCCTACGGCAGCGCCGAGAACGCGGTGGAGGCGCTCAAGGCGGGCGCGTTCGACTACATCGCCAAGCCGCTGTCGCTCGACCAGCTGCGCAGCCTGGTGCTCAACGCGCTGGGCCGCCAGCAGCGCGATCCCGATCCCGGCAGCGCCGATCTCGCCGAACGCACCAGTGCGCTGCTGCCCGGCCATTCGGCCGCCATGCAGGAGGTGCGCCGCTCGCTGCTGCGGCTGGCGCGCAGCATGGCGCCGGTGGTGATCAGCGGCGAATCGGGCAGCGGCAAGGAGCGCGCGGCGCGCGCCATCCACGCGCTGTCGTCGCGTTCGGCGCGGCCGTTCGTGGCCGTCAACTGCGGCGCGATTCCCGAGAACCTGATGGAAGCCGAGTTCTTCGGCTACGTGAAGGGCGCCTTCACGGGTGCCGACAGCGACCGCCAGGGCTTCTTCCAGGCGGCCCACGGCGGCACGCTTATGCTCGACGAGGTGGCCGACCTGCCGCTGACCATGCAGGTCAAGCTGCTGCGCGCGCTGCAGGAGCGCCGCGTGCGCAAGATCGGCGAGAGCCGCGAAGACCCGGTCGACGTGCGCGTGGTATGCGCGAGCCACCAGAACCTCGCGCGCCTGGTCGCCGCCGGGCGTTTCCGCGAAGATTTGTTCTACCGGCTCAACGTGCTGGAGCTGCGCATGCCGACGCTGCGCGAGCGCGCCGAGGACGTGCCGGTCCTGGCGGGCGTGCTGCTGGAGCAGCTGGCCGCGCGCTATGGCGATCCGCGGCCGAAGCGGCTCACGCGCCAGGCGCTGCAGCAGCTGTGCGCCTATCCGTTTCCCGGCAACGTGCGCGAGCTGGATAACCTGCTGGAGCGCGCCTACGCCTTTGCCGAGGGCGAGTCGATCGACGTGGACCATCTCGGCGCGCTGGGCACCGACATCGAGCGCTCGCCGCTGTTCCACCGCGCGCGCGAGGCGCATGGCGGCCATCCCGTGCACCCGGCGCACCTGCCGCCGGTGCCGGCGCCCGGCCATCCCGCCCATCCGGGGCATCCCGGCCATGTCGCGCATCCGCTCGGCGTGCCGCAGCCGGTGGGCGGCTGGCCCGATGCGGCCTACATTCCCGTGCCGGTGCCGATGGGCCTGATGCCGCATCCCGTCGTCGTGCCCGTGCCGGTCGAGCCCGCGCCGGTGATCGAGCCGGCCGCGCCGGCCATGCCCGCGGTGTCCTTGCCGGTGGACTTGCCGGCCTACCTCGAATCGGTGGAGCGCGGCGTGATCCTGGCCGCGCTGGCGCAGACCGGCTTCAACCGGACGGCGGCCTCCAAGCTGCTCGGCCTGAGCTTCCGGCAGCTGCGCTACCGGATGCAGCAGCTGGACATCCGCGATCCGCGCGACATCGAAGCCGCGGCGGGCAACGGCGGGGTGGGTGATGCCTGAGGTGGCCGGGCCGGTGCGCATCGGCGCGGACGGCTGGGCGGACGGGGTGTGCCGGCATCCTTCGCCCAATGTCGATGCGCGCCCCGAGGGCCTGCCGATCGACCTGATCGTGCTGCACAACATCAGCCTGCCGCCCGCGCGTTTCGGCACCGACGACGTGCTGGATTTCTTTGCCAACACGCTCGACTGCGGCGCCCATCCCTACTTCGAGCAGTTGCGCGGCGTGCGGGTTTCGGCGCACTTCTTCATCCGCCGCACCGGGGCGTGCGTGCAGTTCGCTCCCTGCGACACGCGCGCCTGGCATGCCGGCGTATCGGATTTCTTCGGCCGCACGCGCTGCAACGACTTCTCCATCGGCATCGAGATCGAGGGGACGGACGACCAGCCCTTCACGCCCGCCCAGTACGCGGCGACGGCGGCCCTGGTGCGGGCGATCTGCGCGGCGTACCCGATCCGGGCAATCGCTGGGCATTCCGACATCGCGCCCGGGCGCAAGACGGACCCGGGGCCGTGCTTCGACTGGGCACACCTGCGCCGCCTCGCGAAACTGGAGGCGGCACTGTTCCCGTACCAGGCAGGCGCGGCTCCGGCCTGATGAGCATGCGCGATCGCTTCGCGTTTGCGCATGTGATTTCTATCGAACTTGCTTGATCAATAGAAAGATTTATTCTCAAAGCGAGTTCACCGCATCGCCGCACGCCGATGCCGCCGACCCGTTGTGCCGCCTGGGATGGCGGGTTTGCGGCGCCGCATCCGGGTTGGGAAATAGCCCGTCGCCGCCATCTGTCAAGTCTGGTCAAGTTCGATCGTTCCACTATACTTAGTGCCAATTCCGGAGCGGCACACTAGATATAGTGGTGGCGTTCCGGAATTCTGATTTTGGCGCCGCGCGGGCGCGCGCGTTCGGCAGGTCAAGCCGGCGCTTGGGGCGAGGAGAAGGCAAGGGCCTTTCGCGTCTCGATTTCCTGCGCGGCGCGCGAGCCTGCCGCCCTCCGGCGGGCTGCCATCCCGAACGGCTAACAGGAGTCACCATGCAGACGGCCCAAACAGAAATCCACTCCGGCACCGCCAATCCCACCGCGTTTTCGCAACCTGCCGAGGGCACGGCCGTGGCCTCCGGCGCCGGCTACGCCGACTACAAGATCATCCGCCGCAACGGTGCCGTGGTCGGCTTCGAGCCCTCCAAGATCGCCGTGGCGATGACCAAGGCCTTCCTCGCCGTCAACGGCGGGCAGGGCGCCGCTTCCGCGCGCGTGCGCGAGCTGGTCGAGGGCCTGACCCAGAACGTGGTGCGCGCGCTGCTGCGCAGCCGTCCGAATGGCGGCACGTTCCACATCGAGGATGTGCAGGACCAGGTCGAACTGGCCCTGATGCGCTCGGGCGAGCACGATGTCGCCCGCGCCTACGTGCTGTACCGCGAGCGCCGCTCGCAGGAGCGCGCACAGGCGGGCGAGACGCAGCAGCAGCCGGCCTTCATCGGCCTGAACGTGACGGACGGCGGCATCACCCGCCCGCTCGACATGGCGGCGCTGCGCAACCTGATCGTGTCGGCCTGCGCGGGCCTGGGCGAGTCGGTGGATCCGGAGCCGATCCTCAAGGAGACCGTCAAGAACCTGTACGAAGGCGTGCCGATGAGCCAGGTGTACGACTCGGCCATCCTGGCCGCGCGGACCCTGATCGAGAAGGATCCGGCCTACAGCCAGGCCACCGCACGCATCCTGCTGCACACGATCCGCCGTGAAATCCTGGGCGAGGAAGTCACCCAGGCCGAGATGGCCGGGCGCTATGCCGATTACTTCCCGCAGTTCATCAAGCGCGGCATCAACGCCGGCCTGCTGGACGACACGCTGGCCCAGTTCGACCTGGCCAAGCTGGGCGCCGCGCTCGACGCCTCGCGCGACCTGCAGTTCAACTACCTCGGCCTGCAGACGCTGTACGACCGCTACTTCCTGCACATCAGCGACAAGCGCATCGAGATGCCGCAGGCGTTCTTCATGCGCGTGGCGATGGGCCTGTCGCTCAATGAAATCGACCGCGAAGCGCGCGCCATCGAGTTCTACCAGCTGCTGTCGTCGTTCGACTTTATGTCGTCCACGCCGACGCTGTTCAACTCGGGCACCTGCCGCTCGCAGCTGTCGTCGTGCTACCTGACCACGGTGTCGGACGACCTGGACGGCATCTACGAGGCGCTCAAGGAAAACGCGCTGCTGTCCAAGTTCGCCGGCGGCCTGGGCAACGACTGGACCAATGTGCGCGCGCTGGGCTCGCACATCAAGGGCACCAACGGCAAGAGCCAGGGCGTGGTGCCGTTCCTGAAGGTGGTCAACGACACGGCCGTGGCCGTGAACCAGGGCGGCAAGCGCAAGGGCGCGGTGTGCGCGTACCTGGAGACGTGGCACCTGGATATCGAGGAATTCCTGGAGCTGCGCAAGAACACCGGCGACGACCGCCGCCGCACGCACGACATGAACACGGCCAACTGGATCCCGGACCTGTTCATGAAGCGCGTGATGGAGGGTGGCGAATGGACGCTGTTCTCGCCGTCCACCTGCCCGGATCTGCACGACAAGGTCGGCAAGGCATTCGAGACCGCCTACCTGGGCTATGAAGAGAAGGTTGCCCGCGGCGAGATCAAGCTGTTCAAGAAGATGCCGGCGTTGCAACTGTGGCGCAAGATGCTGGGCATGCTGTTCGAGACCGGCCACCCGTGGATCACGTTCAAGGACCCGTGCAACATCCGCAGCCCGCAGCAGCACGTGGGCGTGGTGCACAGCTCCAACCTGTGCACGGAGATCACGCTGAACACCAACGACAGCGAGATCGCCGTGTGCAACCTGGGCTCGGTCAACCTGGTTGCCCACGTGGTCAAGCAGGCCGACGGCAGCTACGCGCTCGATCACGACAAGCTCAAGAAGACCGTGCGCACCGCCATGCGCATGCTCGACAACGTGATCGACATCAACTACTACGCCGTCAAGAAGGCGCGGGACTCCAACTTGCGCCACCGTCCGGTGGGCCTGGGCATCATGGGCTTCCAGGACGCGCTGCACGTGCTGCGCATCCCGTACGCCACCGATGCCGCGGTGCAGTTCGCCGACACCTCGATGGAAGCCGTGTGCTATTACGCCTACTGGGCCTCGACCGAGCTGGCCGAAGAGCGTGGCCGCTACAGCACCTACAAGGGCTCGCTGTGGGATCGCGGTGTCCTGCCGCAGGACTCGCTCAAGCTGCTGGCGCAGGAGCGCGGCGGTTATCTGGAGGCCGACCTGTCGTCGACGATGGACTGGGATGGTCTGCGCGAGCGCATCCAGCAGCACGGCATGCGCAACTCCAACTGCGTGGCGATCGCTCCGACGGCGACGATCTCCAACATCATCGGCGTGTCCGCATGCATCGAGCCGACGTACCAGAACCTGTACGTCAAGTCGAACCTGTCGGGCGAGTTCACGGTGGTCAACGACTACCTGGTGCGCGACCTGAAGGCACGCGGCCTGTGGGATGAAGTGATGGTCGCCGACCTGAAGTACTTCGACGGCTCGCTGGCCCGCATCGACCGCATCCCGCAAGACCTGCGCGACCTGTACGCGACGGCCTTCGAAGTGGAGCCGCAGTGGCTGGTGGAGGCCGCCTCGCGCCGCCAGAAGTGGATCGATCAGGCGCAGTCGCTGAACATCTACATGGCCGGCGCGTCGGGCAAGATGCTGGACGACACCTACAAGCTGGCGTGGCTGCGTGGCCTGAAGACCACCTACTACCTGCGCACCATCGGCGCGACGCACGTGGAGAAGTCCACCGTGTCGCGCGGCACGCTGAACGCCGTGTCGTCGGGCAGCGATGCCGGCAGCGTGGCGGCGGCGGGTGCCGCGCCGGTGGCCCCGGCCAGCGCGCTGGACACCGTGGCCGCCACCGCGCCGGCGATGCCGGAAGCCGAAGGCGCCGTGTGCACGATGCGCCCCGGCGATCCCGGTTTCGAGGAATGCGAGGCCTGCCAATAACCGAGGCTGGGTCCATCAAGCGCCCCAGGGGCCGCATGGCATCGCCGATGCGGCCCGTTATTGCCAACGGCCACCGGCCGGATGGGCCGCGCATGTTCCGAAACATGCGCGCCGCCGGCGGGTCCAATTGAGAGATTTCGGAGAAATTCCATGCTGAGCTGGGACGACGACGTCAAACCTGCCGCACAACCGCAGGCTGCACCGCAGCCCGCCTACCAACCACAGCCGCCGCTGCAATCGTTCACGCCCGACCAGGGCGGTGCGCTGCCGCCGTCGGCCACGCAGGCCGCGGGTATCCTGGGCAACAACCCGAACGCCGCCGCCGCGCAGAGCAGCCGCCGCGTCAACGCCGCCGACAAGCGCGTCATCAACGGCGCCACCGACGTCAACCAGCTGGTGCCGTTCAAGTACAAGTGGGCCTGGGAAAAATACCTGGCCGGCTGCGCCAACCACTGGATGCCGCAAGAGATCAACATGTCGCGCGACATCGCCCTGTGGAAGGACCCGAACGGTCTGACCGAGGACGAGCGCCGCATCATCAAGCGCAACCTGGGCTTCTTCGTGACGGCCGATTCGCTGGCCGCCAACAACATCGTGCTGGGCACGTACCGCCAGATCACCGCGCCGGAGTGCCGCCAGTACCTGCTGCGCCAGGCGTTTGAAGAGGCGATCCACACGCACGCCTACCAGTACATCGTCGAATCGCTGGGCCTGAACGAGGCCGAGATCTTCAACGCGTACCACGAGGTGCAGTCGATCCGCGACAAGGACGAGTTCCTGATCCCGTTCATCGACACGCTGACCGATCCGTCGTTCAAGACCGGCACGCCGGAGAACGACCAGAAGCTGCTGAAGTCGCTGATCGTGTTCGCCTGCATCATGGAAGGGCTGTTCTTCTACGTGGGCTTCACGCAGATCCTGGCGATGGGCCGCCAGAACAAGATGACGGGCGCCGCCGAGCAGTACCAGTACATCCTGCGCGACGAGTCGCTGCACTGCAATTTCGGCATCGACCTGATCAACCAGATCAAGCTGGAGAACCCGCACCTGTGGACGGCCGAGTTCAAGGCCGAGATCACGGAGCTGTTCAAGAAGGCCGTCGACCTGGAATACCGCTACGCCGAGGACACCATGCCGCGCGGTGTGCTGGGCCTGAACGCGCCGATGTTCAAGGGTTACCTGCGCTTCATCTGCAACCGCCGCTGCCAGCAGATCGGCCTGGACGCGCTGTTCCCGAACGAAGACAACCCGTTCCCGTGGATGAGCGAGATGATCGACCTGAAGAAGGAGCGCAACTTCTTCGAGACGCGCGTGATCGAGTACCAGACCGGCGGCGCGCTGTCGTGGGACTGAGCACCACAGTGAGCGCTCCACGCGCTTGACACGGAAATAGGCGACGCTGGCTGCGTCGCCTATTTTTTTGCGCGTGCCTTCCCGGCGCGCGGTCCGGACATGGCCATCGAGATCGAATCCTTTTTCGCCCAGACCTACGATCAGGCGCGCGCCCGCTTCCTGGACGCGGCCCGGGCGCGCGGGCTGGCCATCGAGCGCGCGGTGCATCCGCACGCGCTGGGGCCGGCCGGGGAGCCGCTTTCCATCGACACGGCGTGCTTCCTGCCGGACCGGCCCGGCGTGCTGCTGGTGCTGACCTCCGGCATTCATGGTGTCGAGGGGTTCTGCGGCTCCGGCTGCCAGGTCGGCCTGCTGCGCGACGACGCGCTGTTCGCACGGCTGGCCGCCGGCAGGGTGGCGCTGCTGCTGGTCCACGCGGTCAACCCGTACGGGTTCGCGCATCTGCGGCGGGTGAACGAAGACAACGTCGACCTGAACCGCAACAGCGCCGATTTCGCCGCGGTCGCGTCGGCCAACCCGGCTTATATCGAGGTCGATCCGCTGCTGTTGCCGGATACCTGGCCGCCGGACGCCGCCAACCAGGCGGCGCTGCAGCAGTATCTTGCGATGCACGGCGAGGCGGCCCTGCGCGATGCGATGACGATCGGCCAATACACCATCCCGGATGGCATGTTCTACGGCGGCGGGGCGACCTGCTGGAGCACCGCGCAGGCTTGCGCGATCCTGTCCCGCCACGCGGCAGACGCGCCGCGCCTGGCGTGGATCGACCTGCACACCGGACTCGGCGCCCACGGCCATGGCGAAAAGATCTTCTCCGGCGCCGATCCGCGCGAACTGGAGCGTGCCATCGGCACCTGGGGCGCGGATGTCCGGCCGATCGCGGCGGCGGGGTCGGTCTCGTCGGTGGTCGAGGGGGCGCTGGTGGACCGTGCCGGCGCGCTGTTTCCCGCCGTCGAGAAGACCGTCATTACGCTGGAGTTCGGCACGCTCGAACCGATGGCCGTGATGCAGGCGCTGCGGGCCGATCACTGGCTGCATCGGCATCCCGGGACGTCGCCCGATCAGGCCGCCGCCATCCGCAAGGGCCTGCGTGATGCGTTCTATTGCGACACGCCGGCCTGGAAGGGCATGGTCTACGCGCAGGCACGGGTTGCGGTGCTGCAGGCGGTGGCGCGCTTCTCCGGCTAGCAGCGCGTTCGGCGGGGCGCGCGGTGTCAGGCCTCGGCCGCCCGGCGTGACCGTGCCGTCGCCGCGCAGCCGGCCGATGCCGCGATGATGGCGACAATCGCCACCCACTGCCGCGCCGACAGATGCTCATGCAGCACCACCGCGCCGGCCAGCGCGCCGATGGCCGGCTCCAGGCTCAGCAGCACGCTGAAGGTGCGGCCCGACAGGTGCCTGAGCGCCACCATCTCCAGCGAGTAGGGCACGGCGCTCGACAGCACGCCCAGCCCCAGGCCGGCGACGATCAGCGACGGCGCCAGCAGCGCCGGCCCCGCCTGCACCACCCCGAACGGAATCGCAAACAGTGCGCCCACCGCCATGCCCAGCGATGTGGCCTGACCCGCCGGCAGCGTACCGACACGCTTGCCGGTCACGATATAGAGCGCCCAGCACACGCCGGCCCCCAGCGCATAGGCCGCGCCGAGCGGATCGATCTGCCCGACCGCCCGGCCGCCCACGGTCAGGATCAGCAGCCCGGCCACCGCCAGCCCGATCCACACGAAATCCAGCGCGCGCCGCGACAGCACCACCGCTAGCACCAGCGGTCCGGTGAACTCGATGGCGATGGCGATCCCGATCGGCAGCCGCGTGAGCGACAGGTAGAACAGCAGGTTCATGCTGGCCAGCGTGACGCCGTACAGCGCGATCCTGCCCGCATCGCGGCGGTGCAGGCGCAATCGCCACGGCCGCCACAGGGCCAGCAGGATCGCCGCGCCGATGGTGATCCGGTACGTTACCGTGCCGGCCGCGCCCAGTGCAGGAAACAGGGTCTTGGCGAAGGAATTGCCGACGCAGACGGAGGCCATGGAGCCGAGCAGCGCCAGCATCGGCATCCAGAGCGAAGGGCGGCCGGCCGAAGACGTCGGGGCGACAGTGGAAGGCGAGTTCATGCGTGTGGCCGCAGGCGGGGGATGCCCCAGCATAGCCGTGAACGTGGAGAAAAAATTTCGTAAAGCGTGGGCTGCGGCATGGTTCTTCTCGAAATTCTGCGAAAAAATGGAGGGATCGAGTCCCACCCGGAGGCCATCGCCATGCAGCTCGACCGGCGCGATATCCAGCTACTGAACCTGATGCAGGACGATGCCACCCTGCCGCTGCGCGCGCTGGCCGAGCGCGTGCACATGTCGGTGGCGACCTGTCAGCGGCGCATTGCCCAGATGCGCGCGGAGGGCATCCTGCTGCGGCAGGTCGCGCTGGTGGACCGGGTGCGCGTCGGCCGTCCGCTGACGGTGTTCGTGTGGGTGGAGCTGGACCGCCAGCACAGCGCCGCGCTGCGCGATTTCGAGCGCAAGATGAGCGCCGAGCCCGATGTGCTGGCGTGCTACGAGATCTCCGGCGAGGCGGATTTCCTGCTGTCGGTCAACGCCGCCTCGATGGAGGCCTACCACGCCTTCACGCGGCGCGTGTTCATCGCCGACAACAACGTGCGTGGCTTCAAGAGCAACTTCGTCATGCACTGCGCGAAGTACGAAACCAAGATTCCCATCGCCGAGCCCGAGGCCGGCTGAGCCGTGGGGATCAGGCCGCCGCCCGGGGCAGGGCGGGGCTCACAGTGCGGCGGCGCTCGGGCGGATCACGTCGATCAGCAGCACGCGCTGGCCTTCGCGCTCGCCGCCGCTGCGCGTGGCCAGGTTGCGCGGTGCCTCGCGCGGGGCGGCCAGCGGCGCCGGATCTTCCGTGCTCATGCCGAACACCGACAGCCGGGAGGCGGCGATGCGCTGCAGGGTGCCGCGCACGCCTGGCACGTCGAGGTCTTCCGGGTCGAAGCCGGTGGTGGCCGTCCAGTCGTCGCGCGCGATGTCCTGCAGGCCGTTGGCCATCTCGAACGGCAGGGAGGTGCCGAAGCCCTTCTGCAGCGAATGCGTGCCGAGCAGATATTCGGCCGTCAGGAAACCGCGCAGCCGGGTCCAGAAGGCCGTCGGCGCGATGTTGCCGCTCTTGAGCGCATGGCCGGGGGCCACTTCCCAGCTGTGGTCGAGCAGCTTGCTGATCAGGCGTCCCCAGGTCGGCACGTCGGTGCCCGCCGAGCAGTCCTCGCCCGGGCCTTCCGGGCGGGCGAGCTGGCGCAGCAGGCCGGTGAACGAGCCGCCGGCGGGGCGCGCACCGCCGGCCTGCTGGCCGGCCGGCCAGCGCCACTGCAGCGGCGACGGCGGTCGGATGCCCGGCCACTGTGCGTAGGCTTGCAGGCCGGTGCATGGCGTCAGGTAGCGCCACTGCCGCTGATCGCGGCCGATGCGGCGCAGCGGCTCCAGCTCGGCCGACAGATCGAACCTGCCCAGGAACGCCGCATTGCGCGTCTTGACCGGCGAGCGGGCGTAGACGTTGAAATCGGGCCAGCCTTCGTACAGGCCGATCTGCGGCAGTGCGTGCGATTTCTCCAGCGCATCGTCGGGCTGGTCGATGCGGCGGGCGGTCACGAAGAGGGCGCGGCAGTCCAGCGTCGGCACGGCGCCACGCAGCCGCAGCAGGACGAGCAGGTCGCCGAACTCAGCCGGGCGCGCTTCGGCGCGGGCCGGATAGGCGTGCGGCTGCTCGTCGGGCCAGAAGCTGGTCAGTCGCAGTGCGGCGCCGGGGAAGGCGCTGCGCAATCCTTGCCGCAGCAGGCGCAGGCCGTCGGGGTGGCGCAGGATCCGCAGGATCGACAGGTCGTCGCGCAAGGCCGCATCGGGATGCGGGGCCCGGCCGCCGGCTTCCGCCGCGAGCGCGTGCCGCCACAGGGCGACGTCGCTGGCGAGATCCTGCGCGGCTGCGTCGCGTGCGGCCTCGGAGCGGGCGCCGGAGATCGGCTCATGAGCGCCGCCAGGGGGGTCTTCTGCCCCGGTCTGGGCGCTGGTGGTCGACCCGGCAAACGCGCCAAAAAGGCCCCTCAAAGGCGGCCGGTTGCGGTTGCGCTCGGGCATGATAATTTCAACTTTATGATGAGGTTCCTCTGGCGCGCAGCATAGCACCATGCGGCGTGCCCGAAAACGGCGGACCGCCCCTCCCCTCGTTGGGAGCGGGCGGCCCGCCGGCGTCAGGTCGTACGGAACGACGCCACGGCGTCGCGCAGCAACGTTGCCTGCTCTTCCAGCGACAGCGCGGCGGCCGCGGCCTCTTCCACCAGTGCCGCGTTCTGCTGCGTCACCTCGTCCATCTGGTTCACGGCCTGGTTGACCTGCTCGATGCCCGAGCTCTGCTCGGCCGACGCCGCGCTGATCTCGCCCATGATGTCCGTCACGTGCTTGACCGCCACCACCACTTCGTCGATCACCGTGCCGGCCTCGGCCACCAGCGTGGTGCCGTTCTCGACCCGGCCGACCGAGTCCGAGATCAGCACCTTGATCTCCTTGGCCGCCCCCGCCGAGCGCTGCGCCAGGCTGCGCACCTCGCCCGCCACCACCGCGAAGCCGCGACCCTGCTCGCCGGCCCGGGCGGCTTCCACCGCCGCGTTCAGCGCCAGGATGTTGGTCTGGAATGCAATGCCCTCAATTACGCCGATGATGTCGGCGATCTTCTTGCTGCTGTCGTTGATGCCGGCCATGGTCTCGACCACGCGGCCCACCACTTCGCCGCCCTTGACCGCGATGTCCGAAGCGTTGACCGCCAGCGTGCTCGCCTGGCGCGCGTTGTCCGCGTTCTGCTTCACGATCGAGGTCAGCTCTTCCATGCTGGAAGCCGTCTCTTCCAGCGAGCTGGCCTGCTCTTCCGTGCGCTGCGACAGGTCGGCGTTGCCGGTGGCGATCTGCTGGGTGGCGCTGGCGATCGAGTCGGCGGAGGTCTTGATATGGCCGATGGTGCCGGTCAGCCGCTGCTGCATCCGGGCCATGGCGAACAGCATGCTGTCGCGGTCATCCGGGCGGGTCTGCACGCGCACCGCCAGGTCGCCGTCGGCGATTCGGCGGGCGATCTCGGTGGCATAGGCCGGCTCACCGCCCAGCCCGCGCTGCACATTGCGGATGATGAGGAACATGGCCAGCGTCACCGCGCCGCCCACCACCAGGATGGCAATCAGGTTGGCGATCAGCGAGCGGACGTAGGCCGTCTCCACTTCCTGCAGGAACACGGCGCTGGAAATGTTCCAGTCCCACGGGGCGAAGCGCTTGACGTAGCCGATCTTGGGCAGGGCGGTGTCGCTGCCCGGCAGGCGGCCCTGGTATTCGGCAAAGCCGTAGCCTTTGTCCTTGGCGGCATTGACGATGGCCGGGTAGAGCGGTTTGCCGGTCGGGTCTTTGAATTGGGCGGTGCTCTTGCCGACCATGTCGGCCAGCGTCGGGTGCATCTGCAGGATCAGCTGCGAATCCACCACGAAGAGATAGCCCGTGGTGCCATAGCGCAGCGACGCCAGCGTCGCGAGGGCGGTCTTCCTGGCCTCGTCCTCGCCCATGGCGCCGGACTGCGCCTTCGCGTGATACAGCTTGGCGATGCCCTCGGCGGCATCCACCAGGTTCTGCAGGCCCGTCTTGCGCTCATCGAGCATGGTGGCCCGGGTTTCCATCGCACTCCAGACGCCCACGCCGATCAGGCCCAGCCACATCAGGGCCAGCGCCAGGCGCAGTTTTGCTTTGAGTGTCCACTGTCGCATGTTGGGCTTTCTCCACTTGTCTTGCCCACATGGGCGTTTCCCCGTCCGGTGTAACGGCGGTGGCCCGGCGATTCTTTAATGGAGCGGCGCAAAGGGCACGCGGCGCCCGGCGGTGGCGGCGCGCGGACAAAAAAGAAGGCGCCGACATGCCCGGTGTCAAAGAGGCGGTGCCCTCAAAAGGCACCGCCGCGCGTTGTTGCGTTGTTGCGTTGGCGCGTTGCGCGATGCGGCCGTGCCTATTGCTCGCGCACCCAGGTCTGCGTGCGGCCCAGCAGACTGATGCCCAGGAAGCCGCGCACGTTCAGCTTCCGGCCGTCCTCCGACAGCGACATCTTGGCGCTGTAGACCTTGCCGCTCTCGGGGTCGAGGATATTGCCGCCCGCCCATTCGTTGTCGCCGGTCTTCTTCAGATCCTTCAGGATGGTCAGGCCGACGATGGGCTGGTCCTTGCGGTCGTCCGTGCACTTGGTGCAGACCTTGGCGCGATCCTCTTCCTTCAGGATGTTGGTGACCCTGCCGGAAAACACCCCGTCCTTCTCGACGATCTGCACTTCGCCCTTGGGCTTGCCCGTGGCATCGTCGATGGTCTTCCAGGTGCCGGCCGGCGAGGCGGCCTGCGCAAAGGCGCCGCCGGCCGCCAGTGCGAATGCCAGGCCGCCCAGCAGGCGCGACAGGGTGTGTGGGGGACGTTGCATGGTGTGGTCTCCTGATCAATCAGTCGGAAAATCGGTAGGGATGCTCGGCGGCAGGGGCAGGGGGCAATGGGCGCCTAGCGTACCGGTCAGGGTGGACAGCGGATTGCTGCCGGAGCCGCCGGAGGCGTTCGTGACGCCACCCAGCGCGTTCGTGATCGGGGCGAGCAGGTTGCTGCCGCTCTCGGTGCCCGAGAGGGTGCCGGTGCCCGTCGCCAGCGGATTGCTGCCGCTCGCGCTGCCACTCAGCGCATTCATGACCGTGGCCAGCGGATTGGTCGAGCCGCCGCTGCCGCCGCCGTTTACGAGGCCGCCGGCGCTCGCCACTGTCGCGCCCGCGGCGCCGCCGATATCGGCCGCCAGCGGATTGCTGCTGGTCGCGCCGACCTGTCCGCCGGCGCTCGCCAGGCCGCCGCCCACCGTGCCGAGGCCGTTGGCCAGTGGGCCGCCCAGCATGGTGGTGCTACCGACCTGCTGCGTCCCGCGCGCGGTCTGCGAGGCCAGCGGCACGACCGCATTGCTCGTCTGCTGCGTGACCTGCTGCACCGGCCCGCTCGATGTCGCAATGGTGACCAGCCCGCCCGCGCCCTGCAGCACCTGGCCGAGTGCCAATACGGTGCTGCCCGCCGGTGCCGTCATCGGATTCAGCGGCGCCAGCGGGCTACCCGTCGCGCCCAGGTCCGTGACGGTCTGGCCGGCGTTGTCTACCGTCACGCCGGTGGCCGTCACCACGTTGCCGGTGCTCTGCACGGTCGTGCCGACCGGGTCCGGCGTCGAACCGATCTTGCCCAGCCCAGTGCTGATGCCCGCCCCCAGGGTCTGGACGGTGCTGCCGGCCGAGGTGACGGTCGCGCCGAGATCCTTCTGCTCGGCCGTGCCACCGATCAGCGGCACCTGTGCCGTGCCGAGCTGCGTGCCGAGATCGCTCACCGTCTTGCCGGTCTGCGTGACGACGTTGCTGGCGACATTGCCGACCGGCACGGCGCCCGGATCGTTGTTGGCGGTCGAGGCGGGCGCATCGCCGCTGTTCGGATTGCCGCCGGACGCGCGGCCGGCCAGCGCCAGCATGGCCAGGACGGTGGCGGCGACCCGCTTGCGAGACGAAGCGGTCAGGAGCGAGTCGCGAATGGTCATGATGTGTCTCCTTCTTGAGCGAGGCTCGACCCGCGTAACGACACCGGCCGTCAGAGGAACGCGCGTCTGGCGCCGGTTGGGGGCATCCAGTGGCCATGGTTGCCGGATGCCGAAAAAAACCCAAACAAATCGGTAAGCCGTGCGCGATCGCTAGTGGCGCGTATCGGGCACGACACCCGACAGCCCGCCGCCGACCAGTCCGCCGAGCGTCGTGCCGGCGCTGCCCAGTGCGCTCAGCGGACTGCCCGTGCCGGCACCGGACAGGCTGGCCGTCAGGCTGCCGACGGCCGTGATCACGGGGGCCAGCGCATTCCCCAGCGCGCCGCCCGGCGCGCTGCCGCCGGATGACGAGGCGGCCGGCGTCGCCACCGCGGCGAGCGAACCGGTGAGCGTGCCCAGCGCGCTCACCGTGCTGCCCAGCGTGGATGTCAGCGCATTGCCCTTGCCGGCCTGGGTGAGGGTGCCGCCTTCGCTGCCGAGCGCGCTGCCCAGCGTCGTCAGCACGCTGCTCACCGGTGCGCCGAGCCCGGTAGTCGCGCCGAGCGTCTGCGTGGCCGAGGTCAGCGTGCTGGCGAGCGGCAGGATGGCGGTGACGGCAACGGTCGTGACCTGCTCAACCGGCGTGGTGCTGCCGGCCGCGCTGCTGCTGCTGTCGGTCGTGCCGCTGTCGTTCGACCAGGTCGGTGAATCCGGTGCCGTCAGCGATAACGTCGACTGCGAGCCGCTGCCGCCTAGCGATGTGCCCATGTCACCGCTGTCCGACGTGGCGCAGCCTGCGATCCCGACCAGCGACACGATCACCAGGATGCCCGGCGTCCGCCGTGCCAACCGCCGGTACTGCGGGAAAACCCCACGACTCGGTGGGCTCGATCTCAACAAGAAGGCGGGTGCGCGCATCTTGTTCCTCCACAACTCAGAACGCTTGTTGGGACCCCTTTGTTTGCGCTCTCTGGTCTTCGGGGAGGCGGTCGCCGTGGTGATGCCCCTTGCGACGGCTCGCCCTGCTGTCACGGACAACGCGCCTGTCCGCGCCGCGCTGCGCGCTCGATCGCCGGGCTGATGCAGTGCGAGGATCGTGGGATGAAACCGCAAGGTGCGGCAATCAGAAATAACCTGATACGCCGATGTGCGATCGCGGCATTCGCGGCGATCGCCGCCTGGCAAGGCGCCGTCATTCGGCCCTTTCAGCGGCATGCTGGTGCAGCAAAAGCAGGGCGACGGAGGCGGTAGAGCAATGCTTCTATCGGAACACGCCGGCCGTGTTTCAAACGCTGTGTGAGGGTTTTTCCCAGACCCGCCGCGTGTTCGCGCGCTGCCTGGTCGCCGCGGTGCCGGAGCGATCCTGCCGGCCGAAGCGAAGATCGCGAGGGCCGGTCGCCATGTCATCGGCGACCGCGCGATGCCATGCGGCAACCACTGTGCCGCACCTGTGACATGACGATGCACGGAAGGCGCGCGGTGGACACGATCGGCACGTCCGGTTCCGCGCGATGCGCGGCACGCGACTTGCGGCATGTCGATGCGCAGATCGATGCGTGCGTGTTCGTCCGACTGTCTTCGCGTTTCACCGACACGCGCGCATCGCGTCGTGTGCAGGTGTCACGCGAGTGCGATGTGTCGATGCGCATGTCGAAGTCGTATCGATCGCGCGCGTGCTCGTGTTCGTCGCGCAAAATTTCGTGCGCGTTGTCGCATCCACGCATCGTTTTTTTCTTCGCGAGCGAGCGCTCTCAGCGATGTCGATGCACGCGTTGACGTTGATGCCAGATATCGCACGCCGAGCACGCGCGCGGTTCATCGCGGCGTGCATCTGTGTGGCTGTAAACCGGCATGAACATTGGGTTTGTGGGAAGCGTGCGTTTGCTGGAAGCAACGCATCGACACGATCATCGGGCGCAAGAAAATGCCCCTTCGCATGGTCATCGGATGCGCATGCGCGATCCCGGTTGCGATGAGGCACAGAGCAAGCGCAATCCTTCACCAAAACTCACCGCGCTTTTTGCATAAATCTCTTAACATCACCGCACAAACGAATTATGATTCGCCTTGACAAGACGTTGACTTCAATGCAGGAAAGCTTCGCACGATCAACGACGATGAACTTCCAGAGCGGTAGTGAAAAGTAGTCGAGGAGCGTAACCACTTTGAAGCACGCCACGCCGACAGGGCTGTTCGAATTCGGTGCCATCTCCAAGGTCCCCCTGATCGGACAGGCGTACTACCCTCAAAAGAAAACGCGCGCTCTCCAAGACTCCGCTGTCCGCAAAGTCACGCTACAAGCGGCTTTGCACGCTGCACAGCGGCTCGCGCAAGACCAGGTTTCGACCGGTGCGGCGATGAGGCCCCGGTTCTCTCAATTCATGAAGGCTCGCCGGATGCAGTGTGTCCGGTCGACTGCGGCTGCGTGCGTGTGCCCGGCCGAGGCGTACAACTTGCTGCGTGAGTCCGCCGCGCGGGTTGCAGGTCTTCCCCCCGAATTCATTAGCGTGCGACTGCGGTCTGGTGGCGCGCCGATGAATCGCTCGCTCGGTTGGTCTGGCGATGCAGGTGCATCGTGGGATCGGGCCGGTCGGGTTGCTCAATCTCGATAGTTCGATACCCAATCCTGAAGGAGTTTCCCATGGCAACTGCTGCTAAGAAGAAACCGGCCGCCAAGGCCCCGGCCAAGAAGGCTGCTGCAAAGAAGGCTCCGGCCAAGAAGGCCGTCGCGAAGAAGGCTGCTCCGGTCGCCAAGAAGGCTCCGGCCAAGAAGGTCGCTGCCAAGAAGGTTGCAGCGAAGAAGGCACCCGCAGCCAAGAAGGCCGCAGTGAAGAAGGTTGCCGCCAAGAAGGCAGCGCCGGCCAAGAAAGCCGCGGTGAAGAAGGTTGCAGCGAAGAAGGCGCCCGCAGCCAAGAAGGCCGCAGTGAAGAAGGTCGCCGCCAAGAAGGCAGCACCGGCCAAGAAAGCCGCGGTGAAGAAGGTTGCGGCCAAGAAGGCCCCGGCCGCGAAGAAGGCCGCTGCCAAGAAGGCGCCTGCTGCCAAGAAGGCCCCCGCTGCGAAGAAGGCTGCCGCGAAGCCCGCTGCCAAGCCCGCTGCAAAGCCGGCTGCAAAGCCCGCTGCGAAGAAGGCTCCGGCGAAGAAGGCTGCCACCAAGCCCGCCGCTGCTCCGGCCACTGCGCCTGCTGCTGCCCCGGCTGCCAAGACCGCGCTGAACCCGGCTGCGGCCTGGCCCTTCCCGACTGGCAACCGTCCGTAAGCCATTCTTGCGACGGTGATCCTTCGGGACCACAGCGGCACGCGCGTCGTGCCCACCTGACCGGATACCGCGTATCCGGTCCGCAAGACCTGGTGTCTTGCACCGCCCGCCGGCTGGCTTGCGCCCCGGCGGGCTTTTTGTTGCCGGCCGCCGTGGCACGGGCGTAAAAAAACCGCACCGGCACAGGCCGATGCGGTCTTGCTGATACCTCGCGACGCGCCGCAGGTTGGCGGCCGGGCGGGGCAGCCGCTCAGTGCGTCACGCGGGTCACGCCGCCCGACGACAGCAGGCGCACCCGTTCGCCGGGGCGGAACGCTTCGTCCGCTTCCTGCGTGATGGCGCGGTACTCGCCGTTGTCCAGTTTGACGGTGATCTCCAGGCCCGGGCGCTTGTTCACCTGGCCCTCGATGGTGCTGCCGGCGATGCCGCCCGCGATGGCGCCCAGGATGCCTGCCGCCACCGAGCCGTTGCCGCGCCCGATGGCCGCTGCCGAACCGATGCCACCGACCGCACCGCCGGCCAGCGTGCCGACACCGGTCTGTTCACGGTCGATCACGACATTGCGGACCGACTCCACGGTGCCGAAGCGTACGGTCTGCTCGCGCTGTGCCTGGTAGGACGTGTAAGCGCTGTTGGAGTTGCTGCCCGTGGCGCAACCTTGCAGGCCGAGGGCCGTGACCAGCAGGGCGGCGGCGCCGATGCGAAGGGTGGTGTTCATATCGATTCCTTATTGATACCGGTATCCGAAGGCGGATTCAAAGCGCCGGGCGATCTCGTCGACAGGCAGGCCGTGGTTCTGCGGCCCCTGGCATGCGATCTTGAGCGAGCCCATCAGGCTGGCAAGCCGGCCGGTGGTTTCCCAGTCCAGGCCGTTCTCGATGCCGTAGAGCAAGCCGCCCCGGAAGGCATCGCCGCAGCCGGTCGGATCGACCACCTGCTCGGCCGGTACGGCGGGAACATTGTATTGTTTGCCGCCGGCGTGAATCTCCGCCCCTTGTTCCCCGCGCGTGACGATGAAGGCCTCGACGCGCTGCGCAAGCTCCGTCGCGCTGTAACCCGTGCGCGACAGCATGACCTGCGCTTCGTAGTCATTGACCACCACGTAGCTGGCGAGTTCAACGAAGCGGCGCAGGTCGGCGCCGTCGAACAGCGGCATGGCCTGGCCCAGGTCGAAGATGAACGGCACGCCCGCTTCGGCGAATTGCGTCGCGTGATGCAGCATGCCGTCGCGGCTGTCGGGGCCGACCAGGCCCAGCCTGGCGGGCAGCGCATTCTTGACCGAATTGACGTGCGACTCGCTCATCGCCCCCGGGTGGAAGGCAGTGATCTGGTTGTTGTCTCGGTCGGTGGTGATCATGGCCTGGGCCGTGAACGTGCCCGGGATCTCCTTGATGTGCGCGGTGGAGATGCCGAGCTTTTTCAGGTAGTCGAGGTACGGCGCGGCGTCCTGGCCCACCGTGGCCATGACGATCGGCTCGCCGCCCAGCAGCTTGAGCGTGTAGGCGATGTTGCCGGCGCAGCCGCCGAACTCCCGGCGCATGCTGGGCACCAGGAAGGACACGTTCAGGATGTGGATCTTGTCCGGCAGGATGTGTTCGCGGAAGTGTCCATCGAACGTCATGATGGTGTCGTAGGCGACCGAGCCGCAGATCACGCTGGCCATGGGAGAAGGGCTCCAGATAAGAATGCGGCCGTCCACTGGACGGCCGTGTGATGAACGGGATACGGAAAGGACCGCTTCGACGAAGCTTACTTCAGCGCCGCCAGGGCAGCGTCGTAGTTCGGCTCTTCCTTGATTTCAGGCACGAGCTGGGCGTGCAGCACGTTGTCGTTGGCATCGAGCACCACCACCGCGCGCGCGGTCAGGCCGGCCAGCGGACCGGTCTTGATGTCGACGCCGTAGGCCTGCTTGAAGCCGGCATCACGGAAGGTCGACAGCGGCACCACGTTGTCCAGGCCCTCGGTCGTGCAGAAGCGGCCGGCCGCGAACGGCAGGTCGGCGGAGATGGAGAACACCACGGTGTTGTCCAGCTTGGAGACGGCTTCGTTGAACTTGCGCGTGGAGGTGGCGCACACCGGCGTGTCCAGGCTCGGCACGATGTTCAGCACCTTGCGCTTGCCGGCAAAGTCGGCCAGCGACACATCCTTCAGGTCCTTGCCGACCAGGGTGAACGCCGGGGCCTTCGCGCCAACGGACGGCAGGGCGCCGCCAACTTCGATCGGATTGCCGCCAAGGGTCACGTTTGCCATGGTGTGCTTGCTCCTTCTATACAGTTCAACAGGGAATCAGGGGTAGAAAATCAGGACCCGGTAGTTGGCCGTCGGGCGCTGGGACTGGAATCGTACCCGAATCGGCAACTCGGCGTGGGCGGCCAGGCCGGTCTTGCGATAGGCCGCGTCGGCGGGGCCCAGGTAGTCGGTGGGCAGCAGCGCGCGGCGCGCCAGCAACTGGTCCTGCAGGTCGGTGGTGACCAGCTCGATGGCGGGCAGCGCGACCGGGCCGTCCGAGCCGTTGCGCAGCGTGGCGGTCAGCACGTACTGGTCGGAGGCATCGCCTTCCTGGCGCAGCATCTGCGACGACTCGATCTGCAGCGCATCGAGATCGCGCGGCGGCGGCACGTCGCAGTGCAGCGGCTGGCACAGGCGATCCCACAGCGCGCGCGTGGCCGGCACGCGCGTGGCGATCTCCGTGCGGCCGAGAAAGAGCAACTGCGCAACCGCGGTCACCACCAGCAGGCCGATCGCCACCCGCGCCACGGCACGGCGGCCCGAAGACTTGCGCTGTTGTTCGCGCGCCTGCGCGGCCCGCAGGAAATCCAGCGTGGCGGCCGACACGCCATGGTTCGGCCCGCGCATCTTGCGCGGACGCGGGGCGCCGGTGACGGTGCGCTGCGGGATGGGCTCGGCATGCGCTTCCGCTTCCGGGGCGCGGCGGCCCTGGCGGCGCGGCACCGGTGCGAACAGCGTATGCGGATCGGCCTCGCGGCGCAGCCAGGTGGAATCGTGCCTCTCGGCAGCGGCTGGAGCCGGGGCCTGGGTCGCCTTGGCAGGCGGTTCCGGCAGGGACGATGGTGCCGCGACCGGCGCGGCCGCCGGCTCGGCGGACGGCCGCACGGGGACGGCGGCGGCGAAGTTGTCCTCGTCGTCGTCCAGATTGAGCAGCGGCGGTAAGCCGTGGAACGGGTCGGCCGGGGCTGGCGGCTCGACGGGTGTTTCCGGTTGCGCCGCCACCGGCTCGGCCTCGGCCGGCGTGCTGGGCTTCGCCTTGGGCGGCTCCGCTTGCGCGGCGGGCGCAGCCGGTGTGGTCGGTGCGGCCGGCGAGCGCGTATCCGGAGCGATCGGCTGCGTGCCGGGGTCGGCTTCGGCGCCTTCGACTTCGCCCAGGTGGACTTCGGCGATCTCCTCTTCCCAGGTCAGCGTGATGCCGAAGCCATGGTCGTCTTCATCGGCGGAGGCCGGCTCGGCGGGATGCGGCTCGGCGGCCGCGGGCGCGGCGGCGGATACCGGCTCATGTCGCTCCGGTGGCTGGGGCGCGGCTGCTTGCGCTGCGCTCTCGCCGGATGACGTATCGAGCTCGATCAGGTGGGCACGCCCATCGAAGACGTGATTGCAGCGTCCGCAGCGGACCAGACCGCCGCGCAGCCGCAGCTGATCGGCGACGACGCGGAAGGCGGTATGACAGGCAGGACAGCGGGCGGCGAGACGTGGCGCGGATGCCATGCAGGTTGGAGAGAAAAAAGCCGACCGCGCGAGTATTGCAGACCATGGGCCCAGCGTCGACCTTTCGCCGCGCCGGGCCGCACTTTTTATGCGGGTTTCACACCGTGCAGGCAGACCCAGCCGTCACGCGCGCGCCACACCGACAGCGGGATCGCGTCGGCATACGCCGCGGCAACGTCTTCCGCCTGGCGCTCCAGCACGCCCGACAGCACGAGCCTTCCGCCCGGGCGCACGCGTGCGCACAGCATCGAGGCCATCAGCTTGAGCGGGTTCGACAGGATATTGGCGACGACCAGATCGAACGTGCCCTCGGGCGCATCGCCCGGCAGGCTGAAGCCGGCCTCGACGCGGTTGCGTTCGGCGTTGTAGCGCGAGGCTTCCACGGCGTTCGGGTCGATGTCGACGCCGACGGTTTCGCCCGTGCCGAGCTTCTTGGCGACGATGGCGAGGATGCCCGAGCCGCAGCCGTAGTCCAGCGTGCGCTCGCCGGGCTGGACGTGTTGCTCCAGCCATTCCATGCACAGCCGCGTGGTCGGGTGGCTGCCGGTGCCGAAGGCGAGGCCGGGGTCGAGCTCCAGCACCACCGCCTCGGGTTCTGGCGCATCGTGCCACGAAGGGACCACCCAGATGTGCTCGCCGATATGGATCGGCTCGAACTGCGACTGCGTCAGGCGCACCCAGTCCTGCTCCTCGACCTCGCGCACGGTGTAGGCGGGCGCGGCGGACAGGCCGATGGCGTTGGCCGCGGCGGCCACCAGCAGCGCCGGGTCGGCGTCATCGCCCAGCAGGGCGACCACGCGGGACCGGTTCCAGGCCAGGCGCGTCGGCTCGTGGCCGGGCTCGCCGAACAGGGGCTCCTCGTCGGGCGTGTCGGCATCGGCGTCTTCCACCGACACCGACAGCGCACCCAGGTCGAACAACGCCTCGGACAGCGCCTCGGCATCATCGCGCGCGACTTCCAGCACGCATTCGCGGTAGGTCATGGGTCCGGTTCCGCTCAGGCCTTGCCGCCGCCCTTGGCCACTTCCTGCTGCGCCAGGCGGTGCTCCAGGTAGTGGATGCTGGTGCCGCCTTCGACGAAGTTGGCGTCGAGCATCAGGTCGCGGTGCAGGGGCACGTTGGTCTGGATGCCTTCGACCACCATCTCCGACAGGGCGATGCGCATGCGGGCGATGGCCTGCTCGCGCGTGGTGCCGTACGAGATCACCTTGCCGATCATCGAGTCGTAGTTGGGCGGCACGAAATAGCCGTTGTAGGCGTGCGAATCCACACGGATGCCGGGGCCGCCCGGCACGTGCCACGACGTGATGCGGCCGGGGGACGGCGTGAACTTGTACGGATCCTCGGCGTTGATGCGGCACTCGATGGCGTGACCCTTCAGGACGACGTCCTTCTGGCGGAAGCGCAACTTTTCATTGGCTGCCACGCGGATCTGCTCCTGCACGATGTCGATGCCGGTGATCATTTCCGTGACCGGGTGTTCGACCTGCACGCGCGTGTTCATCTCGATGAAGTAGAACTCGCCGTTCTCGTACAGGAACTCGAACGTGCCGGCGCCGCGGTAGCCGATCTTCTTGCAGGCATCGGCGCAGCGGTCGCCGATGCGCTCGATCAGGCGGCGCGGGATGTGCGGTGCCGGCGCTTCCTCGATCACCTTCTGGTGGCGGCGCTGCATCGAGCAGTCGCGCTCGCCCAGCCAGATGGCGTTGCGGTGCTGGTCGGCCAGGACCTGGATCTCCACGTGGCGCGGATTCTCCAGGAACTTCTCCATATAGACTTCCGGGTTGCCGAAGGCACGGCCGGCTTCTTCACGCGTCATGTTGACGGCGTTGATCAGCGCGGCCTCGGTGTGGACCACGCGCATGCCGCGGCCGCCGCCGCCGCCCGCGGCCTTGATGATGACCGGGTAGCCGACCTTGCGGGCGGTCGCCAGGATTTCCTTCGGGTCGTCGGGCAGCGCGCCCTCCGAGCCCGGCACGCACGGCACGCCGGACTTGATCATGGCCTGCTTGGCCGAGACCTTGTCGCCCATCAGGCGGATGCAGTCGGGCGTCGGGCCGATGAAGGTGAAGCCGGACTGCTCCACGCGCTCGGCGAAGTCGGCGTTCTCCGACAGGAAGCCGTAGCCGGGGTGGATGGCCTGGGCGTCGGTCACTTCGGCGGCCGAGATGATGGCCGGCATGTTCAGGTACGACAGCGGCGACGGCGCCGGGCCGATACAGACGGCCTCATCGGCCAGCTTGACGTACTTGGCTTCCTTGTCCGCCTCGGAATAGACCACCACGGTCTTGATGCCGAGTTCGCGGCAGGCTCGCTGGATGCGAAGCGCGATCTCGCCGCGATTCGCGATCAGGATCTTGTCGAACATCGTGTTCTCGCTACAAAAGGGGGAGGCGAGGGCGCGTTGGCCGGACCGTGTTCTTCTTGGGGTCCGCGCGCCGGATCGCACTCGGATGCGGCAGGACAGGCCCGCCGCACGATGATGAGATGCCGATGCCGGGAGATCAGCCGATCACGAACAGCGGCTGGCCGTATTCGACGGCCTGGCCGTTCTCGACCAGGACGTCCTTGATCACGCCGGCCTTGTCCGCTTCGATCTCGTTCAGCAGCTTCATCGCTTCGATGATGCACAGCGTCTGGCCTTCCTTGACGGTGTCGCCCACGTTGACGAACGCCGCGGCACCCGGCGACGGCGAGCGATAGAACGTGCCGACCATCGGCGAGGTCACGATGTGGCCGGCCGGCAGGGCCGGGGCGGCGGCTTCCGCGCTGGCGGTCACGGCCGGGGCCGCGGCGGCGGCTGTCACCGGAGCGATCGGGGCGGGCATCGGCGCGTACTGCATCGGTTGCGCGATCACCTGCGGTGCCGACTTGACGATGCGGACCTTGCCCTCGCCCTCGGTGACTTCGAGCTCCGAGATGCCCGATTCGGCCACCAGGTCGATCAGCGTTTTCAGCTTGCGCAAATCCATGAACGTTCTCCTGCAGCGTCTGCGATCTGGGGCAAGGAAGGTCGCGCGCGAATGGCTCTTCGGCGGGACGCGCTCCAGGCGCTGGCTCGTTGCGTTGATTGAAGGGTTGAAATAAAAGGGAAAAGTGGTGGCAGATCAGCCACCGCCGTGTTGACTCACGATGTAATCCAGTGCGGCCAGGTAGCCGTGCCAGCCCAGCCCGCAGATCACGCCCACCGCCTGGTCCGCCAGGTACGAATGGTGGCGGAACGGCTCACGGCGATGCACGTTCGACAGGTGGACCTCGATGTACGGAATCGCCACCCCGGCGAGCGCATCGCGCAGCGCCACGCTCGTGTGCGTGTAAGCGGCCGGGTTGATGATGATGAACGCGATGCCTTCGCTCTTGGCCGCCTGGATGCGGTCGACCAGCGCGCCCTCGTGGTTCGACTGGAAATGCGCCAGCGACACGCCGCTCGCGCTCGCGCGTTCGGCGAGGGCTGCGTTGATGTCGGCCAGTGTGGTTGCGCCGTAGACTTCCGGCTCGCGCGTTCCCAGCAGATTGAGGTTGGGGCCGTGCAGGACCAGCACGCTGTGGGCCGCTTTGGCGATCGGTTTGTCAGCCACGGTTTGACTGGATGGGCGAAATTGGGCGCAATTTACAGCAACTTAGAATGCTTTGTCTAGTTTTTGCTGAAAAGATGTCGGGAAATCGGTGTTTTCACCGATGTTGCGCATGTGCTGCCGGATTTGGTGCGGGAAGGAGGGATGTTACGCGCACATGACGGCCATATGACGTTATTACGGATTCACGTACGCTGCAGGGCGGCACGCAGTTCGTCGGCATGGACGCGGCCCATCTTGCGGAACGTGATCTCGCCCTGTGCATTCAGGATCACGGTAAAGGGCAGGCCGCCGGCCTGGTTGCCGAGCTGCCGCCCCAATTCGGTGCCTCCGAAACCGGCCACGGCGATGGGGTAGGTGACCGACACCTTGCCCAGGAACGCCTGGATGTTGGCCGCCGAATCGATTCCGATCCCGATGAACTTCACCCGGGCCTTCTGCTCTTGCGCCAGCGCCGACAGCTCCGGCATCTCCTCCACGCAAGGGCCGCACCAGGGCGCCCAGAAATTGATCACCACCGGCTGGCCGCGGAATGCCGAGAGGTCGATCGGCGTGCCGTTGGCGTCCGGCAGCCGGGCATCGAAGAACGCGGCGACGGCACCGTCGGCCGGCGGCCTGGGCTGCGTGGCCCGATGGCCGGCGTACACGCCCAGCACCGCGGCGACGATGCCGGCCAGGATGAGGGCGATCAGGGTTTGGCGTCGGGACATGCTGGAGGTGGAGGCGCAGTCTATATAGAGAGCGGCGGCGGGGCGGATTGTACTCCTCCTGCCGGTCACCCTTCCGGGAGCAGCGCGCGCACGGCTGCGATGTCGCCGCGCAGGGACTTGCCGCTGGCGTCGGGACGCCGGGCACCGCGCACATCGTTCAGGTCGTAGAGGGCGACGTGGACGCCGACCGGCGTACCGGTCTCGGCACGCAGCGCGCTCGCCAGCGCACGCGCTTCCTGCCCGGCGGGCCATTGGCCGCGCCACAGGAAGCTGAGGGTCTCCACTTCGTCGCGGCCGGCGAAGTGAGCGCTTTCTGTCGTGTCGAAATCCACGCCGGCGTTGAGCAGAAAGATCGCCACATCCTTCGGGCTGTCGCAGAACACCTGCAGGTGGATGTCGGAGTGCTCGCTCGCGGTGCCATTGAAGACCGCGCCCACCAGATACGGGTTGTACGGCCCAAGACCCTCCATCAGCACGACGGCGATGCGGCGCAGCAGCGCGAGTACGCGGGGCTGGGAGTCGGCCTGAAACAGCGCCTGGTATTCGCGGACTTCCGCTTCAATCTGCTCGTTGTCGGGCAGCCATTCGCCCGCGGCGCGCGAGTCGGTGCCGAGCACCTGGCGGGCGGCCTTGCGCTTGGCGGTGGCGTAGTCGGCGCCATCTTCCGCGATCATGCGGGCAGCGGCGATTGCGATTTCTTCCCGCACGCGGGCGGGATCGAGGGGGGAACGCTTGGACATGGCTCTCATTTTACTGAACCGGACGCCGCCGCCCGCCTCCGGCGTGCCCCGGAAAACGGTCGCGGCATCGCCGGAGCCAGCGGGTACAATGCCGCGCAACGTAGTTGAGATGGCTCCCATGCATATCCACATCCTTGGAATCTGCGGCACCTTCATGGGCGGGATCGCCCTCATCGCCCGCCAGGCCGGGCACCGCGTCACCGGCTGCGACGCCAACGTCTACCCGCCGATGAGCACCCAGCTCGAAGCCCAGGGGATCGAGCTGATCGAGGGCTTCGATCCGGCGCAGTTGTCGGTCGGTGCCGATCTGTATGTGATTGGCAATGTGATCTCGCGGGGCAACCCGCTGATGGAAGCCATCCTCGACCGCAACCTGCCCTATGTCTCGGGGCCGCAGTGGCTGGGCGACAATGTGCTGCGGCAGAAGTGGGTGCTCGCTGTAGCCGGCACGCACGGCAAGACGACCACCACGTCGATGCTCGCCTGGATTCTGCAGGACGCCGGCTATGACCCGGGCTTCCTGGTGGGCGGCGTGCCGCGCAACTTCGGGTTGTCGGCGCGGCTGACGGCGTCCGATTTCTTCGTCATCGAGGCCGACGAATACGACACGGCCTTCTTCGACAAGCGCAGCAAGTTCGTCCATTACCGTCCCCGTACGGCCATTCTGAACAATCTCGAGTTCGATCACGCGGACATCTTTCCCGATCTTGCCGCTATCGAGACGCAATTCCACCATCTCGTGCGCACCGTTCCCGGTCAGGGCCGCCTGCTGGTCAACGGCCGGGAAGACAGCCTGAAGCGCGTACTTGCACGCGGATGCTGGTCGGAAGCCGAGTTTTTCGGTGCGGAAGACAGCGCAGGCTGGGCCATTGCCAATCTTGGCGATGACGACAGCTTCGACGTCATGCTCGACGGGCAGGTTCAAGGCCGGGTGCGCTGGCCGCTGCAGGGCGACCACAACCGCATGAATGCGCTGGCCGCCATCGCCGCGGCGCGCCATGTCGGCGTGCCGCCCGCCCAGGCCATTGAAAGCCTGGCCCGTTTCGAGAATGTGAAACGGCGCATGGAGGTGCGCGGCACCGTGGACGGCATCACCGTCTACGACGATTTTGCCCACCACCCGACCGCCATCCGCACCACCATCGACGGCCTGCGCCGTCGGGTGGGCGCCGCGCGCATCCTGGCCGTGCTGGAGCCACGTTCCAACACCATGAAGCTGGGCGTGATGAAGCAGCAGCTTCCCGCCAGCCTGGAGGGCGCGGACCAGGTGTTTGCCTACGGCGCCGCCGGCGGCCGCGACGCGATCGGGTGGGATCTTGCCGGCGCCCTGGCGCCGCTGGGCGAGCGGGCCCAGGCGTTCTCCGACCTCGTTGCGCTGGTCGAGGCCGTGACGGCGGCCGCCCGACCCGGCGACCACGTGCTGGTGATGAGCAACGGCGGTTTCGGCGGCGTCCACCAGAAATTGCTGGATGCCCTGGGTGAGCGGGTCGGTGCGGCAAACTGACGCGATATGCCGGCTTCCATCCTCTATCTGCACGGATTCCGCTCGTCGCCGCGCTCGTTCAAGGCGCAGCTGCTGGGCCAGCGGATGGCCGCTGTCGGGCTGGCGCATGCCTACGCGTGTCCGATGCTGCCCGTCTCGCCTCGCCAGGCGATGGCCGAGATCGAGGCGCTGATCGCGGACCTGTCCAGCCGGGATGGCGTCGCTCCCGCCCTGATCGGCTCTTCGCTGGGCGGCTACTACGCCACCTGGCTGGCCGAACGCCATGGCCTGCGCGCCGCCATGCTGAACCCCGCCACACGCCCCGACCGTGACCTCGCCAAGTACGTCGGTGAACAACCGCTGTGGCACGGCGGCGGCACCATCCGGGTCGAACCGCACCACCTGGATGAGTTGCACGCGCTGGCGGTCACGGCCATTACGCAGCCCGAGCGCTACTACTTGCTGGCTGCCACCGGCGATGAAGTGCTCGACTACCGCGAGATGCTCGCCCACTTTCCGGGCGCTGCCACCCGCGTCATCGACGGCGGCGACCACGGCATCAGCGATTTCGCCCGCTATATGGACGAAGTGCTGGTCTTCTGCGGCGTTCCGGCCGGATTATTGGCCGCCCATCCTTTCGACCGCCAGGCCGGCGCATGAGCGGGGCCGCCATGTCGTACCCGCGCAGTCCGTGGCGCGGGGCCTTGCCGCCCATGGCCGTGTATGGCCGGCATTGGGCGCGCTGGGCGGTCGGCGTGAATTCACTGACGGCGCGGCTGCGTGCGGCATCGTCTTCGTTTCGTGTCGAACTGCTCGGCCAGGGGCGAGCCCTGCCGCTGCGCGACGAGTGGCGGTGCCTGGGCTTGCCCCGCGCCGCCGAGACGCTGGCGCGCGAGGTGCTGCTGATCTGCGACGAGGCGCCGGTGGTCTACGCGCATACGATCGTGCATCCGCGCAGCGTGGCGGCAGACTGGCCGTTCCTGAGGGCGCTCGGCACTCAGCCGCTCGGGCATGCGCTGTTCGCCGACCCGCGCGTTGCCCGGGGGGCCTTCGAATTCGCCCTGCTGGATGGCCGGCATCCGCTGGTCAAACGGGCCCACGCAGCGCTGGGCGGCACGCTGCCGGGCGCCATGGCGCGGCTGCCGGCGCGCCGTTCAGTGTTCCGCCGCGGCGTTAGCGCGATGCTGGTGACGGAAGTGTTCTTGCCGGCACTGGCGGTGTTCGACCCGCCGCCCATGATGTGATGCGGGCGATCGGGCGGGCCGGATGGCCGTCCGGTGCGGTATCATCGCCCCCGTCTTTTGTCGTTGCGGCGCAGGCCGGTTCCATCCGGGGCGCGCGGCGATTCCACCCATTCTTGGCGGCGTTCGGGCCGCGATCCAGACGATTCCATGCAGTTGCTGTTTGAAGAAGGCGGCGAGATCCGCGCAGGCACCGTCTTGTCCCAGCAGGGCGAGGCCTATCAGGTCGAATTGCCGAGCGCCAAGCGCGCCAAGGTCAAGTCGCGTGATGTGCTGCTGCAGTTCGCCCAGCCGTCGGCCGGTGAACTGGCGCAGGCCGCGCAGGCGCTGTCGTCGGAGATCGACCTGGATTTCCTGTGGGAATGCGCGCCCGCCGAGGAGTTCGGCTTCACCGATCTGGCCGGCGAGTACTTCGGCACCGACGCCGATGCCACGCAGCAAGCGGCGCTTGCGATCGCGCTGCACGGCTCGCCTGTCTATTTCCGCCGCAAGGGCCGGGGCCGCTACCAGCGGGCGCCCGAAGACCAGCTCAAGGCGGCGCTCGCCGGGCTGGAGCGCAAGAAGCAGCAGGCCGCGCAGCAGGCCGCCTACGAAGCCGAGCTGAAGGCCATGCGCCTGCCCGAAGCCTTCCGCGGCAAGGCGCTGCAGCTGCTGTTCAAGCCCGACAAGAACAGCATCGAATTCAAGGCGTTCGATGCCGCGTGCACGGCGCTCGGGATGTCGCCGATGCGGCTGATGGTGGCGGTCGGCGGCATCGCCAATGCGCGTGCGCTGCACGAGGCGCGTTTCCTGTCGGAGTGTTTCCCGAAAGGCATCGGCTTTCCCGACGTGACGGTACCGGAGCCGGCGCTCGACCTGCCGGTCGCCGACGTGCGCGCCTTCTCCATCGACGACGTGACCACCACGGAAATCGACGATGCGATTTCGGTCACGCCGCTTGATGCGGCCACAGTGCGTATCGGCATCCACATCGCGGCGCCCGGTTTCGGCATCCAGCGCGGCGAAGCGCTGGACGCGATCGCGCGCCAGCGGCTGTCCACCGTGTATTTCCCCGGCGACAAGATCACCATGCTGCCGGAGTCGGTGGTGGATCGCTACACGCTGCAGGAAGGGCGCGCGTGCCCGGCGCTGTCGCTGTATGTGACGGTCGATCGCGCCACCTGGGCGGTGAGCGCCAGCGAAACGCGCTGCGAGATCGTGACGGTGGCGGCCAACCTGCGCCACAACCTGCTGGACGAGATCGTCACCGCCGAGGCGCTGGCTGCCGGCACCGGCGATTACCCGTTCAAGGACGAACTCGCCGTCCTGTGGCCCTTCGCGGGCGCGCTGTACGATGCCCGCCAGCAGGCACGCATCGCCAGCGGCCTGAAGCCGGAAGGCGCGCAGAAGGGCGACTACAGCTTCTACCTGGACCCGATCCCCGAAGCCGAGGGCGGCGGCGAGCGCATCCGCATCGAGCAGCGCAAGCGCGGCTCGCCGCTGGACAAGATCGTCGCCGAGCTGATGATTCTCGCCAACAGCACCTGGGGCCGCATGCTGGCCGATGCCGGCGTGCCGGGCATCTACCGCACGCAGAAGGCGTGGGGCATGCACCGCACGCGCATGCAGACCTACCCGGCGCCGCACGAGGGGCTGGGCGTGGCGCAATACGCGTGGAGCACCTCGCCGCTGCGCCGCTACGTTGATCTGGTCAACCAGTGGCAGATCGCGGCGGTGGCGCAGCACGGCGTGATGGCCAAGCTGGTCGCGCCCTTCAAGCCGAAGGATGCCGACCTGCTCGCCGCCGTGGCCGACTTCGAGGCCACGTATGCCGCCTACGCTGCGCACCAGTCGACCATGGAGCGCTACTGGTGCCTGCGCTGGCTCAAGCAGGAAGCGCGCACCCGCACGCAGGCCGTGGTGCTGAAGGAAGGCATGGTGCGCTTCGCCGAGATCCCGCTGATGACCCGGGTGCCGGAACTGGCGCAGACCGCGCGCGGCACGCACGTCGTGCTCGACGTGCTGGAGATCGACGAGATCGGCCTGGAAGTGTCGTGCCGCGTGGTCGAGGTGCTTGCCCCGGCAGCGGATGCCGAGGTGGAGGCCGCCGCGCTGGAGGACGAGCTGGCGCAAGCCGAAGCGGAAGCGCCGGCCGAACCCCAGCCGGCCGCCGATGGAGAAGAAATCCGCGCCGAGACCGGCGATGCTGTGGCGCCGCCGCAGCAGGACGATGGAACGTCTGCCGCCAGCTAACTACAATCGCAGTCTGACGTTTTCACGCCTTCGCACGACCCGCAACACCCAGGAAGACCCGCCCCATGGCCGCCCTCGCAAACCGTCCGGATTGGTCCGGCAGCAGCACGCTTACCAAGGCACTGGTGGCGTCGCTTTTCTTGCATGTCTTGCTGCTCTTCGTGCGCGTGGTCGCGCCCGAGGCATTCGATATCAAGCGCGACGATCCGGGGCTGGACGTGGTGCTGGTCAACGCCAAGTCGTCCACCGCGCCGGCCAAGCCCACCGCCGTGGCACAGGTCAATCTCAATGGCGGCGGCGAATATGACCGGCAGCGCGCCACCACCCCGCTGCCCGCCGAAACCGAGCAGCAGACCGGCGACGTCATCAAGCTGACGCAGCGTCGCATCGAATACCTGGAAGAGGAACAGCGTCGCCTGCTGACGCAGTCGCGCAGCCCCGCGCCGCTGGTCAATGCCCACACGGTCAAGCCCGGCGAGCAGCCGCAGCCGTCGCCCACCAACGGCACCGACGATCGCACCACCCAGGACGAGATCGCCCGCCTGCAGGCCGAGATCGATCGCAACCTCGAAAACTACGCCAAGCGCCCGCGCCGCAACGTGCTGACCGCGGCCAGCGCGCGGCAGGCCGATTACGCCCGCTATTACGACGCCGTTCGCCGCAAGATCGAGACGCACGGCACGGCCAACTTCCCCAGCCTGAACGGCCGGCCGCTCTACGGCGAACTGATCATCGTGATCAGCGTCAACCGCGACGGCCAGCTCGGCTACAACCAGGACGGCTACAAGATCGAAGGCATCGAAGTGGCCAAGAGCTCGGGCAATCCGGCGCTGGATCGCCAGGCGGTGGCCATCGTGCGCTCGACCGCGCCGTTCGGCGCCTTCCCGGTCGAGATGCGCAAGCGCGTCGACATCCAGGACGTGGTCGCCACCTTCAAGTTCACCCGCGCCGGCCTGGAAACCCGCCTGCAGACCCGATGATATCGTTTGAACAGGCGGCCATTCTCGCGGCCGCCAGCGCCCCGCCAGTCGATCGCTACGGTGTGATCGGCAATCCGATCTCGCACAGCAAGTCGCCGGCCATCCATGCCGCCTTTGCGCAGCAGACCGGCCAGCTGATGCGCTATGAGCGCATCTATGCCGAGCTGATTGCCTTTGACGAGACCGTGTTCTCGTTCATCCGTGAGGGCGGGCGGGGGCTCAATGTGACGGTGCCGTTCAAGCTCGATGCGTACGCACTGGCGACCTCGCTGTCGCTGCGTGCGGAGTCGGCCGGCGCCGTCAACACCCTCAAGTTCGACGGCGATGCGATTTTCGGCGACAACACCGATGGCGTCGGCCTGATGCGCGACATCACGCACAACATCGGCAACCCGCTGGCGGGTGAGCGCGTGCTGCTGCTCGGCGCGGGCGGCGCGGCGCGCGGCATCCTGCTGCCGCTGCTGGAGCACAAGCCGTCGCGCGTGTTCATCGCCAATCGCACAGCCGATCGCGCCATCGGGCTGGTGCAGCGCTTCGAGGCAGCGGCCAAGCTGCACGAGGTCGAGCTGGTGGGCGGCGGCTTCGACGACCTGGCCGTCAGCGACGTCTTCGATGTCGTCATCAACGCGACCGCGGGCAGCCTGCAGGCCCAGGTGCCGCCCATCGAGCCGACCGTGTTCGGCCCCAACGCGCTGGCCTACGACATGATGTACGGCTCGCAGCCGACGGTGTTCATGCAGTTCGCCAAGCGGCATGGTGCCCGCGCGTGGGACGGCCTGGGCATGCTGGTGGAGCAGGCGGCGGAATCGTTCCTGGTCTGGCGCGGCATGCGCCCCGACACCGCCCCCGTGCTACAAGCCATGCGCGAGGGGCTGCAGGGCGAGGCGGCCGTGGCCGCGCGCGCGCATCAGCGCTGAGCGCCCGCAGCCCGCACCATGATGCGCTGGCTCGGCTACGTGATCGGCTGCTTTGCGGCGGGCGTGGTCGCGCTCAACCTGTATTTCTTCGCCGCCATCGCCAGTTGGCAGGTCTTCAATCCCGCCTCGTCGGCGTTCATGCGGGCCGAGCGGATGCGGCTGTGCGGTGCCAATCTCGTTACCTGCGGGATCGACCATCGCTGGGTGCCGTACGACCAGATCTCGCGCAACCTCAAGCGCGCCGTCATCGCCAGCGAGGACGCCGATTTCGTCTCGCATTCCGGCTGGGAAGTCGACGCCATGCTCGACGCCTGGGAAAAGAACAAGCGGCGCGGCCACGTGGTGGCGGGCGGCTCGACCATCACGCAGCAACTGGCCAAGAACCTGTTCCTCTCCGGCGAGCGCCATTACCTGCGCAAGGGCGAGGAGCTCGTCATCACGTGGATGCTGGAGTTCTGGCTCGACAAGGAGCGCATCCTGGAGATCTACCTGAATTCGGTGGAGTGGGGCGAGGGCGTCTTCGGCGCCGAGGCGGCGGCGCAGCATTACTTCAAACGGCCGGCATCGCAATTGACGGTGGGCCAGGCCGCGCGACTGGCCGCGGCGCTGCCGGCGCCCAAGTGCTTCGACAAGAAGCGCTACTGCGCCAATGTCCACATCAGTTTCACGCGCAAGGCGACGGTCATCGCCAACCGGATGGGCTCGGCGACCCTGCCGGACTGACCCGGCTCAGGCACGCGGGGGCTTCGTAAACCTGCACTCAGTTGCGGTTTCGGAGCGAGGTTGAAGGGGCCTGAAAGGTACAACTGTCCAACGCGCCTCACGCGAGGGGCGCGGGCTCCCCCAACCTTTCTTGCCGAGACAGTCATGTCCATCCAGATTGATCGCCCGAACAACCATTTCCAGACGCCCTCGACGTGGAATCACGATGCGGGTTCCAGTATCGATACCAGCCAGCTCCAGCGCGCAGTACAACTGCTCGACCAGGTCTTGCAGCAGCTCGAAGCGCGCAAGCTGTTCGGGAACATGCTGAACCAGCCGGGCGCCGACAACGCCGGCCAGAACCACGCTGGCGGCCACGGCGGCGGTCATCATGGCGGCTCGAACGGGTTCGGTGAAAACGGCCGCTTCGGTTCGCCGCACGCCAATTCGCCTGCGCAGCCGGACCTCGAACTGCCGGCCAACAAGCCCAACAACGGCAAGCACAACACTTCGGCTTCCACGCCGGACACGCAGACGGCGCCGTCTTCCACTTCGCCCACGACCGGCACGGCCCCGACGCCCACGTCCACCTCCGCGACCGAGGGCAAGGTGGCCTACGGCGTCAAGCCGCCCGAGCCGACCGGCGTGGTCGACGTCAGCAAGCCGATCGTCGTCAAGGCTGGCGAGACGTTCGACGGCGGCGGCAAGTACTACCGCCCGACCAAGGAGATGGGCGACGGTTCGCAGAACGAGCACCAGAAGCCGCTGTTCATTCTGGAGCCCGGCGCGACGCTCAAGAACGTGCAGTATTCCGGCGGCGACGGCATCCACCTGCTGGGCAGTGCCAAGCTGGACCGCGTCGTGAACCGCCAAGTGGGCGAAGATGCCATCACCATCGATGGCGCCAAGAACCGCGCGCATGATGCCAAGATCGCCGGGATCGATCCGGCGTCGATCCCCGGAGGAACGCCCAAAGTGGAGATCACCAACAGCGCCTTCTATGGCGCCAAGGATAAGCTCGCTCAGATCAACGGCGACGTTGACCTGCAGGTGAAAGGCATGTATGTCAACGGCGCCGGCAAGGTCTTCCGTACCAACGGTGGTGATACGCAGATTAAGGCGACGGTCAACGTCCAGGATTCGAATTTCCAGAACGTGTCGGAGGCGGTTTTCCGGACCGATTCCAAGTTCTCGACTGCGTCGTTCTCGGACGATGTGAAATCGGATGCGCCCTTCGATGGACTGGCTCCCGACAAGAGCCAAGTCACAGGCACCAACAAGGTGAGCTACAAGGCCTACTCGGGCTGATGCTGCCGCTGGAGCGGGCCGCGCCGCCGGGTGCGGCCTATTTCAGCCAGCCCTTGCGCCGGAAATACACCAGCGGGATCGCCGCCGACACGATCATCAGCACGATCGCATAGGGGTAGCCCTCCGCCCAGTCCAGCTCCGGCATCACCTTGAAGTTCATGCCGTAGATCGAGGCGATCAGGGTCGGCGGCATCAGCGCCACCGAGACCACCGAGAACAGCTTGATGATCTTGTTCTGGTTGATGTTGATGAAGCCGACCGTGGCGTCCATCAGGAAGTTGACCTTGTCGGACAGGAAGGCGGTGTGGTTCTCGATGGAGTCGATGTCGCGCAGCACCTGGCGCGCCTCGTCCTGCTGGTCGGGCGACAGCATCTGGCTGCGCAGCAGGAAGGACACCGCGCGGCGCGTGTCCATCACGTTGCGGCGGATGCGGCCGTTGAGGTCTTCCACGCGGGCGATGATCTCGAGCACGTCGGCGGCGGCCTGGTCGGTCACTTCGTCGGCCAGCACACGCTTGCTGGCGTCTTCCAGGCGTTCGTAGACTTCTTCGATCGAGTCGGCCGAGTATTCCGCGTCGGTGGCGTACAGGTCCATCAGCACGTCCTTGGCGTTGCGCACCGAGCCGGGCCGCAGCCGCGCCCGCATGCGCACCAGCCGGAACGCCGGCAGGTCTTCGTCGTGGATCGAGAAGAGCACGTCCTTGGTCAGCACGAAGGCCACGCGCACGTTGCGCGAGCTGGTCTCTTCGTCGAGCAGGAAGTCGGTGCGGATGTGGATGTGGCTGTCTTCGCCCTCGAAGTAGCGGGCGGAGGCCTCCAGGTCGCCCAGCTGTTCCAGCTCGGGCAGCACCACGCCGTAGGTGTCCTTGATCCAGGCCAGCTCTTCGTCGTCCGGATCGATCACGTCGATCCAGATCGGCTTGTGCTGCAGCAGTTCGTTGCGGTCCTCGACCTGTTCTTGCGCGAGACGGCCTTTTTGCACAACGAACAGGTTGATCATGCGGATGTCCTTGGAACTGGGGCGATCAGGCGGCTGGGTGCGCCAAAAACGCGCCGAGTGTAGCGTAAAGACGCAGCGGATTCAGCCGGAAACGGCGGATCGGCCGGCATGCGTGGGGTCCATGCGACGCCCAGGGAGATACCGCCGCAGCGGTGGCCGGCGGGTAAAATGCCAGCAAGCCATGCGGCAGCCCGCCGCGCCTCACTATTTCCCGACACCATGCGATTCACCGAACAATTGGCCGCCGCCTGGCAGCGCAACAATTCCCTGCTGTGCGTGGGGCTGGACCCGGACCCGGCGCGCCTGCCGGCGTCGCTGACCACCACGGGCGGGGCGATCTTCTCGTTCTGCCGCGCCATCGTCGACGCCACCGCCGACCTGGTCTGCGCGTTCAAGCCGCAGATCGCCTATTTCGCCTCGCAGCGCGCCGAAGACCAGCTCGAGCAGCTGATCGCATACATCCACGAGGCCTATCCCGGCATCCCCGTCATCCTCGACGCCAAGCGCGGCGACATCGGCTCCACCGCCGAGCACTATGCCAAGGAAGCCTTCGAGCGCTACCGGGCGGATGCCGTCACGGTCAGCCCCTACATGGGCTTCGACTCGATGCAGCCGTACCTGGTGCATCCCGACAAGGGCGTGATCGTGCTGTGCCGCACCTCCAACGCCGGCGGCAGTGACGTGCAGTTCCTCGAGACGAACGGTCGCCCGGTCTACCAGGTGGTGGCCGAGCGCGCCCGCGACGCGTGGAATACCAGCGGCCAGATGGGCCTGGTGGTGGGCGCGACCTTCCCGCAGGAAATCCGGCGGGTGCGCGAGATCGTCGGCGACATGCCGCTGCTGATCCCGGGCATCGGCGTCCAGGGCGGCGACATCGAGGCCACCGTGCGCGCCGGCCGCACCGCCGACGGCACCGGCATGATGATCAACTCGTCGCGCGCCATCCTGTACGCCAGCAGCGACAGCGATTTCGCCGATGCCGCCCGCGGTGTCGCGCAGGCCACGCGCGACCAGATCAACCAGTACCGCAACTGACCGGCCAGCCCGGCCCGGTTGCCGCGAGGACGCCATGAGCCACGCCGCCCAGCCGACCCTGCACGGACACGACGCCGCAGCATGGCGCCATTCGCACCGCTTCGTGGAAGACCGCCCGCGCGCCGAGCGCCGCACGCTGTACGCTGTGCAGCTGACGGCGGTGATGATGATGGCGGAGATCGGCGGCGGCTGGTGGACCGGCTCGATGGTGCTGCTGGCCGACGGCTGGCACATGAGCACGCACGTGCTGGCGCTGGGCATCGCGCTGGTGGCCTACGTGATCGCGCGCCGCCTGGGCGAAGACCCGCGCTTCACCTTCGGCACCTGGAAGATCGAGATCCTCGGCAGCTTCGCCAGCGCGCTGCTGCTGGGCGTGGTGGGCGTGCTGATGGCGGTGGAGTTGGCGCAGCGTCTGCTCGCGCCGGTCGGCATCCATTACAGCGAGGCCCTGTGGGTCACGGCCGTCGGTCTGGCGGTCAACGTCGTCTGCGCCCTGTGGCTGGCCGGCGCGCACGACCATGACCACGGCCATGCCCATGCGTCCGGGCCGGCGGCCGGCACGCGCCGCCATGACGACGACCGCGATCGCGACAGAGAACGCGACAAGGAGCGCGACGACACCCACGAACACGAGACCCGCCATCGCGACCACGACCGCGACCATCGCCATGAGCACGATCACAAGCACGAGCCGGAACACGACCACGATGAGCATCGCCATCGGGACCATCCGCAGGAGGCCGCGTTGCATCGCCGCAGCCACGCCGCGCGTGCGCACGCGCATGGCGATCATGGCCACCCCCATCATCACCACGACCTGAACCTGCGCGCCGCCTATCTGCACGTCGTGGCCGATGCGGCGACGTCGGCGCTGGCGCTGATGGCGCTGTTTGCCGGCAAGTACCTGGGGCTGCGCTGGATCGACCCGGTGGTCGGGATCGTCGGCGCGGGTGATCGGGTAGTGGGCCTACAGCCTGCTCAGGCGCGCGGGCAGCGTGCTGCTGGATCGCGGCGACGCGCCGGAGCTGCAGGATGCCGTCCGGCGCGCGCTGGAAACCGAGCCCGGCGTAGTGGTGAACGACCTGCACCTGTGGCGCGTCGGGCCGGGCAAGTTCGCCTGCGTGATCGTGCTGGCCAGCCTGTCGCCGTAAAGCCCGGGCCATTGCAAGGCCAGGATGGCGCATGTCGACGTGCTCGCCCACGTGACCGTGGATGTGAACCACTGCTGCGAACTGGCCAGGCAGGTGCCCGCCCACGCTTAGGCGGTCGCGGTGCTGCGCGTTCCGCTCTAGCTTTCCGCGGCGTCTAGGAAGTCCAGCAGGCCGCGCAGCGCGTGCTCGGCGGCCTGTAGCCGGATCTGCTTGCGGTCGCCCTTGAAGTGGCGGGTTTCCACCCGCGTCTGCAGGCGGTTGCTCCAGCCGAAGCACACCATGCCGACGGGTTTGTCGGGCGTGCCGCCGGTCGGTCCCGCCACGCCCGTCACGGCCAGTGCTACCTGTGCGCGGCTGTTGAGCACGGCGCCTTCGGCCATGGCGTGCGCCACCGGCTCGCTCACCGCGCCATGCTCGCGGATCAGCGTGGCCGGCACGCCCAGCATCTGCGATTTCGCTTCGTTCGAATACGTGACGAAGCCGCGCTCGAACCACGCGGACGCGCCCGGGATGTCGGTGATGGCCGCGCCGACGAGCCCGGCGGTGCACGATTCCGCCGTCGCCACCATCAGACTGCGCTTGTGCAGCGTGTCGCCCACCAGTTCGGCCAGTTGCGCCAGCGCGCGGGATTCAGCCATGTCGTTCTCCCCCCTGGAGTCGCGTCAGAACGAGCGCCATAGCGCAAACACCAGCAGCGTGTAGAACGCCGCCAGGATGTCGTCGACCATCACGCCGTAGCCGCCGCGCAGGCCGAAGCCTTTGAGCGCGCGGTCGTAGTAGCGGATCGGCGCGGGCTTGACCATATCGAAGAAGCGGAACCACAGGAAGGCGGCGAACTGCCCGCCCAGCGTGGTCGGCGTGACGAAGGCCAGCACCAGCCAGAAGGCCACCATTTCGTCCCACACCATGGCGCCGTGGTCGGCCACGCCCAGGTCGCGCGCGGTGCGGGCGCAGGCCCCGATGCCGATCACGAACCCGATGGCGGCGATCAGCAGCCAGCCGGGGCCCGCGATCCAGCGGGAAAGCACCGCGTAGACCAGCCAGGCGTACAGCGTGCCCATCGTGCCGGGCATCACCGGCGACAGCCCCGAGCCGAAGCCCAGCGCCAGGATGCGCGCCGGGTGGCCGAACATGAAGCGTGCCGTCGGGCGGCGCACCTGCGCGGTCTGGCCGGCCTCGAGAACCACGGTCTCGGGCTGGCTGGGCGGGGTGGAGGGTGGGAAGGGGGCGGAAGACATCATGATGTGGAAGAGAAATGGTCGAATCCGGCCTGGCTGAACGCGACCGGTTTGCCGTGCGCGTCGATCAGCCGCAGGCCGGGCTCGGCGTCGATGCGTCCGATGCGGGTGACCGGGACGCCGGCGCGCTGCCCCGCCGCCAGCACGGCCTCGCGCAGGCCGGCGGGGGCCGTGAAGCAGAGTTCATAGTCGTCGCCGCCGGCCAGCATGCACTGCAGCTGGCGCGCCGGCGGCTCCTCGGCTAGCGTGGCGGAGCGCGGCACGCGATCCACCTCGACGGTCGCCCCGACCTGCGATTGGGCCAGGATGTGGCCCAGGTCGCCCAGCAGCCCATCGGACACGTCCAGTGCCGCCCGGGCAATGCCGCGCAGCGCCAGGCCCAGCGCCACGCGGGGCGTGGGCGCATCCATGCGCGGCTGCACCCGGGCCAGCGCCTCGGGCGCGAGCGGCCATTCGCCGCGCAGCGCGCCCAGTGCCAGGCGTGCATCGCCCACGGTGCCGGAGACCCACAGGTCGTCGTCCGGGCGGGCAGCATCGCGGCGCAGCGCGAGGTCGGCCGGAACGTCGCCGAAGACCGTCAGGCTGAGCGTCAGCGGCCCGCGCGTGGTGTCGCCGCCGATCAGTTCGCAGTGAAAGGCGTCGGCCAGCGCCAGCAGGCCGTCGGCGAACGGGCCCAGCCAGGCCGGATCGGCCGCCGGCAGCGCCATGGCCAGCGTAAAGGCGCGCGGCTCGGCGCCCATCGCGGCCAGGTCCGACAGGTTGACCGCCAGCGCCTTGTGGCCGAGCGCGCGCGGCTCGGCATCGGCAAAGAAGTGGCGACCGGCGACCAGCATGTCGGTGGAGATCGCCAGTTCGTGACCGGGGCGCGGGCCGAGCAGCGCGCAATCGTCGCCGACGCCGAGCGTGGCGTGCCGCGCCGGTCGGGTGAAATACCGGCGGATCAGCCCGAATTCGGACAGGTGTTCAGCGGAATCGGCAGGGACAGGGGGCTTCAGCACGGCTTTGACGGAGGCAGGAATGGGGCAAGCCCGGGGGTGCCGTGTCAGGACGGGTGGAATATTGTAGCGAATGCGCACAACACCCCCACCCAAAATCCCGTTGTGAGATCAGTTTTCACTATATAAAATGACGGGCCCAAGGAGGCGGACCGCAATCCCGTGATCCCGTTGTGTGGTGATTCGGTGGCCCGCCGGATGTGACGGTCGACCCGTGTCGACCACCCGATGACGAGAGACACCTCATGACCACGGTGGATACCCAGCCTCAACAGCCCGCCCGCACGGACGAAGAACTCAAGGCGCAACAACGCGCCGCCTTGCGCAAGGCCGCGCTGGAGTACCACGAGTTTCCGACCCCGGGCAAGATTTCCGTGACGCCGACCAAGCCGCTGTCCAACCAGCGCGACCTGGCCCTGGCGTACTCCCCCGGCGTCGCCGCGGCCTGCGAGGAGATCGTCGCCGACGTCTCCAACTCCTTCCGCTACACCGCCCGCGGCAACCTGGTCGCCGTGGTGACCAACGGCACCGCCGTGCTCGGCCTGGGCGACATCGGCCCCGAAGCCGCCAAGCCGGTCATGGAAGGCAAGGCGGGCCTGTTCAAGAAGTTTGCCGGGATCGATGTGTTTGACATCGAGATCAACGAAAAAGACCCGCAGAAGCTGGTCGATATCGTCGCTTCGCTGGAGCCGACCTTCGGCGGCATCAACCTGGAAGACATCAAGGCGCCGGAGTGCTTCTTCGTCGAGCGCGAGCTGCGCAAGCGCATGAAGATTCCCGTCTTCCACGATGACCAGCACGGCACCGCCATCGTGGTGGGCGCAGGCATCACCAACGCGCTGAAGGTGGTCGGCAAGGACATCAAGCAGGTCAAGCTGGTGGCCTCGGGCGCCGGCGCGGCCGCGCTGGCCTGCCTGGACCTGCTGGTCGACCTGGGCCTGCCGCGCGAGAACATCTGGGTGACGGACCTGGCCGGCGTGGTCTACGAGGGCCGTACCGAGCTGATGGACCCGGACAAGGCCGTCTTCGCGCAAAAAACCGACAAGCGCACGCTGGCCGAGGTCATCGACGGCGCCGACATCTTCCTGGGCCTGTCCGCCGCCGGCGTGCTCAAGCAGGACATGGTCAAGCGCATGGCCGACCGGCCGATCATCTTCGCGTTGGCCAACCCGAACCCGGAAATCATGCCGGAGCTGGCCAAGGAAGTGCGCCCGGACGTCATCATGGGCACCGGCCGCACCGATTACCCGAACCAGGTCAACAACGTCCTGTGTTTCCCGTTCATCTTCCGCGGTGCGCTGGACGTGGGCGCGACCACCATCACGCGCGAGATGGAAGTCGCCGCCGTGCACGCCGTGGCCGAGCTGGCCCGCCAGGAGCAGAGCGACATCGTTGCCACGGCGTACGGCATCCAGGACCTGTCGTTCGGACCGGAATACCTGATTCCGAAGCCCTTCGATCCGCGCCTGATCGTGAAGATCGCGCCGGCGGTGGCGCAGGCCGCCATGGACTCCGGCGTGGCGCAGCGCCCGATCGAGGACATGGACGCCTATCGCCAGCACCTGCAGCAGTTCGTCTACCACTCGGGCACGCTGATGAAGCCGATCTTCTCGACGGCCAAGAAGGTGCCGATGGAGCACAAGCGCATCGTCTTCGCCGAGGGCGAAGAGGAGCGCGTGCTGCGCGCCGTGCAGGTCGTCGTCGATGAGAAGCTGGCCAACCCGATCCTGATCGGCCGCCCGGGCGTGATCGCCCATCGCATCGAGCGCTTCGGCCTGCGCCTGCGCGAGGGCGTCGACTTCACCATCGTCAACCCCGAGCACGACCAGCGGTTCCGCGAGTACTGGGAGACCTACTACAAGCTGATGGCGCGCAAGGGCGTCACGCCGCAGTACGCCAAGCTGGAGGTGCGCCGCCGTTCCACGCTGATCGGCGCCGTGATGATCCACAAGGGCGAGGCCGACGGCATGATCTGCGGTACGGTCAGCAACACCGCCGCCCATCTGCGCTATATCGACCAGGTCATCGGCGGCACCAACTGCGTGTACGCGGCGATGAACGGCCTGGTGCTGCCGGGCCGCCAGATCTTCCTGACCGACACGCACGTCAACATCGATCCGAGCGCCGAGCAACTGGCCGAGATCACCATCATGGCCGCTGAAGAGCTGTGCCGTTTCGGCATCAAGCCGAAGGTGGCGCTGGTTTCGCACTCGAATTTCGGCTCGTCCGAGGCGCCTTCTGCCGCCAAGATGCGTGAAACCCTCGCCATCCTGCGTGAACGTGCCCCGCAACTGGAAGTGGACGGTGAAATGCACGGCGATGCCGCGCTCGACCAGAAGCTGCGCGACTCGCTGGTGCCGGATTCCACGCTGACCGGCGAAGCCAACCTGCTGGTGATGCCGAACATCGACGCCGCCAACATCGCCTACAACCTGCTGAAGACGGCGGCCGGCAACAACATCGCCATCGGCCCGATCCTGCTGGGTGCCAAGCGTCCGGTGCACATCCTGACGCCGTCGGCCACGGTGCGCCGCATTCTGAACATGACGGCACTGACTGTCGTGGACGCCGCAGCACAGGCGCAACGCTGAAGCAGGGCGCCATGAGGAGGGGAGCGCACGATGCTGCGCTCCCTTTTTTTTGCCTGGAAGGTTTGCGTGCGCTCACATCTTTGCAGGCTTAATCCCTGATTCAAAAAACCCTTCAAGCAGGGGGCGCTGGTTGATTGTTGTCATCGATCAGCGTACCCTTACGGGCTGAAGGGGTGCTTCTGAGCACATGAGGTTTACGCTAGGTCGGACGGGTTCAAAAAAGCGGTTTTCCGTACACACGTCTGGTTGGGCAGCCTCGTTCTGGTGCGCGCGATTCGCGGGCGGAAGGATTCCCCAAGTCTCCGGCGGTCGCCCGACTTGTCATTCTCCCCGCAAGCATTTCCCGCGTTGAGCCGCTTCGCTTTCAGCTGCAATCGAGCTGCCCGGACCGTGATCCGGCGGCCGCATGCGCTTGTGACCTGCGCCGGGCTGACCGGTCGGCGTGATTCTCCCGTTTGGGCTTGCTGATGACAAAGCGACTTGGGGCGTGGATCGGCCGCTCCGTATCTCAGGCGATGGTGCGGGGCGCGCTGGCGGCGATGCTTGCGCTGTCGGTCGCCGGGCTGCCAACGGCGGCGGCCGCCCGGGACACCACCGGCATGTCGGCGGCGGTGGGAACCATTCCCGCGGTGGACCTGCCCAATGAAGCGCAGCGCACGCTGGTACAGATCGAGCAGGGTGGTCCGTTTCCTTATGCGAAAGATGGCACCACGTTTGGCAATTATGAAGGCCGTTTGCCGGCACGAAAGCGTGGCTACTACCGCGAGTACACCGTGAAGACGCGCGGTGCGCGCAATCGTGGCGCCAGACGCATCATCTGCGGCGGCGACCAGCGCGCGGCCAACGATTGCTACTACACGGAAGATCACTACAACAGCTTTCAACGGATACAGCGATGACGACCAACATGTTTGGGCTGGACGACTCGCTCACCGCTCGCGATGAGCGCGTTGCCCGCGAGACGTGGCACAAGGCGCAGAACCTGTACGACGGTGTGCTTGGGATGCAGTCCCTCGGCCCGCGTGTCGGGGGGGCGGCCAAGCTCATGCCGCAAGACGCCAATCTGAAGGACGACGGAGGTCGCGAAGACGCCATGAACCTGTTCAAGACGGTGCGTCCGAATATCGTGCAATCGATCCGCGCGTTCCGAGTGGCCGACCTGGCCGAGGCGGCGACCGGCCTGGGCCAGCATTTCCTCTATGCCAACTGCGCGGCAGCGACCACCAAGGGCGAAGTGCTCGACGTGATCGCGCGCGAGTTCCTGTTCCCCAAGCATTTCGGCAAGAACTTCGATGCGCTGGCCGATTGCCTGACCGACATGATCTTCAAGGCCGGCCCGCAGCCGGGCTTCGTGATCGTACTGGAGGGCCTGCCCTGCGCGCCCAAGTTCGACAAGGAAGCGCGCGAGACGCTGCTGGACGTGTTCCGCGATGCGGCCGAGTTCTGGGGCGAGCGCAAGGTGCAGTTCCGCGTGTTCTATTCGTTTGCCTGAGCGTCCCGGCCCGTTGGCGCTGCCTTGAGCGGCAATGCATGAAAAAGCCCGCAAATTGCGGGCTTTTCTGTTTGCGGCGCTGTGCGTTCAGGCGTTCGGCAGCGTGCCCTGCGGTGTCAGGTGATTGACGGCATCGGGCAGGATCTCCGCGAGTTGCGAGGCGACTTCATTCTCGTTGAGGCCGAAGGTCGAGGCCAACTGGGAGAGCGCGCCGCTGCCGCCCAGCGCCTGGGTGATCTGTTCGCCCGAGACGGGCAGGTTCTGGCCGTTGCCGATCCACGAGCGGACCTGCTCGCCCAGGCCGGCCTGCTCCAGGATCTGCTGCAGCGGGCCGACACCGCCCGGCGCGGCGGCATCGACGGCGGCATGATCGGTATTGCCGCCACCGCCGGTCAACTGGCCCAGCAGGCCGCCCAGGCCACCGAGTGCGCCGGCGCCGCCCAACATGCCGGCCAGCGACCCGAGCGAGCCGAACAGGCCGCCGCCTTGTTGATCCTGCTGCGCACCGGCGGCGCCGGCATTGCCATGCTTCATCGCCAGGTAGGCCAGCAGGCCGGCGGCCAGCAGCACCTTCTTGTTACCGAGGAGGGACGACTGTGTGCCGCTGGCGTCATTGCCGCCCAGGCCGAGCACCGATTCGAGTAGACCCATGATGAAGCTCCTTTCGTCAGAGGCGGGGAGAGGGGACCCGCCGGTTGGGATCAAGCGGTCAGAATTCGCCGAGGACGGCATGCAGCGCGGAGACGGCGACCAGCGCTGCGGATTCTGTCCTCAGGATACGTCGGCCAAGTGTCAGCGGTAAGTAGCCGGCGGCTTCCGCCAGCGCTTCCTCGTCGGGCGACAGTCCGCCTTCCGGGCCGATCAGCAGTTCGATGCCGACACTGCCGATGCGCTCGCGCGATTGCACGGCCCATTGCGTGAGCGGCTCGCTGCCGCGCGGCGACAGCATCACGCGCGCGCGCTCCGATGCCTTGGCCGCCGCCAGCCAGTCGCGCAGGGGCACGACGGGGGACACGGCGGGCACGCGCGCCCGGCCGCACTGTTCGCACGCGGCCTGCACCAGTGCCTGCCAATGCTGGACGCGCTTGACGGCGCGCTCGCCCGACAGCCGCACGACGCCGCGCTCGGTCTGCAGCGGGGCGATGGCGTGCACTCCCAGTTCGACCGCCTTCTCGATCAGCCAGTCCATCTTGTCGCCGCCGGCGATGCCCTGGGCGAGCGTGATGGCATAGCGCGCTTCGGTGTCGGGTTGCGTGGCATCGGCCAGGCTGGCGGTCGCATCGCGGCGGTTGATGGCATCGAGCCGGGCGCGAAACTCCTGGCCCGAGCCGTCGAACAGGCAGACATCGTCGCCGACAGCCAGGCGCAGCACATGGATATGGCGCGCGACGCTTTCCGGCAGCGTGACAGTGGTGTGGGGGGCAAGCGGTGAATCGATATGAAAACGGGGAAGCCCCATCGGACCATCCTTGTGGTGAATCAGGCGGGTGCGCCGGCCGGGTGACAGGCGAGGCCCCAGCGATAGCCGTCGGGGTCGCGCACGGCAGCGTAGCGTTCGCCCCAGAAAACATTGTCAGGCGGCATGATGGAGGTGGCGCCGTGCTCGAGCGCACGCCGGTACACCGCGTCGACGTCTTCGCAGTAGAGGTGGAAGCTCTGCGGGCATTCGAAGCCACCGGCCGCCGGTGCCCGGGCCGTGGAGCCGAAGGCGCCATTGGGTGCGAACATCAGGATCAGCTGGCCCTGGTACGTCATCTCGACGTGGATCGGCCGGCCGTGATCATGCACCGCGTCCTGCACGCCAAAGCCGAAGGCATCGCGGTAGAAGGCGATGGCGGCTGCGGCGTCGCGCACCGTGAGGTACGGGACGAGCCACGGCGTGTTGGCGGGACGGGGGAAACTCATGGTCTGCTCCTGCGGCTGGGCGGGACTCCGGACAGCTAGTTTAGAGCGCACGCACCGCCACAATCAAAAAGAAATCAAAACACCTCGACCGGGGCCTGCGGATGGCGTCCGCGTCCGCCGCCGCGCGCAAGTTCGTCGATCAGCCATTGCCGGAACAGCGCGAAGCCGGGGTTCTCGGAGGCCTGGTGGGGGTGAATCAGGTAGTACGACAGGCGCAGCGACGCCTCGGTCGCCAGTGGCCGCACCAGCCGCCCGGCGGCGATGTCGTATTCCACCAGCAGGCCCTGGCCGAGCGCCACGCCCTGGCCGTCGATGGCCGCCTGCATGGCCATCAGCGCTTCGGAGAACGCGGGGCCATGCGCGGCCTCGATCTGCCGCACGCCCACTTCGTCGAGCCATTGCTGCCAAGTCGGATGGTGGGCGAGATGGCGTCCGCCGCGCTCGTGCAGCAGCGTCTGCGCGGCCAGGTCCTGCGGTATCCGGATGGCCGGCTGCAGAGCGGCGCTGCACACCGGGAAGAAATCGGTGGCGGTGAACCACTCGACGCGCAGGCCGGGCACGCTGACCTGGCGGTCGTCGATGCAGAGATCGAACTGGCCGTGGTCCTGCACGTCGGCGGTGGAGACCTCGACGCGCACCTGCGGATGCTGGTTGAAGAAGCGGTACAGGCGCGGCACCAGCCATTTGGCGCCGAAGGTCGGCGGCACGGCCACGCGCAGCGGGGCGTCGCCGGTGCCCATCAGCAGGTCGGTGGCCTGTTCCAGCGCGCGCAGGGCGTCGCGCACGCGCGGCAGGTAGTTGTCGCCGGCATCGGTCAGGGTGAGCTGGTTGTTGCGGCGGCGGAACAGCTTCAGGCCGAGGTGGTCTTCGAGCTGCTTGATCTGGTGGCTGACCGCGGCGTTGGTCACGCATAGCTCGTCGGCGGCGCGGCTGAAGCTCAGATGGCGGCCGGCGACTTCAAAGACGCGCAATGCATTGAGGGGAGGGAGGCGTCTCGGCATGATTTTTCGTTAAGAAAAATTTGACGTACCGCGAAGTATTTGTAGTTTGCCACGTTCTCGCCGCACCGACTACAAATCGCACCTGGGGACGGCGCGGTCGGTGCGCACGCGATCGATCCAGCCGGGCGCCGGACCCCCCCATAACAATCACATCAGGAGACGTCATGAACCGAACCACCGCAGTTCGCGGGATGCTGGCGTGCGCGGCGGCGCTGGCCGGCTGGGCCGCCCCCGCCATTGCCGAGACCAATGTCACGCTCTACGGCCGCGTGGCCACGGGTGTCGACTACATCAGCAACGTGGCGAAGTCCGACGGCGGCACCGGCGCACTGTGGCGTGGCGCGGGCAACCAGTGGGGAACCAGCATGTTCGGCTTCAAGGGCAGCGAAGACCTGGGCGGGGGGCTGCAGGCGATCTTCCGGCTGGAATCGGGCTTCGACGCCGCCAAGGGCCGCACCAACGGCGACGCGCTCTTCAACCGTCGCGCCTATGCCGGCCTGTCGAGCCCGGCCTGGGGCACGCTGACGATGGGCAAGAACCTGTTCATCAGCAACGACGTGTGGTTCCTGGACCCGACCGGCCAGCAGTTCATCGGCTCGGCGACGCTGGTGCGCGGGCGCAACTGGCCGGGCGCGAACAACCTCATCGAATACCAGAGCCCGACCTGGGGCGGCTTTCAGGTCGGCCTGCAGACGGGGCTGGGCGAGCAGCCGGGCTCGATCACGGCGTCGCGGCGCGACGGCGTCTCGGCGGTCTATTCGAATGCGCTCGTGGAGCTGCGCGCCATCTACGACGTGATCCGCGACGGCAACGGCAACTACTCCGACCTGTACAACTTCTCGAAGGAGTGGACGCTGGGCGGCGTGCTCAAACTGGATGCCTGGAAGCTCTACGGCGCTTTCCAGCGCCTGAACGCGCCGGATGCGGCGGCGGGCGCGCCGTCCGCGGCCAACCACTACTGGATCGGGGCGACCTATGACATCACCCGTGCGCTGACACTGATCGGCACGGTCTTCCGCACCGACGTGAACAACGGCGGCGGCCACGCTACCCTGTTCATGGCCGGCGCCAACTACAACTTTTCCAAGCGCACGCTGCTGTACGCCACCTACGGCCGTGTGCAGAACAGCAAGAACGCCGCGTTCTCGGTGGAGGCCACCGACAACCGGCCGCTGGCGGGCCAGGGCCAGAACGGTGCCTACGCGGGCATCGTCCACTCGTTTTGAGCGCAGGCGTCTCTCTTCTTCCGCAATGCCACGCATGAACATTCTCACCATCGATACGGGTACCACCAACACGCGCGTCACGCTCTGGCGCGACGATGTGGCGCTGTGCCAGGCCGCGCGGCAGGTCGGCGTGCGCGATACCGCCATCACCGGCAACCGGACGACGCTGCAGCGCGGCGTGCAGGACACCATCGAGGCCGCGCTGCAGAAGGCCGGCCTTGGGATCGGCCAGGTCGACCTGGTGCTGGCCTCCGGCATGATCACGTCCAACGTCGGCCTGTGCGAGGTGCCGCACCTGCCGGCGCCGGCCGGCCTGCGCGACCTGGCCGCGGGCATGGTGCAGGCCGGCATTCCCGAGGTGTGCGCCAAGCCGATCTGGTTCGTGCCGGGCGTGCGCAATCCGGTGGAGAACCTCGGACTGCACAACATCGAATCGATGGACATGATGCGCGGCGAGGAGGTCGAGACCATGGGCCTGGTCGCGCGGCTGTCCATCACCGAGCCGGCGGTGATCGTGCTGCCCGGCTCGCACTCGAAGTTCGTGCACCTGGATGCCGAGCAGCGCATCACCGGCTGCGTGACGACGCTCGCCGGCGAGCTGCTGCATGTGATCACGCACAACACCATCCTGGCCGACTCGCTCGATTCCGACTTCGCCGGCGAGGTCGATCCGGAGATGCTGCTGGCCGGCGCCCGCAGCGCCGGCAGCATCGGCCTGGGGCGTGCCTGCTTCATGGTGCGCACGCTCGGCCAGTTCACGATCTACGAGCGCAATGCGCGGGCCAACTTCCTGCTGGGCGCGGTGCTGGGGGCCGACCTGCTGACGCTCAAGAACAGCAGCGCGATCCGCATGAACCCGGGCACGCAGTTCGTCATCACCGGCAAGCCGCTGCTGCGCGAGGCGCTGGCCGTGCTGGTGTCGGACGACGACTTCTTCTCGGGCAAGGTCACCGTGACCAGCAGTGAACAGCAGGAACACCTCGCCGGCTGCGGCGCGATCGCCGTCGCGCGCGAACGCGGCCTGGTGCAGACGTTGAAGGTAGCGCAGGCCTAGCGAGCGCCGCCCTCGCTTTCATCCACGGCAGAACAGGCGTCGCGAAGACGGCGCCGGCCATCATCAGGAGACGACATGAACCAGCAACGACGCGGTACGTTCCGGGCCATCGCGGCCGCCACTTTGTTCGCCATCGCCGGCGGATTTGCCCATGCGGCCGAAGAGGTGAAGATCGGCTTCCTGGTCAAGCAGCCGGAGGAGCCGTGGTTCCAGGATGAATGGAGGTTCGCCGACCAGGCCGCCAAGGAGAAGGGTTTCAAGCTGGTCAAGATCGGCGTGCCCAGCGGCGGCGAAGTGCTGACCGCCATCGATAACCTCGGCGCGCAGCACGCGCAGGGCTTCGTGATCTGCGTGCCCGACGTGAAGCTCGGCCCGGCCGTGGTGGCCAAGGCCAGGCAGAACAACCTCAAGCTGATGACGGTGGACGACCGCCTGGTCGACGGCGGCGGCAAGCCGATCGAAGCGGTGCCGCACATGGGCATCTCGGCGACCAGGATCGGCGAGCAGGTGGGTGAGGCCATCGCGCAGGAGATGAAGAAGCGCGGCTGGAACCCGTCGGAAGTGGGCGCCATCCGCATCGCGTACGATCAGCTGCCGACCGCCAGGGAGCGCACCGATGGCGCCGTGGCCGCGCTCGCCAAGGCCGGCTTTCCCGCCGCCAATGTGCTGACCAGCCCGCAGGCCAAGACCGATACGGAAGCCGCCTTCAACGCGGCCGACATCACGCTGACCAAGAACCCGCGCTTCAAGCACTGGATCGCCTTCGGCCTGAACGACGAGGCGGTGCTGGGCGCCGTGCGCGCCGCGGAAGGGCATGGCATCAAGGCGGCCGACATCATCGGCGTGGGCATCGGCGGCAGCCAGTCGGCGCTCAACGAGTTCGCCAAGCCGGAGAAGACGGGCTTCTTCGGCACCGTGCTGATCAGCCCCAAGCGCCACGGCTACGAGACCTCGATGAACATGTACAGCTGGATCACCGCCAGCAAGGCACCCGAGCCGCTGATCCTGACCAGCGGCCGCCTGATGACGCGCGAGAACGAGAAGGCCGTGCGCCAGGAGATGGGCCTCTGAGCCCGCGGGCGGCAGCAACGAAGGAGACGTGCCATGTCGGCCTTTCTTGAGTTTCGCGGTATCAGCAAGGTGTTTCCCGGCGTGCGCGCGCTGTCGGAGGTGTCGTTCGGCATCGAATGCGGCCGCGTGCACGGCCTGCTGGGCGAGAACGGCGCGGGCAAGTCGACGCTGCTGAAGATCCTCGGCGGCGACTACCAGCCCGATGGCGGGCAGATCGTCGTCGAGGGCCGGCCCGTGGCGTTCCCGAACACGCGGGCGGCGCTGGCGGCGGGCATCGCCGTCATCCACCAGGAGCTGCAGACGGTGCCCGAGCTGACGGTGATGGACAACCTGCTGCTCGGCCACCTGCCCAGTCGCGGCGGCTTCATCCGCCAGGGCGAGGCGATGGCGTGGACGCGCGCGCAGCTGGCGCGCATCGGCGTCGATCTCGACCCGAAGGCCAGGCTGAAGCACCTGTCGATCGGGCAGCGCCAGATGGTGGAGATCTGCAAGGCGATCCTGCGCGATGCGCGCGTGATCGCGCTCGATGAGCCCACCAGCTCGCTGTCGGTGCGCGAGACGGATATCCTGTTCCGGCTGGTGAAGGACCTGCGCGCGCAGGGCCGGGCGCTGATCTACATCTCGCACCGCCTCGACGAGATCTTCGCGTTATGCGACGGCTGCACCATCTTCCGCGACGGTCGCAAGGTGGCGGATTTCCGGTCGATGGCCGACGTCACGCGCGAGCAGCTCGTCGCCCAGATGGTCGGCCGTCAGATCGACGACATCTTCGGCTACCGGCCGCGCGCGCCGGGCGACGTCCGGCTGCGGGTGGAGGGCCTGATGGGCCCGAAGCTGGCCGAGCCGGCGAGCTTCGCGGTGCGGCGCGGCGAGATCGTCGGGCTGTTCGGCCTGGTGGGCGCGGGGCGCTCGGAGCTGGCGCGGCTGGTGTACGGCGCCGACCGCAAGACCGCCGGCACCGTCGTGCTTGACGGCGAGCCGATCCGCATCCGCGCCGTGGCCGACGCGATTCGCCAGGGCATCGTGCTGTGCCCGGAGGACCGCAAGGAGGAAGGCATCATCGGCTGCCGCTCGGTGTCGGAGAACATCAACATCAGCTGCCGGCGCAACCGGCGCCCGGGTTGGGGCGGGTTCAACCTGTTCGTCGATGACCGGCAGGAAGCGAAGACCGCCGACCACTACATCGCCCGGCTGCGCATCAAGACGCCGCATCGCGACCAGCCCATCCGCCTGCTCTCGGGCGGCAATCAGCAGAAGGCCATCCTGGCGCGCTGGCTGGCCGAGGACGGCATGCGCGTGCTGATCATCGACGAGCCGACGCGCGGCATCGATGTCGGCGCCAAGAACGAGATCTACCAGGTGCTGTACGAGCTGGCCGAGCGCGGTGTGGCGGTGCTGATGATCTCCAGCGAACTGCCGGAGATCCTGGGCGTGGCCGACCGCGTGCTGGTGATGAGCGAAGGCCGCATCGCCGGCGAGCTGCCGCGCGCGCAGGCCACCGAACACGCCGTGCTGAACCTGGCCTTGCGGCCGCGGCGCGACCCATGCGTTGCGGCCCAGGCCGCTTGAGGAGCCCCCGATGTCCCAGTCCCAACCCCTGCAACGCGCCGACGGGTTTGCCGCGTCGGCCCGCTCGGCCATGAACAACACGCGCCTGCTGAGGCGGCTGGACGATTTCAGCCTGCCGCTGATCTTCGCCATCCTGTTTGCCGCGCTGTCGCTGTCGGTCGAGTACTTCTTCTCGTGGCAGAACATGGTCGGCCTGGCGCTGTCCGTCTCGCAGATCGGCATGGTGGCCTGCACCATGATGTTCTGCCTGGCCTCGCGCGACTTCGACCTGTCGATCGGCTCCACGGTGGCGTTCGCCGGCGTGCTGTGCGCGACGGTCATCAACGCCACCGGCAGCATCGCGCTGGGCATCGGCGCGAGCCTGCTGGCCGGCGCGGTGATCGGCGGCATCAATGGCTTCGTGATCGCCCGGCTGAAGATCAACGCGCTGATCACCACGCTCGCCACCATGGAGATCGTGCGCGGCCTGGCCTTCATCGCCTCGCACGGGCAGGCGGTGGGCGTCTCGGAGATGGCGTTCTTCGACCTGGGCAACACCATCGTGCTGGGCGTGCCGACGCCGGTGTGGGTGGCGGCGCTGTGCTTCGTGGCGTTCGGCGTGCTGCTCAACAAGACGGTGTACGGGCGCAACACGCTCGCCATCGGCGGCAACCCGGAGGCGGCGCGGCTGGCGGGCGTGAACGTCAACCTGACGCGCATCGTGATCTTCCTGGTCCAGGGCGTGATTGCCGCGCTGGCCGGCGTGATCCTGGCCGCGCGCATCACCAGCGGCCAGCCGAACGCGGCGCAGGGCTTCGAGCTGAACGTGATTTCGGCGTGCGTGCTGGGCGGCGTGTCGCTGATGGGCGGCCGCGCCAGCATCAGCGGGGTGCTGGTCGGCGTGCTGATCATGGGCACGGTGCAGAACGCGATGAACCTGCTCAATATCGATGCGTTCTATCAGTACCTGGTGCGCGGCGGCATCCTGCTGGCGGCGGTGCTGGTGGACCAGATCAAGCATCGCGGCGGCCGCGATTGACGCAGGGGACACCATGATTGCAATCCCGCTCTCCGACCTGCGCTGCACGCTCGGCGAAGGCATCGTCTGGGACGATGCCCTGGGTGTGCTGTGGTGGACCGACATCCAGGAATCGCTGCTGTGGCAGCACGACCCGGCCACCGGCCGCGAGCGCCAGTGGCCGATGCCGCAGCGCGTGGGCTCGTTCGCGCTGACGGCGACGCCGGGCGTGCTGATCGTCGGCCTGGCCAAGCAGGTCGCCCGCTTCGACGCGCGCACCGGCGCGCTGACGCCGCTGGTCGATGTGGAAGCCGGCAACCCGGCCACGCGCATCAACGACGGCCGCGCCGACCGGGCCGGCAACTACGTCTTCGGCACCCTGCACGAGGGCGGCCCGCAGGCGCTGGGCAGCTTCTACCGCTTCACGCCGCTGGGCGTGCTGCAGCGGCTGGCCCTGCCCGGCATCGCGATCGCCAACAGCATCGCCTTCAGCCCCGAGGGCACGACGATGTACTGGTGCGACACCCCCAGCCGCCGCATCCACGCCTGCGACTACGACGGCCAGACCGGCACGGTCGCCCGCGTGCGCGTCTTCGCCGATCTGCGCGACGCGGATGCCGGCACCGCCCACCGGGGTTCGCCCGATGGCTCGACCGTCGATGCCGACGGCTGCCTGTGGAACGCCGAGTGGGGCGGCAACCGTGTCACGCGCTATGCGCCGGACGGCCGCGTGCTGGCGCACCACCCGGTGCCCGCATCGCAGCCGACCTGCCCGGCGTTCGGCGGCGCGGCGCTCGATACGCTCTACCTGGCCAGCGCCCGCGACGGATTGTCGGCGCGACGGCTGGCCGAGGACGTGCTGGCCGGTGCCGTGTTCCGGCTCGCGGTCGGCGGCGTGCGCGGTTTGCCCGAGGCGCGGTTCGGCGATGCCTGTGTTCCGGCTTGACAATGGCGTGCTGCGCGCCGACGTGCTGCCCGGCGCGGGCGGCGGCCTGCTGCGCTTCGACGCCTGGCGCGACGGCGGGCCGGTGCCGGTGTTCCGCACCGGCCGCCTCGACGATGCGCTGCGCGAGCCCAACGCGCTGGCGTGCTATCCGCTGGTGCCCTGGTCGAACCGCATCGGCGGCGGCCGCTTCGCGTTCGATGGCCGTGTCGTCGAAGTCCCGCGCACTCGCGATGACGAACCGTATCCCCTGCACGGACACGGCTGGCGCATGCCCTGGCAGCCGGTGGCCCACGACGGACACCGGATCGAACTGGCCGCGCGGGTCGGGCACGGGCAGCCGTTTCGCTATCGCGCGCGGTTGCGCTACGTGCTGGCGGCCGACACGCTGAGGATGACGCTGATCGTGCGCAACGAAGGCGAGCCGCTGCCGTTCGGGCTGGGCGTGCATCCCTTTTTCCCGCGCACGGCCGACGTGCGGCTGCTCGCGCCCGCGACCGGGATGTGGGACGCCGCCGCCGACCATCTGCCGACCGCGCTGCGGATGCCGCCGCCCTGCGCCGCATTCGGCGCGTCGCGGACACTCGCGGCCGATGCCGGGATCGACCACGGCTTCGAAGGCTGGAGCGGCCGCGCCGAGATCGTCTGGCCGGGCCGCCGGCTGTCGGTGGCGATCGTCGCCGCGACGTCGCGCTACGTGCTGTACACCCCGCCCGGGTCGGATGTCTTCTGCTTCGAACCGGTCGACCACGCCATCAACGCGCACAACCTGCCGGGCCGGCCGCAGGACCACGGCCTGACCGTGCTGGCCACCGGCCAGAGCCTGCGGCGCGACTATTGCTTCACCGTCACCCCTTTCCGGACCGACACATGACGGCGCCTCCGACATCCTTCCCGCCGCGCCTGGCCGGCAAGGTCGCGCTGGTGACCGGCGCCACGCAGGGCATCGGCGCCGCCACCGCGCGGCTGTTCGCGCGGCACGGCGCGCGCGTGATCGTCAATGCGCTGGTGCGCGACGCCGCCGCCGAGACCTTCGCCGCGTCCATCGGCCACGACGGCAACGTGCTGCTGGTGCAGGCCGACGTGCGCTATCGCGACCAGGTCGATGCCATGGTCGCGGCGGGCGTCGCGCGCTTCGGCGGCATCGACGTGCTGGTCAACAATGCCGGCATCAATGTCTTCTCCGATCCGCTCGCGCTGTCCGAGGCGGATTGGGCGCGCTGCCTGTCGGTCGACCTGGAAGGCGCATGGCATTGCGCGCGCGCCGTGCTGCCGCACATGCTGGCGCGCGGCGCCGGCAGCATCGTCAACATCGCTTCGGTGCACGGGCATAAGATCATCCCGGGGGCGTTTCCGTATCCGGTGGCCAAGCATGGCCTGATCGGGCTCACGCGGGCGCTGGGCATCGAGTACGCGGCGCGCGGCATCCGTGTCAATTCGATCTCGCCGGGGCTGATCCTCACGCCGATCGCCGAGGCCGGCTTTGCCGCCGCGCCCGACCCCGAGGCCGAACGCCGCCGCCAGGCCGACCTGCTGCCGTGCAAGCGCATCGGCGAGCCGGAGGAGGTGGCCTACACCGCGCTGTTCCTCGCCTCCGACGAGGCGCGCTTCATCAACGCCGCCGACATCCTGATCGATGGCGCTCGCTCGCAGCTGTATCACGAATGACGATGACCTGGACTGCCCATCTTCCGCTGATCGCCATCCTGCGCGGCATCCGCCCCGACGAGGTGCTGGCGCACGCGCAGGCGCTCGTCGGTGCCGGTTTCGACGCCATCGAGATCCCGCTCAACTCGCCCGGCTGGGCCGACAGCGTGCGGCTGGCCGCGCGCGCATTCGGCGACCGCGCCCTGATCGGCGCCGGCACCGTGCTGCAGCCGGCCGACGTCGACCAGCTGGCCGCGGCCGGCGGCCGGCTGGTCGTGACGCCCAACACCCATGCGCCGGTGATCCGCGCCGCCGTTCACCAGGGCCTCGTGACGTGCATCGGCTGCATGACCGCCACCGAGGCCTTCGCCGCGCTCGACGCCGGGGCGCAGGCGCTCAAGCTCTTCCCGGCCGGCCAGCTCGGCCCGGCCTACGTGCGCGCGCTCAAGGCCGTGCTGCCGCCGGAGGTGCCGCTGTTCGCGGTCGGCGGCATCACGCCGGCCAATCTTGCCGAGTATCTGAGCGCCGGCTGCATCGGCGCCGGCCTCGGCAGCGATCTGTACCGCCCGGGCCAGGCCGCCGACGAGACGGCCGAGCGCGCCCGGCGGTTCGTCCAGGCTTACCGCACCGTCCAATCCGACCGCACCATCCACCCATGAAGATCACCCGACTGACCACCTACCGCCTGCCGCCGCGCTGGATGTTCCTGAAGATCGAGACCGACGAGGGCGTCGCCGGCTGGGGCGAGCCCGTCATCGAAGGCCGCGCGCGTACGGTGGAAGCGGCGGTGCACGAACTGGCCGACTACCTCGTCGGCCAGGACCCGCGCCGCATCAACGACCTGTGGCAGACGCTGTACCGCGGCGGCTTCTATCGGGGCGGGCCGATCCTGATGAGCGCCATCGCCGGCATCGACCAGGCGTTGTGGGACATCAAGGGCAAGGTGCTGGGCGTGCCGGTGTACGAGCTGCTCGGCGGCCTGGTGCGCGACCGCATGCGCACCTACAGCTGGGTCGGCGGCGACCGCCCCGCCGACGTGATCGCCGGCATGAAGGCGCTGCAGGCCGGCGGCTTCGACCATTTCAAGCTCAACGGCTGTGAGGAGATGGGCATCATCGACAGCGCGCGCGCCGTGGATGCCGCGGTGGCGCGCGTGGCGGAGATCCGCGCGGCTTTCGGCAACACGGTCGAGTTCGGGCTGGATTTCCACGGCCGCGTGTCGGCGCCGATGGCCAAGGTGCTGATCCGGGCGCTGGAGCCGTACCACCCGCTGTTCATCGAGGAACCCGTGCTGGCCGAACAGGCCGAGAGCTATGCCCGCCTGGCCGCGCAGACCCACCTGCCGATCGCGGCCGGCGAGCGCATGTTCTCGCGCTTCGAGTTCAAGCGGGTGCTGGAGGCGGGTGGCCTGGCGATCCTGCAGCCGGACCTGTCGCACGCCGGTGGCATCACCGAATGCCTGAAGATCGCCGGCATGGCCGAGGCCTACGATGTGGCGCTGGCGCCGCACTGCCCGCTCGGGCCGATCGCGCTGGCGGCCTGCCTGCACATCGACTTCGTCAGCTGGAACGCCACGCTGCAGGAGCAGAGCATGGGCATCCACTACAACCAGGGCGCCGAACTGCTCGACTATGTGCGCAACAAGGCCGATTTCGCGCTGGAAGGCGGCTACATCCGGCCGCCGCGCCTGCCCGGACTGGGCGTGGACATCGACGAGGCGCTGGTCATCGAGCGCAGCCGCAGCGCGCCGGACTGGCGCAACCCGGTCTGGCGGCACGCGGACGGGTCCGTGGCGGAGTGGTGAGCCTCGCGGGCGGCGGGGGTGCAGCGGTTTGCCGCAAACGTCAAAGCTGCCCCGGCCGGGTGATCTCTGTCTGGTAAAATCGCGCTTTTCCCGCCTTCCAGCCGCAGGTTCGCATGTCCGCTCCCGCCCTCCATTCGATCACCTCACTGCCCACCCAGCAGATGGCCAATGCCATCCGCGTGCTTGCGATGGACGCCGTCCAGCAAGCCAACTCGGGCCACCCCGGCATGCCGATGGGCATGGCGGACATCGCCGTGGCGCTGTGGAGCCGCCACCTGCGCCACAACCCGGCGAACCCGCACTGGCCCGACCGCGACCGCTTCGTGCTGTCCAACGGCCACGGTTCGATGTTGCTGTACGCGCTGCTGCACCTGACCGGCTACGACCTGCCGATGTCGGAACTGAAGAACTTCCGCCAGCTGCACAGCAAGACCGCCGGCCACCCCGAATACGGCATCACGCCGGGCGTGGAAACCACCACCGGCCCGCTGGGGCAGGGCCTCACCAACGCGGTCGGCATGGCGCTGGCCGAGCGCCTGCTGGGCCAGGAATTCAACCGTCCCGGCTTCGACATCGTCAACCACCACACCTACGTCTTCCTGGGTGACGGCTGCCTGATGGAAGGCATCAGCCACGAAGCCTGCTCGCTGGCCGGCACGCTCGGTCTGAACAAGCTGATCGCGCTGTGGGACGACAACGGCATCTCGATCGACGGCGACGTCGTCCACTGGTTCAACGACGACACGCCCAAGCGCTTCGAAGCCTATGGCTGGAATGTGATCCGCGCCGTCGACGGCCACAATGTCGCCGCCGTGGAAGCCGCCATCGCGCAGGCCAAGACGTCCGACAAGCCGACCCTGATCTGCTGCCGCACCGTGATCGGCAAGGGCGCGCCCACCAAGGAGGGCGGCCACGACGTGCATGGCGCGCCGCTGGGCGGTGCCGAGATCGCCGCCGCGCGCGAGGCGCTGGCCTGGCCGCATGCGCCGTTCGACGTGCCGCAGGCCGTGTACGACGCGTGGGATGCGCGCGGCCAGGGTCAGGCGCTCGAAAAGGCCTGGAACGCACTGTTCGATGCCTATGCCGAGCGCTATCCGGCCGAAGCCGGGCAGTTCCAGCGCCGCATGCGCGGCCAGTTGCCGGAAGCCTTCGAGCAGGCCGCCGCCGAATTCATCGAGAAGTGCGAGCTGAAGGCCGAGACCATCGCCACCCGCAAGGCCAGCCAGAACACGCTGGAAGCCTACGGCCCGGTGCTGCCCGAGCTGCTGGGCGGCTCGGCCGACCTGACCGGCTCGAACCTGACCAACTGGAGCGGCAGCAAGGCCGTGCGCGTGGATGCCTGGGGCAACCACGTCAACTACGGCGTGCGCGAGTTCGGCATGAGCGCCATCATGAACGGCATCGCGCTGCACGGCGGCTACATCCCGTACGGCGGCACGTTCCTGACCTTCTCCGACTACAGCCGCAACGCGCTGCGCATGGCGGCGCTGATGAAGCTTCGCTCGCTGTTCGTCTTCACGCACGATTCCATCGGCCTGGGCGAAGACGGCCCGACGCACCAGTCGATCGAGCACGTCGCCAGCCTGCGCCTGATCCCGAACATGGACGTCTGGCGCACGGCCGACACCACTGAAACCGCCGTCGCCTGGGCCGCCGCCATCGCGCGCCAGAACGGCCCGAGCTGCCTGATCTTCAGCCGCCAGAACCTGCCGTTCCAGGCGCGCAACCCGGCCACCCGCGAAGCCATCGCCCGAGGCGGTTATGTGCTGCGCGATGCGGCCGAAGGCAAGCGCCCGGACGTGGTCATCATCGCCACTGGCTCGGAAGTGGGCCTGGCCGTCGGCGCCGCCGAGCACCTCGCCGCCGAGGGCATCCAGGCGCGCGTGGTGTCGGTGCCGTCGACCACCGTGTTCGACAAGCAGGACGCCGCCTACAAGGCCCGCGTGCTGCCGGCCGGCGTGCCGCGCATCGCCGTCGAGGCGGGCGTGACCGATTTCTGGTGGAAGTACCAGGTGCAGGCCGTCGTCGGCATCGACACGTTCGGCGAGTCGGCCCCGGCGGGCGTGCTGTTCAAGCACTTCGGCTTCACCGTCGAGAACGTGGTGAACACAGCCAAGAGCGTCATCGCTCCGGCTGTCTGACAAGTTACCGCGCGGCACCCTTGAGGTGCCGCGTTGCCATCGTCGATTTCATTTTGCTATCAGGAGACTGATCATGACCATCAAGATCGGCATCAACGGCTTCGGCCGCATCGGGCGCATGGTGTTCCGCGCCGCCATCGCCAACTTCAAGGACATCGAAGTCGTTGCCATCAACGACCTGCTCGAGCCCGACTACCTGGCGTACATGCTGAAGTACGACTCGGTGCACGGCCGCTTCGACGGCGAAGTGTCGGTCGACGGCAATACGCTGGTCGTCAACGGCAAGAAGATCCGCCTGACCGCGGTCAAGGATCCGGCCGAACTGAAGTGGGGCGAGGTCGGCGCCGACGTGGTGGTCGAGTCGACCGGCATCTTCCTGACCAAGGAAGGCGCGCAGAAGCACATCGATGCGGGCGCCAAGAAGGTGATCATGTCGGCGCCGTCCAAGGACGACACGCCGATGTTCGTCTACGGCGTGAACCACGGCACCTACAAGGGCGAAGCGATCATCTCCAACGCCAGCTGCACCACCAACTGCCTGGCCCCGGTGGCCAAGGTGCTGAACGACAAGTGGGGCATCAAGCGCGGCCTGATGACCACCGTGCACGCCGCCACCGCCACGCAGAAGACCGTTGACGGCCCGTCCAACAAGGACTGGCGCGGCGGCCGCGGCATCCTGGAAAACATCATCCCGTCGTCGACCGGCGCCGCCAAGGCCGTGGGCGTGGTGATCCCGCAGCTGAACAAGAAGCTGACCGGCATGTCGTTCCGCGTGCCGACCTCGGACGTGTCCGTGGTGGACCTGACCGTCGAACTGGAAAAGGCGGCCAGCTACGACGAGATCTGCGCCGAAATGAAGGCCCAGAGCCAGGGCGCCCTGAAGGGCGTGCTGGGTTACACGGAAGACAAGGTCGTGGCCACGGATTTCCGCGGCGATGCACGCACCTCGATCTTCGACGCCGAAGCCGGCATCGCGCTGGACGGCACCTTCATCAAGGTCGTGAGCTGGTACGACAACGAGTGGGGCTACTCGAACAAGGTGCTGGAAATGACCCGCGTGGTGGCCAAGTAAGCCTGCGCTTTTGCGCAAAGGGAAAACGCGCCTGCGGGCGCGTTTTTTCATGCCGCGCAAGGTTGGACCATCGGGGCGCCGTGCAAGCAAAGTGATGCAGCGGTTTCTTCGCGCGGGCGGTGGGGCGGATCGATGTGATCCGGCCTGCCGCCCTTTGTTATGCACTGAAACGAAAACGTTTGCGTCTAAGCAAATTTCGCAGACGGGCTGCTGGAATTCGCTTTGAAAATCGTCCGGCAATCCGTACACTGGACAATTACTACATTTGTGACGCAGTCGCCGTATCCTGCTGCGTCTGGGCCGTTGCCTCGGCAACGTCTGCCTTTCCACCTTCTGTCTGAGCCAAAGCGTCCCATGGTCAACGTCGATACCAAGCTGTTGGTGATTTTTGTAGAGCTGCTCAGCAAGCGGAACGCCACCTACGTCGCGGAAAAGATGCACATGACGGCGCCCGCGGTATCGCACTCGCTGGGCCGCCTGCGGGAAATCTTCGACGATCCCCTCTTCATCCGCGTGCCGCACGGCCTGACGCCGACGCCTAAAGCGCTTGAGCTCGGTCCCAAGGTGCGCGAGATGCTCGACCTGTGGGCGGCGATCAACGAAGGCGATATCGCCACGTTCGATCCCCTGGAAGCCGCCGGCACCTTCAACATCAGCTTCGCCGGCACGCTGGGCGATGCCCTGTTCGACCGCTTCCTGCTGCGCGTCAAGCGCCTGGCGCCGGGTCTGCAGGTGCGCCTGACCGAGTCCTCCTCGTGGGAAGCCGACGTGGCGGCGATGCGTTCCAATGAGCTGGACCTGGCGTTCTCCCCGTTCCCGACGCGGCATCCGGAAATCGTGGAAGAGGTCGTGACCTCCTTCAACATGTGGGTCTGCGCGCGCAAGGACCATCCGGTCCTGAAGGATCACTGCTCGCTCGATCAGTACCTCGAATGCGAGCATATCTTCATCGCGCAGGGCAACCCCGGCACCCGCGCGGCGCCGTCGCTGATTCCGCTCGATTACGCGCTGCAGCAGCGCGGCCTGAAGCGCCACTCCACCATGACTGTGCATGCATGGCGGACCCAGGCCGAGGTGGCGGCGCAGACGGACATGATCTTCACGGTCAACTCGCTGATGAAGGATCTGGTGTGCGAGGCCTACAACCTCAGCGCCTTCCCGCTGCCGTCCGAACTGGAAACCGTGCTGGGCCTGAACATGCTGTGGCACCGCAGCCGCAACACGCACCCGATGCTGGTGTGGGCGCGCAACCTGTTCAAGCAGGTGGTGGCCGAATACACCGGCAAGGCCTCCATCGCGCCGATGCACCCGCCCATGCTGACCGACGATTCCGGCAAGAGCGGCAAGACCGGTAAGGGCGATGCAGAAAAGGAGGATGAGTCGCGGCTGTCCGTCTGATGCCAGCACCGCGCTCCTCCAACGAAAACGGCCGCAGTGGATGCGGCCGTTTTTTTTGATGAGGCGGCTGTTGCGTCAGCGCTTGGGCCGGTGCGGGCAGGGTTCCTTGGTGCAATTGCCGTACAGCGACAAGGCATGCTCCTGCAGCGCGAATCCGCGGGCGCGGGCGATGCTCTGCTGGCGCTGCTCGATCTCGCCGTCGAAGAATTCCTCCACGCGGCCGCAATCGAGGCAGACCAGGTGATCATGGTGCTTGCCTTCGTTGAGCTCGTAGATGGCCTTGCCGGACTCGAAATTGTTGCGTGACAGCAGGCCGGCCTGCTCGAACTGGGTCAGCACGCGGTAGACCGTTGCCAGCCCGATATCCATGTGCTCGGCGAGCAGGATGCGGTACACGTCTTCGGCGCTCATGTGACGCTCTTCGCTGGTCTGGAAGATTTCGAGAATCTTCAACCGCGGCACCGTGGCTTTCAGACCGATGTTCTTGAGGTCTGCAGGACTCGGCATGCGCCTGGCTCCCTAGAGTACAATGTTCAGATATTCCAATCATAAGGGTTTTGGCGGCAAAAGTCCTATCGACAGGCGCGCTTGACGCGCCAGTGTCGCCCGCCCGCTTCCGTACCGGGTTCTCCGGGACCGTTTGAAGGCCGATCGCTCATGACCTTTTTCTCTGCGCGCAGTCCTGTCCGTTCTGCCGACGTCGCTGCCCGCCGCACCAGCCTCCTGCTGGGCGCCGTGCTCGCTGCGTCGGCGCTGCTGGCCGGGTGTTCGACCTACGACAACTCCACGCGCAAGATCGCCAATGCCATCACGCCGTATCGCATCGATATCGTGCAGGGCAACTTCGTCTCGCGCGAGCAGGCTTCGCAGCTCAAGGAAGGCATGACGCGCGACCAGGTGCGCTACGTGCTCGGCTCGCCGCTCCTGACCGACATGTTCCACGGTAACCGCTGGGATTACGTCTTCTCGTTCAAGCGCGGCAACACCAACGTCGTGCAGGAGCGCAAGCTGACGGTCTGGTTCGAGGCGGATCGCCTCGCCAAGTGGGCGGGTGCCGATGACCTTCCGTCCGAGGTCGAGCTGATTGCCGAGATCGACGGCATCAAGCGGCCGAAGAAGGCCGCGGCGGAAGCGGCAGCGGCAGCGGGCGCCGCGCCGGCGACACGCGCTCCATCGATTCCGTCCGCCGAGATGAGCGACCGCGTGCAGTCGAGCGCCGGCGCCAAGAATGCCGTGGATGTCACGCTGCCGGAGCGCCGCACCGGCGGTGGCGGCACCGACACCAGCGTGCCGCCGCCGGCGACGACCTCGCCCTGAGCAGCGCGGCCTGCGGGCAGCATGACCACCAGCGAGCGGCGGACCGGTTCCGCCGCTCGTCCGTTGTACCGACCGTTTTTTCTTTTCTCGTTCCGATCCACATGAAAATCGCGATTGCAGGGGCCTCGGGCCGCATGGGCCAGATGTTGATCGACACCGTTCTGCGCACGCCCGGCGTGACGCTGGCTGCCGCGCTGGACCGCGCGGGCAGCGATGCCGTGGGCCAGGATGCCGGCGCCAGGCTGGGCAAGGCCACGGGCGTGATCGTGACCGATGACCTGCGCGCCGGCCTGTCCCAGGCCGATGTGCTGATCGACTTCACCCGTCCGGAGGCGACGCTGGCGCACCTGGAGATCGCGCGCGAACTCGGTGTCGGCGTGGTCATCGGCACCACCGGCTTCACCGCCGAGCAGAAAGCGAGCTTCAAGGACTATGGCGCCACCATCGGCGTGGTGTGGGCGCCGAACATGAGCGTGGGTGTGAACGCCACCTTCAAGCTGATCGAAGTGGCCGCCAAGATCCTGGCGCAGGGCTATGACGTCGAGATCGTCGAGGCCCACCACAAGCACAAGATCGACGCGCCGTCCGGCACCGCGCTGAAGATGGGCGAGATCGTGGCCGAGGCGCAGGGCACGACGCTGGCCGAGCGCGCGGTTTACGCGCGCGAGGGTGAGACCGGCCCGCGCATGAACGGCTCCATCGGCTTTGCCACCGTGCGCGGCGGCGATATTGTCGGCGACCACACCGTGCTGTTCGTCGGCGAGGGCGAGCGCATCGAGATCACGCACCGCTCCAATTCCCGCCAGTCGTACGCCGAGGGCGCGGTACGCGCCGCCTGCTTCCTGGCGGGCAAGAAAGGGCTGTTCGACATGAACGACGTGCTCGGCCTGTAAGCCGGGCGAGCGCGCCGGCCGGGCGGTCCGTCGCCTGTCCGCGCGGTGCGCCATGCTCCGGTCCGGGGGCATGGCGACGGTATAATCGGGCCTTTTCCGTCATCGTCATTCAATCCCGGCTGCGCGCACTGGCGTCGCGGCCGCCATCGCCCCGGGGTCTCCGGCGCGCTACGTCATCATGCAAGACAAATATTCCCCGTCCGAGGTCGAACAGCAGGCGCAGCAACACTGGCAGGCACAGGATGCCTACCGCGTGACCGAACACGCGCGCGCCGCCGACGGCTCGAACAAGCCTAAGTTCTACGCCTGTTCGATGCTGCCGTACCCGTCGGGCAAGCTGCACATGGGCCACGTGCGCAACTACACCATCAACGACGTGATGACGCGTCAGCTGCGCATGAAGGGGTACAACGTGCTGATGCCGATGGGCTGGGACGCCTTCGGCATGCCGGCCGAGAACGCCGCGCTGAACAACGGCGTGGCGCCGGCCGCCTGGACCTACGACAACATCGCTTACATGAAGAAGCAGATGCAGTCGATGGGCCTGGCGATCGACTGGTCGCGCGAGGTGGCGACCTGCAGTCCCGACTACTACAAGTGGAACCAGTGGCTGTTCCTGAAGATGCTCGAGAAGGGCATCGCCTACCGCAAGACCGGCACCGTCAACTGGGACCCGATCGACCAGACCGTGCTCGCCAACGAGCAGGTGATCGACGGGCGCGGCTGGCGCTCGGGCGCGGTGGTGGAAAAGCGCGAGATCCCGATGTACTACCTGCGCATCACCGACTATGCGCAGGAGTTGCTGTCCGACCTGGACCCGCTGGGCTGGCCCGAGCGCGTCAAGCTGATGCAGCAGAACTGGATCGGCAAGAGCGAGGGTGTGCGCTTCGCCTTCCCGCACGGCATTCCCGGCGATGACGGCAAGGTGATCGGCGACGGCAAGCTGTACGTCTTCACCACGCGCGCCGACACCATCATGGGCGTGACCTTCTGCGCCGTGGCCGCCGAGCACCCGATCGCCGCGCATGCCGCGCAGGGCAATCCCGTGCTTGCCGCGTTCATCGACGAATGCAAGCATGGCAGCGTGATGGAAGCCGACATGGCGACCATGGAAAAGAAGGGCATGCCGACCGGCCTGACCGTCACGCATCCGCTCACCGGCGAGGCCGTGCCCGTGTGGGTCGGCAACTACGTGCTGATGACCTACGGCGACGGCGCCGTGATGGGCGTGCCCGCGCACGACGAGCGCGACTTCGCCTTCGCCAACAAGTACGGCTTGGCCATCAAGCAGGTCATCGACGTGAAGGGCCAGCCGTTCGGCACCGAAGCCTGGCAGGAGTGGTATGCCGACAAGGAGCACGGCGTGCTGGTCCACAGCGGCAAGTACGACGGTCTGGACTATCGGCAGGCCGTGGACGCCGTCGCCGCCGACCTGGCCGCCCAGGGCCTGGGTGAGAAGAAAACCACCTGGCGCCTGCGCGACTGGGGTATCTCGCGCCAGCGCTACTGGGGCACGCCGATCCCGCTGATCCATTGCGACAGCTGCGGCGTGGTGCCGGTGCCGGAACAGGACCTGCCGGTGCGTCTGCCCGAAGACCTGGTGCCAGACGGCAGCGGCAACCCGCTCGCCAAGGACGCGCGCTTCCTGGAGTGCACGTGCCCGTCGTGCGGCAAGCCTGCGCGCCGCGAGACCGACACGATGGATACCTTCATCGATTCGTGCTGGTACTACATGCGCTATACGTGCCCGGACGGCGCCACCATGGTCGACGGCCGCAACGATTACTGGATGCCGATGGACCAGTACATCGGCGGCATCGAGCACGCGATCCTGCACCTGCTGTACGCGCGCTTCTGGACCAAGGTCATGCGTGATCTGGGCCTGGTCAAGTTCGACGAGCCGTTCACCAAGCTGCTGACGCAGGGCATGGTGCTCAACGAGACGTATTACCGCGAAGACGCGGCCGGCAAGAAGCAGTGGATCAACCCGGCCGACGTGGATGTACAGACCGACGACCGCGGCCGCCCGATCGGCGCGACGCTCAAGGCCGACGGCCAGCCGGTGGTGATCGGCGGCGTTGAGAAGATGTCGAAGTCGAAGAACAACGGCATCGATCCGCAGGCCCTGATCGACCAGTACGGTGCCGACACCGCGCGCCTGTTCACGATGTTTGCCGCGCCGCCCGAGCAGCAGCTGGAGTGGAGCGATGCCGGCGTGGAGGGCGCCTCGCGCTTCCTGCGCCGGGCGTGGAATTTTGGCGTGGCGCATGCGGAGTCCATCCGTGCCGGCCACGGCAACGGCGTGGTCAACGGCGCAACGGATGCCGATCGCGCGCTGCGCCGCGAGCTGCACACCGTGCTCAAGCAGGCCAACTACGATTACGAGCGCCTGCAGTACAACACCGTCGTCTCGGCGGCGATGAAGATGCTCAACGCGCTGGAAGGCGCCAAGGACGCCGGCGCGGATGCGCGCCGTGAGGGCCTGGGCATCCTGCTGCGCGTGCTGTATCCGGTGGTGCCGCACATCACGCATGTGCTGTGGCAGGAGCTCGGTTACGCGGGTGCCTACGGCGGTCTGCTCGACGCGCCCTGGCCGCAGGTCGACGAGGGCGCCCTGGTGCAGAGTGAGATCGAGCTCGTGCTGCAGGTCAACGGCAAGGTGCGCGGCAGCATCGTGGTGCCGGCCGATGCCGACCGCGCCGCCATCGAGGCGATCGCGGCCAAGGATGAGGCCGTGCATCGCTTTGCCGAGGGCAAGCCGCCCAAGAAGATCATCGTGGTGCCGGGCCGCCTGGTCAACGTGGTGGCCTGAGCGCCGCCCATCCGCATCGAACGCAAGGAACGCATGGTTATGCCGTCTCGTCGCCGTTTCGTTCTCGCCCTGGCCGCTGCGCTGCCGGCGGCGGGCCTGCTGTCCGCTTGCGGCTTTCACCTGCGCGGCAACAACGATTTCGCCTTCAAGCGGCTATACATCAACCTGCCGCAGAACTCGCAGATGCGCGCGCAGTTGCGCCGGCTGATCGACAACGGCTCGGACACGGTGGTCGTCTCCGACAAGCAGGATGCCGATGCCTTCCTGGACGTGCTCAGCGAGAACCGCGTCAAGACGATTTCGTCGCTGACGCCGCAAGGCGTGGTGCGCGAGTACCGCATCACCTACCGCTTCAGCTTCCAGCTGCGCGACGCGCACGACAACCTGCTGATCCCGCCGTCGGAGATCACCCTGTTCCGCGACCTGTCGTACAACGAGACGCAGGTGCTGGCGAAGGACTACGAAGAGGCTGCGCTCTACCGCGACATGCAGGGCGACATCGTCAACCAGCTGGTGCGGCGGCTTGCCTCCGTCAGGCTGCCGTCGTAAGCCACTCGGGACGGTGCGATCGCCATGCAACTGCGGCTCGATGCGCTGGAAGGCCACCTGAAGCAGGCCGGGTCCAAGGGCCTGGCGCCGCTGTACGTGGTGCACGGCGACGAGCACCTGCTCGTGCTGGAGGCCGTCGATGCGCTGCGCCAGGCGGCGCGCGCGCAGGGCTTCTCCGAGCGCGAGGTGATGACGGTCGAGCGCGGCTTTTCGTGGTCGCGCGTGACGGAGGCGCAGCAGTCGATGTCGCTGTTCGGCGACCGCAAGATCGTTGAGCTGCGGATTCCTTCCGGCAAGCCCGGCAAGGACGGCGGCGAGGCGCTGCGCGCGCTGGCGGCGGGCACGCCATCGGGGCCGGCTGCCGACACCGTCACGCTGATCACGTTGCCGCGGCTGGACTTTGCCACCGCCAAGTCGGCGTGGTTCGCGGCGCTGGAGGGCGCGGGCGTGTCGATCAAGGTCGATTCGGTGGACCGCGCCAAGCTGCCCGGCTGGATCGGCGAGCGCCTGGCCCGCCAGCAGCAGCGCGTGGAAGCGGGCGAGTCCGGCCGCCGCGCGCTGCAGTTCATCGCCGACCGCGTGGAAGGCAACTTGCTGGCCGCGCACCAGGAAATCCAGAAGCTCGGCCTGCTGCATCCGCCCGGCGTGCTGTCCTTCGATGCCGTGCACGACGCGGTGCTCAACGTGGCGCGCTACGACGTCTTCAAGCTGTCCGAGGCGATGCTGTCGGGCGACGTGCCGCGCCTGGTGCGCATGCTCGAAGGCCTGCGCGGCGAGGGCGAGGCCACCGTGCTGGTGCTGTGGACGCTGACCGAGGAAATTCGCGTATTATCGAAAATCGCCTCGGGCGCGGCCCAGGGCAAGCCGATGGCCTCGATGCTGCGCGAGCTGCGGGTCTGGGGCCCACGCGAGCGGCTGGTGCCGCAGGCGGTGCAGCGGCTGTCGCAGCCAGAGCTGGAGGCGGCGCTGCAGATGGCGGCCAGGCTGGACCGGCAGGTCAAGGGCCTGCGCGAGCCGTCGCTGCCCGCCGAGCCATGGGACGGCCTGCTGCAGCTGGCCATGCGCATCGCGCGGCCGCACAGCCTGCCGGTTCCCGTGTAGCCGCCCGCATTCACCGGCCGCGAGGCCCCGATTTGTCCTCACCCTGAATTGCCGGCGTCCCGCCGGTCGCGATCATCATGAAGCAGTTCGACGTCAACGAATACATGGCGCTGGTCGGCCGCCAGGCACGTGTCGCCTCGCGCGGCATGGCTCGCGCCGGCACCGCGCAGAAGAACCGTGCGCTGCTGCATCTTGCCGCCGCCATCCGCCGCGACGCGGCCCGCCTGAAGGACGTCAACGCGCGCGACGTCGAGCGTGCCCGCGCCAATGGCCAGGATGCCGCTTTCATCGATCGCCTGACGCTGACCGACCGCGCCATCGAGACCATGGCGGCCGGCCTCGAGCAGATCGCCGCGCTGCCGGACCCGATCGGCGAGATCAGCAACGTCAAGTTCCGCCCGACCGGCATCCAGGTCGGCCAGATGCGTGTGCCGCTGGGCGTGATCGGCATCATCTACGAGTCGCGCCCGAACGTGACGGTCGATGCGGCGGCGCTGTGCATCAAATCGGGCAACGCCACCATCCTGCGCGGCGGCTCGGAGGCGATCGAATCCAACGGCGCGCTGGCGGCGCTGATCGAGGAAGGGCTGGCGGACGCCGGCCTGCCCGCCACTGCGGTGCAGGTGGTGGCGACCCCCGATCGCGCGGCGGTCGGCAAGCTGATCACCATGACGGAATACGTCGACGTGATCGTGCCGCGCGGCGGCAAGAGCCTGATCGCGCGGCTGATGGAAGAAGCGCGCGTGCCGATGATCAAGCACCTCGACGGCATCTGCCACGTCTATATCGACGTGGACGCCGACATCGACAAGGCCGTGCGCATCTGCGACAACGCCAAGACGCAGCGCTACGCGCCCTGCAACACGATGGAAACGCTGCTGGTGGCGCGCGAGGTCGCCGCGCGTGCGCTGACGCCGCTGGCCAGGATCTACCAGGACAAGGGCGTCGAGCTGCGCGTCTGTCCGGACACGCGCGCCACGCTCGAGGCCGCCGGCTTCAGCGGGCTCAAGGACGCCACCGAGGCCGACTGGCATACCGAATACCTGGCGCCGATCCTGTCGATCCGCACCGTCGACGGCGTGGACGCCGCCATCGAGCACATCAACACCTACGGTTCGGCGCACACCGATTCGATCGTCACCGAGAACTACTCGACCGGCATGCGTTTCCTGCGCGAAGTCGATTCGGCCAGCGTGATGATCAACGCCTCCACGCGCTTTGCCGATGGCTTCGAGTACGGCCTGGGCGCGGAAATCGGCATCTCCAACGACAAGCTGCACGCACGCGGGCCGGTCGGGCTGGAGGGGCTGACGTCACTCAAGTACGTGGTGTTCGGGCACGGCGAGATCCGCACCTGATACCGTCGCGCACGCTGCGCGGGCAGCGTGCGCCATGTCCACAACGCTTTCTCCTCACAAGGATCGCCGCATGCTCTGGGTCAAGGCCTTTCACATCGTCTTCGTTGCGTCGTGGTTCGCCGGCCTGTTCTATCTGCCGCGCATCTTCGTCAACCTGGCGATGGAAACCCAGCCCGCGGCCGTCACGCGCCTGCTGCTGATGGCGCGCAAGCTGTTCCGCTTCACGACCCTGCTGGCGATCGTCGCGATCGTGCTGGGGCTGTGGCTGTTCCTCGGCTACCGCATCGGCCTGGTCCCGCCGAACGGCTGGATGCATGCCAAGCTGGCGCTGGTGCTGGTGGCCATCGGCTACCACCATGGCTGCGGCGTGCTGCTGCGCAAATTCGAGGCGGGCGCCAACAAGCGCTCGCACACGTTCTACCGCTGGTTCAACGAACTGCCGGTGCTGCTGTTGCTGGCGATCACGATCCTGGTCGTGGTCAAGCCGTTCTGATCTTCTGTTTCTGTTTGTCCGATGCCGATCGCTTACTTCGCACCGTGCCCCCGGGGGCTGGAACAGGCGCTGGCCGATGAGCTGGCCGAAATCGCCATCCGCCCCGAGGTGGACGAGCTGGCCGCGTTCGAGGTCGGCCGTACCGTGCCGGGCGGCGTGCACTTCTTCGGCGCGCAGGGCGCGGCCTACGCCGTCAACCTGCACAGCCGCATTGCCAGCAGGGTGCTGATGCGCCTCGGCGCGCGCGGCTACCGCTCGGAAGATGACATCTACAGCCTGACCGCCGCCCAGCGCTGGGAAGACCATTTCTCGCCCGACGAGACCATCCGGGTGGACGTGACGGCGCACAAGTCACCGCTGCAGAGCCTGAATTTCGTTGCGCTGCGCGTGAAGGACGGCATCTGCGACCGCTTCCGCCAGCGTGCCGGCGCGCGTCCCAGCGTGGACACCGTCTCGCCCGACGTGCGCATCTACGCCTACCTGAGCGAGACCGACTGCACGCTCTATCTCGACACCACCGGCGAGCCGCTGTTCAAGCGCGGCTGGCGCCAGGAGAAGGGCGAGGCGCCGCTCAAGGAGAACCTGGCTGCCGGCATCCTGCGCCTGACCGGCTGGACGGGTGCCCAGGGCCAACCGTTCTACGACCCGATGTGCGGCAGCGGCACCTTCCTGGTGGAAGCCGCGCAGCGCGCGCTGGGCGTTGCGCCGGGCGGCCAGCGCGCCTTCGCTTGCGAATGGATGCGCGACCACGACGCCAAGCGCTTCAAGCGCCTGCGCGAAGCCGCGGCCGATGCCGCCGGCGCGGCCATGCGCCATCGCCCACCGCTGATCGCGGGGGCCGACATCTCCACCGACATGCTGGCCTATGCGGCCGCCAACTGGCGCCGCGCGGGGCTGCCGGGCGAGCCGGTGCTCAAGCAGGTCGATGCGCGCTTCGGCAAGCCGCCGTTCGAGGCGCCGGGCGTGCTGCTGATGAATCCGCCGTATGGTGAGCGGATCGTGGTGCGCGGTGCGCACGGCTCGCGCCGCCGCGGTCCGGAAGGCGAGACCGGGGATCAGGACGGCACCGTCTTCGAGCGGGCCAGCCGGGCGATGGGGGCCGGGCGTGATGACCCGCGCCGTCCGTCGCGCGAGCTGCGCCAGCCGGAGCCCGCGCCGGTCATCGATCCGCGCGAGGAAGCCGCGGCCAACGAGTTCGCGCAGGCTTTCGCCGGTACGCTTAAGCGCGAGTTTGCCGGCTGGCAGGCGTTCGTCTTCACCGGCGACCTGTCGATGCCGCGCCGGATGCGGCTCAAGGAGTCGCAGCGCACGCCGCTGTACAACGGCAACATCGAATGCCGGCTGTTCCGGTTCGAGATGGTCAAGGGCGGTATGCGCGACCGTCCGGCGGGCGAGTCCGCCCCGTCGCCCGACAGCGGCAGCGCCGACGCATCCTGAGCGCCGGCGCCGCGGGGTGGCCGGTCAGGCGGCCTGCTGCTGCTCCTGGAAGTGCTCCATCCAGGCGGCGAGCTGGGCGGGGGTGAGCTGGGACTGGTTGTCGACCAGGCGCAGCTTGATGGTGGCGCCATCGCGCTCGGCGGTGACCGACCAGCCCTTGCCGTCCAGCCAGAGCAGGAAGGCCAGCCATTCGGCATGCGCCGTCGAGACGCGGTGCGTCGACGATGCCTCCAGGAATTCCGTCAGCGTCGCCAGATCCACGACCGCCGCCGCGCTTGCGTCGGCCGGCGAGACCTTGCCGTGCAGCACCTCCGCCAGGACTTCCAGCGCCTGCGCGGGCGGTTTGGCGTCGAAGCGCGTCGACAGATCCTGGTACGCCTGCCGGACGGCGTTGCTGAACTCGCCGGTACGCAGGCTTTCCTCGCCGACCAGTTCGGTGTAGTCCTTCAGTGTCCAGTCGGGCTGTTCCAGCGCGTGCAGGCCGACCGCCGCGGCGGCCCGCAGGTAGTCGTTGACTGCGCTGAACGACGACAGCCCCGACACCGCTAGGTACAGCGTCTGCAGCGCACCGATGCGATGGGTTAGCGTCTGGCTCTGCCGCACCGTCATCTTCTCGCGAAGCAGGGCGTCGCGCTCGCGGCGCAGGTCGGCGAACTCGAGCGCCTGCTTGAGTTCGACCCGCAGGGCGGTGATGTCCCACGGCTTCTTGATGTAGCGGTGGATCTGCCCCTGGTTGACCGCCTCCACCGTGTCCTCGATTTCCGAGTAGGCGGTGGTCAGGATACGCACCATGTGCGGATAGCGCTCGCGCGCGTAGCGCAGCAGCTCGTTGCCGAGTTCGCCGGGCATGCGCTGGTCCGACACCAGCACGCCCAGCGTGGCGGCGTGCTCGTCGAGCATGCGCTTGCCTTCTTCGACCGAGGTGGCGGTGAGGACCGGTGCCAGTGAACCGATGGCACGGCCGAAATAGGTCAGCGCCAATGTCTCGTCGTCCACATACAGGATCTTGGGCTCATTGTCCCCGGGGTTGGTCATCCATCACTCCTCTTAGCAAAAACGCGGATCAGGTACGGCGTGGTGCCTGGTATCGCTCGGTTCATGGGAACGTCAGGGTCACGCGCGTGCCTGCGCTCGGGGCGGAATCGATGGCGATCCCGCCTCCGAACGACTGCATGATCCGCGTACAGAAAATCATGCCCATGCCATTGCCGCCTTCTTCGGCGCGCGTGGTCACGGGGTCGATGGTCAGCCGCGCCAGGATGTCGGGCGCGATGCCGGGGCCGTTGTCTTCGATGCGGATCGTATGGCCGGCACCGGGCGTGCCGTTGAGCGCCGCCGCGCCCGCGGCGACGATCTCCAGCCGTGGCGCCTCGGTATGCCGCAGCGCGTGCAGCGCGTTGCTGGTCAGCGACGACAGCACCAGCATCACGCAGTTGGGCAGCGTCAGGATCGGGAAGTCCCGCTCGATCCGGTAGGACACCCAATCGCGCTGCACCGCGGTGAACGGATAGGTGTCGAGCAGCGAGCGGATGAGGCCGGCTGCGCTGCTGGGTGCCGATGCCGACGCCGCTTCCGACTTGCCGTGCGCGTGCCGCACCGAATTCAGGAAGGTCGACAGCACCGACAGGCAGTAGCGCGCGTTGTCCTGCACGCGGTCGGCGGCGCGGCCGATGCCGGGCAGCGTGTCCGGGGCCGGCTCGGTCTGGTCGACGCGCATGCGGATGCCGCGCGCGAAGTTGGCGATGGCGGCCAGCGGGGTGTTCAGTTCGTGGGCGAGAAACGCCAGCGTCTCGTCGATGGCCATCAAGCGCTGCGTGCGCAGCAGGCGGTCCTGGCGCAGTGCCAGCGCCTCCTGCAGCGAGCGCCGCACGTCCTCCGGCTGGTAGGGCTTCTCCAGGATCTTGAAGACCCGCCCGGTGTTGACGGCCTGGATCAGCAGATCCTTGTCGGCGTACGCGGTGACGAGGATGGCGGCGATGTCGCTGTATTCCGCGTCGATGAAGCGCAGCAGCTCGGTGCCGTCGCCGCCGGGCATGCGGAAGTCGGTCAGCACCACGCCGATGCGGTCGTGCGCGTCGCGCAGTACCGCCTTGGCTTCTTCCACGCTGTTGGCCGTCAGCACGTTGTAGCTGGCCGAGACCATGCGCGTGAACCACTTGCAGGCCTGCTGCTCGTCGTCCACATACAGGATGGTCGGGCCGGTGTCGGGCGTGGCGTCCATGCTCGCTCCTATTCCGCGCGCGGCAGATCGAAGGTGAAGCGTGCCCATTCGCCTTCCAGGCTGGCCACCGAGAGTGTCCCGCCGTGGTGCTGGATCACGCTGTAGCTGATCGACAGGCCCAGTCCCAGGCCCTTGCCGACTTCGCGCGTGGTGAAGAACGGCTCGAACACGCGCGACAGGTTCTTCTCCGCGATGCCGGGCCCGTTGTCCTTGACGACCACGTACAGCCGGCCGTTGTGCCACTCCGCCGAGATGTCGATGCACGGGTGCTCGCGCTGCGCCTTGTGCATCGCCAGCGCGGCATTGGACAGCAGGTTGATCAGCACGCCGATGATGGCGGCTTCGTCGCCGCGCACCAGCGTGTCGGGCGGCAACTGGCGGTTTACTTCCACGCCGCGCAGCTCGTGGCTGGTCAGGCGGATGGCCGAATCGATGGCCTTTTCCGCCAGGAAGGGCGTGTCGGCCACGCCCTTCTCGGGGCTGCGGTAGGCGAAGGTCTTCAGGTCGGAGACGATGTGCTGGACGCGCTGCATGCCTTCCTTGGCGTCGGCCAGGCATTCGAGCAGCATCGGGCTGGCCTTGGCGGTGCTGTCTTCCTGCGCCACCGCGATCGCCATCAGGCAGAAGTTGACGGGGTTGTTGATCTCGTGCAGCAGGCCGGCCGACAGGGTGCCGATGGCGACCATCTTCTCCTGCTGCAGCAATTGCCCCTTGATCTCGGTGAGGCTGTGGTTGATGGCTTCCAGCTGCTCGTTCTTTTCGGCCAGTTCCTCTTTCAGCTGGAAGAGCTGGAATCGGCCCAGTTCGTTGAAGTAGGTGTAGACCGCGCTGGCCACGACCGAAAACAGGATGAACAGCGAGTGCACGATGAACGTGCCGCGCGATTGGATGCCGCCGGCGTGCATCACGCAGGCGATGACCCAGATGATGTACGTGAAGGCCCCGAACAGCACCGTCTGCAGGAACCCCAGCGGCATGACGATGCCGACCGCGAAGATCGCCAGGTTGAGCCCCGCGTAATACAGCGATTCGGCGCCATCGGTGTACCAGATCATCCAGACGATCATGAGCTGCGGCAGCACGAGCCACAGCAGCGTCAGCGCCTGCACGCGCGGCCGGCCCCATCGCGTGGGGAGGCCGAGCATCACGGTCAGCATCATCAGCGAGACGAGGAACCGCGCGACGCCGAACAGCACCTGATGCTGTGGATACAGGCCGTAGTCGAGCCCCACGCCGAGCATCACTAGCACGACGCCCGTGACGGCTCCGCTGCGGCTGAAGGCCAGCCGCAGATCGGACAGCTCCTGGTGATAGCCCTGGTAGTTGGCGGCGATCATGGTGCGTGCGCTCTCAGGCGATGGCTGCCACGTCGGCGTGGGCGAACACGTTGACACCGGTATCGTCGGTGAAGACGCGGACCTGCTCCGAGCCCGGCGGCAGCAGGGTCGTCATGCGCTCTTCGTCCCGGTAGACCAGATACCACTCCAGCAGGTGCTCCATGCCCAGCTTCTCCGGGTTGTTGCTGTGCACGTTGGTCGCGAGCACGGTGCCGCCCTGGCGTGTGCTGGCGGCGAAGTAGGCCAGCAACCGGCTGCACACCTTGTCGGACAGATAGTCGAACAGGCCGGCGCAGTACACCGCATCGAATTCGCCCGCCTCGGGCGTGCCCGGCGCCACACGCCGCTTGAGCAACTGGTGGACGGATTCGTGCACGAACTCGATGTCCACCTGTTTCTTGGCCGCGTGCTGTACGCCATCCATCTCCTTGCGCGTGTATTCGAGGGTTTCCTCGCTGAAGTCGACGAGCCGGAACGCGAGCCGGTCCGGCTCGGGGTGTTCGCGGATGAAGCGCTGGATTTCCGCGGCCGGGCCGCATCCGACGTTCAGCACCTTGAACCGGCGCCCGGCCGCCTGCGCACGGGCCGCAAGCTCGCCGAGATAGTTGACCAGGATATCGATGCGGTTGCGGTGCGCGCGCGCCACCGCGGCGCTCAGGAAGGTGGCGTTGACGATCTGGAAGTAGGTGCTCGGCCCTTCGCGGGGATCGGAGAGGATCTGGTTGACCATCTCGTAATCGCCGGCGTATCCGAGCGGCTTGGTGTAGGTGCGATAGACGAAGGGCGCGCGCAGCAGCAGCGGGTGCAACGCCGTCTGGGCGAATGTCCGGTGGGACGGCGCGAGCTCCGGCTCCACCTTGGCAGCCTCCGATTCGAGCCAGTCGAGGTAGTGCTTGATCTTGTACATGATCGGCTCGGCCAGCTCCTGGAACACGTCCATGCGCAATTTGCCGTGGCCGTCCTTGGGCAGCGATTCGGACAGGTCAACCTGTTCCACCCAGCGCGACACTTCGGCCAGGAACGCCCGCATTTCATTGACGACGATCTGGTAGTTGTGCCGGATGCGGAAGCGCTCTTCCCAGTCCTGGACGAACGCCCGGGCTTCGTCGCCGACCAGTTTGGGGCTGTCCTGGACATCGGCCAGCCCGCGCCATTCTTCCGTCAGGGTGACGGACACCACGGCGGTGAGGCCGGTGTTGACCAGGCTGACCACCACCGCCTTGCCGATGTAGGCCTGGCGCGTGCCCATCTTGATGGCCAGGTCGGAGAGGACCTCGCTGACCTGCACGATGGAATAGGGGTTGTAGACCTCCATCACCAGGGCGCGCCGCTGCAGCGTGATGATGGTGCCGCGAACCTGCTGACCCTGGGAGTTGCGGAAGCTGACTGCCGGATCGATTTGGTTGGGAGAGTACACGGTGCGAATTTGCCGGAGACTTCAGGAGAAACGTCCATCCAGCGGGAAGCTCACTCCACTACCATGCACCCGGAACCGCACTGCGGTCCCGGTCTGGCGGCCTGCTGCCCGTCGGGCAGGGGATGCCGCTGCATCAGTCGTAAAAGCGTGTCCGGCGTTAGCCGGCCGCGCGCGGCGCGCGACGGCCTGGGCGCCTCGCGCCCGAACCCGCTTCGAGATGATTGGAGGAGAGGCCCGGTCGGAGCCACGGCAGACGGCGTCCACCGTTACCGGACCGACAGCGTGGTCAAGGGCGTCGCGTGACCGCAAACAGACTGGAGCGATGCACTCCCCTGATATCCATGGCGCACGCCTATTCCGCGCGCGCCCCGCTGTCGCAACCCAAATCGTCTCTCAAGGAGAATCCCGCACAGTAACAACCCCGGGGCGCCGTATCTTGCCGATGCCCTCGTTCGCCACGATGCCGCAGGCATCATGGCCATCATTCGTCCCATGCTCTGACGTCATGGTCATCGGATGACGCAATCGATTGTACTTGCCGAACAGGGTCCACACAACGTGGAGCAACGCGCTGCAAAAGGAATCGGCGGGCCGCATCAGCGCGGTTTGCGGCCGGTCAGCGCGTCCGGATCCTGCCGGTAGTTGGCAAGAAATTGGGTGTAGCTGTAGATCTGCGCCGGCAGCAGATGCGACGGCATGTCGAACAATGCGTAGTAGTACGGTTCGCGCCCCTGGCAGACCTCGGCGGGCAGGCAGTACTGCTCCCATTCGACGCAGGCGTGGGTGTACATGCCGTCTCCCGGCCAGAAGAACGGGACGATCTGTTTTTCGCGCAGGCCCTTGAGCAGCGCCTCGGGGGCATCGTAGGCCTCGGCATCCTCCAGGTGCGTGAGCATGCTCGCGCCGGTCTCGATCACCATCAGGGTGGCGCGGCCGTCGGCGGTCAGCATCAGCACGCCGGCCGGGTGCGGGTACAGGTAGTACTCGATGAAGCGATAGCGCGCGGCCAGCTCCCGCACGAGCTTGGTGACCGCCGGATCGGAGAGGAAGCTGAACGAATGGCGCGACAGCAGTTCGCGCAGCGTGCTCGACAGGTTGCTGAAGTAGCGCATCTGCAGCGCTTCGATCTCCGTGCTCAGGCGCTCGGCCATGGCCGGATGATCCTTCTTGATGTAGCGGTCGATCAGGCCGTCGTTGAAGCCCTGCACGGCGATGTTCTCGTCGGCCATGCCGGTCAGCAGGATCGTCATGCAGGGCAGGTCCTTGAGCTTGGCGCAGAACTCGAGGCCATTCATGCGCGGCATGCTGTAGTCCACCACGATCACGGACGGCTGCAGGAAACGGTTGACCTCGTGGATCTGGCGGTAGACGCGGTCGACGTCGAGCTGGATGGTGCGGCGCTCGGTGGAGAAGGTCAGGTCGTCATGGGTGACGCGCACCGGCAGGAAGCCGGGCATGCGTAGCGAGTGCCACTGGCGCAGCCATGCCAGCGCCTCTTCCGGATCGTTGAAGGCCAGCATCGCGCGGGACGGGTCCATCTGGAACCCGAGGCTTTCGACAAAGGACTGGCTGTCGTCGACCACCACGGTGAGGGTCGGGTGGAAATAGACCGGCAGGGCGTTGTCCTGTTGCATACGTCGGAGGAAATCGGAGAAGGCGGGCGGCAGTGCCGGGCCTGGCTGGCCGGCGTTGCCCAATTGCACTAAGTTACTGCCTGCCGACGCCGGGGGCAAGCGGATTGCGTCATGTCCCGCATGGGAGTTGACGCCCGTCAGCGATGGGCGAACGCGGGCCGGCGCTCAGTCCACCGCCTTGACCATGTCTTCGACCACCTTCTTGGCATCGCCGAACACCATCATGGTCTTGTCCATGTAGAAGAGCTCGTTGTCCAGCCCGGCGTATCCGGCGTTCATCGAGCGCTTGTTGACGATGATGGTCTTGGCCTTGTAGGCCTCCAGGATCGGCATGCCGGCAATGGGGGATTTCGGGTCGTTCTTGGCGGCCGGGTTGACCACGTCGTTGGCGCCCAGCACCAGCACCACGTCGGCCTGGCCGAACTCGCTGTTGATGTCTTCCATCTCGAAGACCTGGTCGTACGGCACCTCGGCCTCGGCCAGCAGCACGTTCATGTGGCCCGGCATGCGGCCGGCGACGGGATGGATGGCGTACTTGACCGTCACGCCTTTCTCGGCCAGCAGCTCGGTCAGCTCCTTGAGGGCGTGCTGCGCGCGTGCCACCGCCAAGCCGTAGCCGGGCACGATGATGACGGTCTCGGCGTTGCCCAGCAGGAAGGCGGCGTCGTCCGGCGAGCCCGACTTGACGGCGCGCTGCTGGCCGTCGCCACTTGCCGTGGCCCCGGCCGACGCTTCCGAGCCGAAGCCGCCCAGCAGCACGTTGAAGAACGACCGGTTCATCGCCCGGCACATGATGTACGACAGGATCGCGCCGGAAGAGCCGACCAGCGAGCCGGCGATGATCAGCATCGGGTTGTTCAGCGAGAAGCCGATGCCCGCCGCGGCCCAGCCCGAGTAGGAATTCAGCATCGACACCACCACCGGCATGTCGGCGCCGCCGATGGGGATGATGATCAGCACGCCCAGTGCGAAGGCGATGGCCGTCATGATGATGAACGGCAGCCAGCTCTGGGACAGGAAGAACAGCACGCCGAAGCCCAGCATGGCCAGCGCCAGCAGCAGGTTCAGCATGTGCTGGCCGGCGAACTGCACCGGCGCGCCCTGGAACAGGCGGAATTTGTATTTGCCCGACAGCTTGCCGAAGGCGATCACCGAACCGGAGAAGGTGATGGCGCCGACGAAGGTGCCGATGAACAGCTCGACGCGGTTGCCCAGCGGCAGCACGTTGTCGCCGGCCAGCGTGATGCCGAAGGCCGCGGGCTCGGCCACCGCCGCGACGGCGATGCAGACCGCCGCCAGGCCGATCAGCGAGTGCATGGCCGCCACCAGTTCGGGCATCTTGGTCATCTCGACCGTGCGCGCGACGTAGGCGCCGATGCCGCCGCCCGCCACCAGCCCGGCGAAGATCAGCAGAAAGCCCGTGGCCGTGCCGCTCTCGGTGTCGGCGAACATCTCGGCCTTGAGCTTATAGATGAGCGCGATGGTGGTGACCGCCGCGATCGCCATGCCGCTCATGCCGAACACATTGCCGCGCCGCGCCGTGCCCGGGTGCGACAGGCCCTTGAGCGCCTGGATGAAGCAGACCGACGCCAGCAGGTACAGCAGGGTGACGAGGTTCATGCTCATGACTGGGCCTCCCCGTTCTTGCCGGCCTTGGTCGCCTTCTTCTTGAACATCTCGAGCATGCGCTGCGTGACCAGGAAGCCGCCGAACACGTTGACCGCCGCCAGCGCCACCGCCACCACGCCCATGGTGAGGCCCAGTCCGGTCTGCGTCAGGCCCGCCGCGAGCATGGCGCCGACGATGATGATGGCGGAGATGGCATTGGTCACGGCCATCAGCGGCGTATGGAGCGCCGGCGTGACCGTCCACACCACGTGGTAGCCGACGTAGATCGCCAGCACGAAGATGATCAGGTTGATCACCGTGTGATTGACCAGCTCCATGTTGCTCCTCCTGATGACGTCCCGGTCGGTACCGATGGCGGCGGCCGGGGTGCGCGGCGCGCCGCCGGCGCTCAGACTGCCTTGATTTCCTTGATCCGGTTGCCGTCGCCGAGCAGCACGATCTTGGGCTTGTAGTTGGCGACTTTTTCCTCGTTCATCGGCGCGTAGGTGCAGATGATCAGTTTGTCGCCCACGTGCGCGCGGCGCGCGGCGGCGCCGTTGAGCGAGATTTCGCCCGAGCCGCGCTTGCCCTTGATGATGTAGGTCGAGAAGCGCTCGCCGTTGTTGACGTTGTAGAGCTCGATCTTTTCGTACTCGCGCATGTCGGCGGCGTCGAGCAGGTCCTCGTCGATGCCGCACGAGCCTTCGTAGTCCAGATCGGCCTGGGTGACCGTCGCGCGGTGCAGCTTGGCGCGGAGCATATTGCGTTGCATGAAGCTTTCCTTGAAACAGAAATGAAATCGCCACGCGCGGCAGGGCTTGCGCCTGCCGCGGTCTCCTGGGTTATTTGGCGGTGCTCGTGGCGGCGGGAGCACGCGCCAACTGGCCGGCCTGGCACAACAGGCAGGCGGCCACGATGTCGTCTGCGCGGTTGATGGCGAGGCCGCCATCCTTGTCGATGATCAGCTTGAGGAAGTCCAGCACATTGCGGGCGTAGAGGGCGGAGGCGTCCGCCGCCACCATCGCCGGCAGGTTGGTGTGGCCGACCAGCGTGACGCCATGCTTGACGACCACGCGGTCGGCTTCGGTCAGCGGGCAGTTGCCGCCCTGCGCGGCGGCCAGGTCGACCACCACCGAGCCGGGCTTCATGGCGCGCACGGTGTCTTCCGGCAGCAGCGTCGGCGCCCGGCGGCCGGGGATCAGCGCGGTGGTGATGACGATGTCGGCCTGTTTGGCACGCTCGTGCACCAGCTCGGCCTGGCGGCGCATCCAGTCGGGCGGCATCGGCCGGGCATAGCCGCCGACGCCCTGGGCGATCTCGCGCTCTTCGTCGGTCAGCAGCGGCACGTCGAGGAATTTGGCGCCCAGCGATTCGATCTGCTCCTTCACGGCGGGCCGCACGTCGGAGGCCTCGATCACGGCGCCCAGCCGCTTGGCCGTGGCGATCGCCTGCAGGCCCGCTACGCCGGCGCCCAGCACCAGCACGCGCGCGGCCTTCACGGTGCCGGCGGCGGTCATCAGCATCGGCATGAAGCGCGGGTAGTGGTTGGCGGCGACCATCACCGCCTTGTAGCCGGCGATGTTGGCCTGCGAGGAGAGCACGTCCATGCTCTGCGCGCGCGTGGTGCGCGGCGCGGCCTCCAGCGCGAAGGCCGAGAGGTTGGCGGCGGCCAGGCGCGCGGTGTTGTCGTCGTCGAACGGGTTGAGCATGCCGACCAGCACGGCGCCCGGCTGCATCTGCGCGAGTTCGGCGGCATCCGGCGAACGCACCTTGAGCACGATCTGCGCGCCGAGCGCCTGGGCGGCGGTGCCGATCCCGGCGCCGGCCGCCACATAGGCCTCGTCGGGCTGGGCCGCCGCCACGCCGGCTCCCGACTGCACCGTCACCTGGTGACCCTGGGCCACGTATTTCTTCACCGTCTCCGGGGTCGCGGCAACGCGCGTCTCGTCCGCCCGCGTTTCCCGCGGGATGCCGATGTGCATCGTGTTCTCCTCGTCGTGGTGCGCCGGCCTGCGCGGCAGGCTGGTCGGGGGCGTGGCCCGGTTGGGATCGACGTGCAGCTTACCCGAAGTTGTCTGCAGGCGGACGCTCGCCGAGTGCCTCGTCCAGCCCGCGAATCCGATTGCCGCGGGCGCGGCGCAATGTCGCAGTTTCTTGGCTTTTATTTGCAACAGAGTTGCAAATTAACTAAGGTGAGCGCTTTCCGTCACTCGGTGGATGCTATGCAGCGTAGGCGGTATGCGGTCCGTCCGCATCTCGGATGGGGCCTGGTGGGGATGGCATTGTTCGGCGCACCCGAACCGGCCGCCGCAGACGATGTTCCGACGCTGGCGCTGGAGGAGGCCGTCGTCCGCGCGCAGGCGGGCGAGCGCTTGCGGGCCCGGCGCGCAACTTCCGCCACGCTGACCGACACGCCGCTCAAGGACGTGCCGCAGTCCGTCGGCGTGGTCACGCGCGCGGCGCTGGACGGCTTCGGCGCGACGCGGCTGGACACGGCGCTCGACTGGGTCAGCGGCATCAGCCGGCAGAACAACCTGGGCGGCATCGCCGACAACTTCGCCATCCGCGGCTTTGCCGGCGACCTGAACACGGGCTCGGACTACCTCGTCAACGGTTTTTCGGCCAACCGCGCCAACAGCGTGCCGGTGGACACCATCAACATCGCGCGCATCGACGTGCTGAAGGGGCCGTCGGCGGCGCTCTACGGGCGCAGTGATCCGGGCGGCATCGTCAACATCGTCACGCGCACGCCGCAGTTCAAGCCGTCGCGTGAGATCACGCTGGCGGCGGGCAGCCACGACCAGTACCGGCTGGCGACCGAACTGACCGGGCCGCTGTCCGGGCACTTCGCCTACCGGCTGGGCCTGGCAGCGGAGAACAATCACGGCTTCCGGGAGTTTTCCGCCAGCCGGCGCTATGTGATCGCGCCATCGTTCACGTGGCTGCCCACCGACGACACCGTGGTGACCTATGCCTTCGAGGCGGCGCAGCTCAGGGCACCGTTCGACCGGGGCATCGTGGCGATCAACCGGCAGTTGGGGGCGTTGCCCGATTCGCGCTTCCTGGGCGAGCCGGGCGACGGCGATACCACGGTGCGCACGCAGAGCCACCAGCTGAGCGTCGAACACCAACTGGGCAGCGGCTGGAAAGTGGACGCCGGGCTGTCGTATCGCACCTCGCGCCTGTTCGGCAAATCGTCCGATGCGTCGCGGCTGCTCGACGATGGCCGCACGCTGTGGCGGCAGGCGCGCGAGCGCGACTACCACGCCAACGATCTGGCCGGCCGCGTCGACCTGCAGGGCGACGTGGCCACCGGACCCGTCAGGCACACGCTGGTGGCCGGCGCCGACTTCTACAACTTCCGCTACGACCCGGTGCTATACCGCGCCAACCCGAGCGCATCGGCGCCGTATGCGATCGACATCTTCGATCCCGTGTACGGCCAGCCGCGGCCCGCGCTGCGGCCGAGCAGCAGCACGCGCGAGTCCCAGCGCGGCTTCGGCGCCTTCGTGCAGGACCAGGTCACGCTGACGCCGCAGTGGAAACTGCTGGCCGGCGTGCGCATGGACCGCTTCCTGCAGCACGCCGACAACCGCCTGACCGGCGCGCGCGTCGCGCAGCAGCAGACCGCCTACAGTCCGCGCCTGGGGCTGGTCTACCAGCCGACGCAGACCCTGTCGCTGTACGCCAATACCGCGCGCTCGTTCCGGCCCAACACCGGGGTGGGGGCGCAGGGCAATGCGTTCGCGCCGGAGCGCGGGCGCGGCTACGAGGTCGGCGCCAAGCTGGAGACGGCCGACGGCCGGTTCGGCGGCACGCTGGCGCTGTATTCGATCGACAAGACCAACGTGCTGACCGGCGATCCGCGCGATCCGGTGTTCCAGCGCACCGCTGGCGCGGTGCGCAGCCGGGGCGTCGAGCTCGATGTGTCCGGCCAGCTGACGCCGAACCTCAAGGTGCTGGGCACCTACGCCTATACCGACGCCCGTGTGACGGCGGACACCGTGCTGCCGTCGGGCGCGCCGCTGTCCAACATCCCGCGCCACAGCGCCAGCGCGCTGGGCCTGTATGAATTCGGCGCGGGATCGCTGGGCCGGGCGGGCGTGGGTGGCGGCGTGGTCTACGTCGGCGAGCGCGCCGGCAACAGCACCGATAACGGCTTCAAGCTGCCGGCCTACGCCACCGTCCGCCTGAACGGCTACGTGCAGCCGACGCGCGCGCTGCGCCTGTCGCTGACCATCGACAACCTGTTCGACAAGCGCTACTACGCCAGTTCGTACAACGAGCTGTGGGTCGCGCCCGGCGCCGAGCGGCAAGTCACGCTGGCGGCCACCTACACATTTTGAGCATGACGCAATCCGGTTCCCGTGTTGTCGCCGTCGACTTGCTGCGCGGCCTGGTGATGGTGCTGATGGTGATCGACCACCTGCGCGAATTCTTCTTTCTGCATGCGCAGGTGACGGATCCGGTCGACCTGGCGGTCACGTCGCCGGCCCTGGCGCTGACCCGCTTCGCCAGCCACCCGTGCGCGCCGGTGTTCGTGTTCCTGGCGGGCATGTCGGCGTGGCTGTCGGGGCAGAAGCAGGGCGGAGACCGGCGCAGCATTGCCGCACACCTGGTCAAGCGCGGGCTGCTGCTCGTGATCCTGGAGGTCACCGTCGTCAACTTTGCCTGGACGTTCGCGTTCCCGCCCACGACGCTCTATCTGCAGGTGATCTGGGCGATCGGTCTGTCGATGCTCGCGCTGGCCGGGCTGGTGTGGTTGCCGGGGGGGGCGTTGCTGGCGGTGTCGCTGGCGATTGTGGCGGGGCACGGCCTGCTGAGCGGCGTGCGCGTCGGGCCGGAGTCACCGTGGCATGCGCTGTGGGCGGTGCTGCATCAGCGGGACTGGATTGCGCTGGCGGACGGCCTGCGGCTGCGCACGTCGTACCCGGTGCTGCCGTGGATCGGCGTGATCGGGCTGGGCTATGCGTTTGCGCCGGCATACCTGCGGCGCACGCCCGCGGCGCGGCGCGCGCTGTGCCTGCGGCTGGGCCTGGCCTGCCTGGCCGGGTTTGCCGTGCTGCGCGCCTGGAACGGCTACGGCGAGCCGCGGCCGTGGACCGCCTTTCCCGATGCGCTGACGACCGCCGTGTCGTTCCTCAACCTGACCAAATATCCGCCCTCGCTCGATTTCGTGCTGGCGACGCTCGGCCTCGGCCTGTGCGCACTGGCGTGGCTGGAGCGGCTGCCGGCCCGCGGCGCGGCCGTGCTGCAGACGCTCGGCGGTGCGCCGATGTTCTTCTACCTGCTGCATCTGTACGCGCTGCATCTCGCCTATTGGCTGGCGCTGCACGCCTTCGGCACCAACCACGGCGAGCGCTTCGGGTTCGATGCGGCCTGGCAGCTGTGGGCCGCGTGGTTGCCCACCGTGGCGCTGCTGTATGGCCCGACGCGCTGGTTCGCCGCGTTGCGCCGGACCGGGCGCCACCCCTGGATGCGCTATCTCTGAATCAATGCCCGGCAACCGGGCCGGCATGGCGGGGCAGGGGCCGCAGGAAGACCACCAGCGGCGTCACCAGCAGGATTGCCACGGTCAGCAGCCAGAACAGGTCGGCATACGCCATCGTCAGCGCCTGCACCTGGATGGACTGCTTCATCGACAGCAGGGCGGCGGCCTGGCTGCCCAGCGCGTGGGCCTGGCCGGCGATGTAATCCTGCACGCCGGCCGCGTTGGCCGGCAGGGTGTCCTCGATGCGGCGGCTGTGCAGCCAGAGCCGTTGCTCCTGCAGCGTGGCGATGCAGGCCAGCGCGATCGAGCCGCCCAGGTTGCGCAGGCCGTTGTAGAGCCCGGAGGCATCGCTCGCCTGCGACGGCGGCACGGAGCGGATGGCGGCCTGGTTCAGGAACATCATGGTCAGCACGGTGCCGAGCCCGCGCATCAGTTGCGAGGCCACGAACGAGCTGCCCGTCGACAGGGGGCTCAGCCCGGTCTCGATGTAGGCGCTTAGCGCCAGCACCAGCAGGCCGCCGCCGACCGCCAGCCGGACGTCGAGCCAGCGCAGCATCAGGGGCAGCATCGGCATCAGCACGATCATCGGTAGCCCCGACAGCAGGACGATCCAGCCCGATTGCAGTGCGTCGTAGCCCGCGATGCCGACCAGGAACTGGGGGATCACGTAGGCGGTGCCGTACAACGCCATGCTGGCCGCGATGGCCATGACCGCGATGGCGCCGAACTGCCGGTCCCGCAGCAGCCCGAGGCGGATGACCGGGGCGCGGGCGCGCGCCTGGCCCCAGCCCAGCAGGCCAAAGCCGAGCACCGACACGGCCGCCAGCCAGCGGATCGCGGGGGAGGTGAACCATTGCAGGCGCTGGCCTTCCTCCAGCACCACCGTCATGCCGCCCAGGCCGAGGGCGAGGCCGGCGATGCCCGCCCAGTCCGCCTCCCGCAGCAGCGCCGTGCGGGGGCGCTCATGGGGCATGCCGAGCAGGAGCAGCGCGGCCAGCACCCCGCAGATCGGCAGGTTGATGAAGAACGCGTAGTGCCAGTTGAGCTGCGTGGTCATCCAGCCGCCGAGCATGGGGCCGAAGACCGGCCCGAGGATGACGGTCGAGCCGAACAGCGCGGTGCCCAGCGGCTGCTGCGCGCGGGGCAGCCGCGCGGCGATGATGGTCATCGCGGTGGGGATCAGCACGCCCCCGGTGAACCCCTGGCCCGCCCGGCCGATCACCATCATCGGCAAGGTCTCGGCGACGCCGCACAGCATCGAGAACCCGGTGAAGAGCCCGGTGGCCGCCAGCAGCAGGTTGCGCAGTCCGAGCAGTTTCTCCAGCCATCCGGCCAGGGGGATGATGATGATTTCCGCGACTAGGTAGGCCGTGGCGATCCACGTGCCTTCGGTGCTGGTGGCGCCGATTTCGCCCTGGATGGTCGGCAGCGCCGAATTCACGATGGAGATGTCGAGCGTGGCCATCATGGCCCCGAGGGTGCCGGCCGCGACGGCCGCCCAGGCCGCGGCATCCGCCCGCGATCCGTCCGCCGTCACAGAAGGGCTCCGCTGCCCGGCTGCGGGTGCGCCGCGGGCCGGACCGGCGCGAGCGTATCGACATCGACCGTGACCGACATGCCGGCCGCCAGCAGCGGCTTGAGCCGGTCGGTCACGTCGAGCGCGATCCGCACCGGCACGCGCTGCACGATCTTGATGAAGTTGCCGGTGGCGTTCTGCGGCGGCAGCAGCGAGAACTGCGCGCCGGTGCCGGGGGACAGGCTTTCGACGTGCCCCTCGATCGCTTCGTCGGGGAACGCATCGACCCGGATGTGCACCGGTTGGCCGATGCGCATGCGGCCCAGCTGCGTTTCTTTGAAGTTGGCGGTGATGTAGAGGTGCATGGGCACGACCGACATCAGGCGCGTGCCGGCGGACACGAACTGCCCGGCGCGGACCTGGCTGTCGCCGACGCGGCCATCGGTGCTGGCGCGCAGCTCGGTCGCGGCCAGGTTGACCTCGGCCACCGCTGCCTGCGCGCGCGCCGTTTTCGCCTGCGCCTCGGCTTGCCGCAGCTGGGCCTGGAGCGCGGCGATCTCCAGTGTTGCCTTGGTCAGGGCCGCGCGCTGTGCCTGCGCGTTCGCGCGGGCCTGCGCCGCCTGGTTCTGCAGGGTGCTCAGCCGGTCGCGCGTTTCCGCGCCCGAGGCGACCAGCGATGCGTACCGCTGCGTCTGCGCGGCGGTGAACTGCGCATCGTGTTCGGCGGACTGCAATTGCGCCTGGGCCTGGGCGATGGAGGCCTTCTGCGTCGCCAACTGGGCGCGGGCGTTGTCGGCGCTGGCATTGGCCGCCTCCACCTGGGCCTGGTACTGCGCCAGCTGGGCCGCGTACTCGCGCGGGTCGATGCGCAGCAGGCGCTGCCCGGCCCGGACCTCCTGGTTGTTGGCGACGTCGACCCGCTCGACATAGCCCGAGACCTTGGGCGCCACCGTGACGATGTCGGCCTGGATGTAGGCATCGTCCGTGTCCTCGACGTACTTGCCGCGCAGTTCGTAGTGGGCCAACCCGCCCGCCGCGCCCAGCAGCGCGAGGGCGGCGACGCCCATCGCGACCCGCCTGGGGCGGCCGCGCAGGCGCCTGGCGGGTTGAGCGGGCGCTGTGCCCGCGCCACCGTGATGGGTGGGACGCTCCATGTCTTGGTGCTGCTCCATGGCCTCGGTCATGCTGACGATCCTCTTCGTGCGCGAACCCGGGTTCGCCTATATAATTTCACTACCATATCATATTGGGATGAATGTATGTCGGCAGTCATCGACGATCCGGTGTACGCGGGCCTGACCGGGGCGCTGCGCGACTTCTACATTCGGTCGCAGCATGTGCTCGATACGTTGCTGGCGGAGAAGGGCATCTCCTGGGCGCGCATGAAACTGATCTACTTCATCCGGCACGAAGGCAGCGTGCGTTCGGTCGACCTGATGCGCGCCTTCGGCCATGCGCCGAGAACCGTCACCGAGGCGGTGGATGCGCTGGAGCGCGATGGCCTGGTCGAGCGCGTGCCCGATCCGGTCGACCGCCGCGCGAAGAACATCTCGCTCACGCGCGCCGGCGAAGCGCTGTACCAGTCGGCCGAACCGATCCGACGGCGGCTGGGCGCCGAAATCTGCGGCGTGCTGGATCCGGCCGAGCAGCGGGTGCTGCAGGACATGCTGACGCGCATGAGCCAGCGTCTGGCGATGATCGAAGCGGCCGCGGAACGGGGCGCGCAGGGCTGAACCGGCGCGCCCGGAGGTGGCGGAGCGCGCCGCCCCTGTCCGGTGCGGCCGTCACCTGTGGCGCTGCGGGCGCATCAAGCGGACGCGGCGTCCGGCGGCTACAATAACGCCTTGTTTTTGTTGCCTTTTTGCCATGACCCAAGCTGTCCGTTGGAAACCCAGCGTCACCGTCGCCGCCGTGATCGAGCACGAGGGCCGCTTCCTGCTGGTCGAGGAGCACACCGCTGCCGGCCTGCGCCTGAACCAGCCCGCCGGTCACCTCGATCCGGACGAGAGCCTGGTCGACGCCGTCGCGCGCGAGGCGCTGGAAGAGACCGCGCACAGCTTCGCGCCGACCGCGTTCCTCGGCTGCTACATGGCGCAGTTCCAGCCGCCCGTGGGCGATCCGGTCACCTATGTGCGGATGGCCTTCACCGGCGAGCTCGGGCCCTTCGACCCGCGCCGCACGCTGGACGACGGCATCGTCCGCACGGTCTGGATGACCGCCGACGAGATCCGCGCCTGCCCCGAGCGCCACCGCAGCCCGCTGCTGCTGGCCTGCGTGGAGGACTACCTGGCCGGCAAGCGCTATCCGCTGGAGGTCATCCACACGCACCCGAGCGTCTACGGCCTCACCTCGGGCCAGGAGGCGGCGCAATGAGCGGCAAGCGCGTGGTCGTCGGCATGTCCGGCGGGGTGGATTCCTCCGTCACGGCGTGGCTGCTCAAGCAGCAGGGCTACGAGGTCATCGGCCTGTTCATGAAGAACTGGGAAGACGATGACGACAGCGAGTACTGCTCGACCCGCCAGGACTGGATCGACGTGGTGTCGGTGGCCGACCTGATCGGCGTGGACGTCGAGGCGGTCAACTTTGCCGCCGAATACAAGGACCGCGTGTTCGCCGACTTCCTGCGCGAATACTCCGCCGGCCGCACGCCCAACCCGGATGTGCTGTGCAATGCCGAGATCAAGTTCAAGGCCTTCCTCGACCACGCCATGGCGCTGGGTGCGGACACGATCGCCACCGGCCACTACGCCCGCGTGCGCGAGGCGGGTGGCCGCTTCGAGCTGCTCAAGGCGTTCGACCACACCAAGGACCAGAGCTACTTCCTGCACCGCCTGAACCAGGCGCAGCTCTCCCGCACGCTGTTCCCGCTGGGCGAGATGCCCAAGACGCGCGTGCGCGAGATCGCCGCCGAGATCGGCCTGCCCAACGCCAGGAAGAAAGATTCCACCGGCATCTGCTTCATCGGCGAGCGGCCGTTTCGCGACTTCCTCAACCGCTACCTGCCGACCAAGCCCGGCCCGATCCGGACGCCGGACGGCAAGACCATCGGCCAGCACATCGGCCTGGCGTTCTACACGCTGGGGCAGCGCAAGGGCATCGGCATCGGCGGCAGCCGCGACGGCAACGGCGATGCCTGGTACGTGGCGCGCAAGGACATGGCGGCCAACACGCTGTACGTGGCGCAAGGGCACGATCATCCCTGGCTGCTTGCCCACACCGTGCATGCCGACGACCTGAGCTGGGTTGCCGGCCATCCGCCCGCCGAAGGTACGCAGCTGGCGGCCAAGACGCGCTATCGCCAGGCGGACGCGCCGTGTGCCGTCACCCGCGCCATCGGCGATGCGCTGACGCTGACCTTCCAGCAGGCGCAATGGGCCGTGACGCCGGGCCAATCGGCCGTGCTGTATGACGGCGACATCTGCCTGGGCGGCGGCATTATTGCCTCCACCGAGGCGGCATCGCTCGAGCAGGCTGTCGCCTGACTTTTCGCAACAGCGCGTTGTGGCCGCTGCGCCCGCGCCGGCACTCGTTTAAGCTGGCGCCCTGATTCGTTTTCACTCAGGGAGTGCCATGCTGCCAAGACGTTATTGGGCCTTTGCGGGGGTCGTGCTGCTGTTCGTGGTCACGGCCGGGTTTGTGCTGGCCGGGCGCCTGCACTGGGCATGCGCGGTCATCCCCGGCATGCTGGCGATGCTCGGCGTGCGCGACCTCACGCAGCCGCGCCATTCGGTGCTGCGCAACTATCCGCTGTGGGGGCACCTGCGTTTCCTGCTCGAGTTCATTCGGCCGGAGATCCGCCAGTATTTCGTCGAGGACGATACCGACGAGCGCCCGTTCTCGCGTGCCCAGCGCAGCATCGTCTACCAGCGCGCCAAGGGCGAGGTCGACAGCCGTCCGTTCGGCACCGAGCTGGACGTGAAGATCGCCGGGTACGAGTGGATCGGCCATTCGCTGGCCCCGACGCGCATCGCGTCGTCGGACTTCCGCGTGCTGGTGGGCGAAGGGCGGGCCAAGCCGTATTCGATGTCGGTGTTCAACATCTCGGCGATGAGCTTCGGGGCGCTGTCGGCCAACGCCATCCGCGCGCTGAACCGCGGCGCGAAGCTGGGCAACTTCATCCACGATACGGGCGAGGGCTCGATCTCGCCGTACCACCGGGAAGAGGGCGGCGACCTGATCTGGGAGATCGGTTCCGGCTATTTCGGTTGCCGTGACGCCGACGGTCGCTTCGATCCGGACCGCTTTGCCGAGCAGGCGCGTTCGCCGCAGGTGAAGATGATCGAGGTGAAGCTGTCGCAGGGCGCCAAGCCGGGCCATGGCGGCGTGCTGCCGGCGGCCAAGGTGACAGCCGAGATTGCCGCCACGCGCGGCGTGCCGATCGGACAGGATTGCATCTCGCCGGCGACGCATTCGGCATTCTCCACGCCGCTGGGCCTGCTGCAGTTCGTCGACCGGCTGCGCACGCTGTCGGGCGGCAAGCCGACCGGCTTCAAGCTGTGCATCGGCCATCCGTGGGAGTTCTTCGGCATCGTCAAGGCCATGCTGGCGTCGGGCATCCTGCCGGACTTCATCGTGGTGGACGGGGCCGAGGGCGGCACGGGCGCGGCGCCGCTGGAGTTCACGGACCACGTCGGCACGCCGCTGCAGGAAGGGCTGCTGCTGGTGCACAACACGCTGGTCGGCACCAACCTGCGCGACAAGATCAAGATCGGCGCGTCGGGCAAGATCGTCACGGCCTTCGACGTGGCCCGTACGCTGGCGATGGGCGCCGACTGGTGCAATGCCGCGCGCGGCTTCATGTTCGCGCTCGGCTGTATCCAGGCGCAGAAATGCCACACCGACCGCTGCCCGACCGGTGTCGCCACGCAGGACAAATCGCGCCAGAAGGCCTTGGTGGTGCCGGACAAGGCCCAGCGCGTGCATCAGTACCACGCGCACACGCTGCACGCGCTGCTGGAGCTGACGCAGGCAGCCGGGCTGCGGCATCCGGTGGACTTCCGCGCCCACCATATCGTGCGGCGCGTGTCGGGCAACGAGGTGCAACTGCTGTCGACGCTGCTGAAGTATCTGGAGCCCGGTGATCTGCTGGCCGGGCGGTATCGCTATCAGCTCTATGAGCGCTACTGGCCGATGGCGCAGGCCGACCGGTTCGATCCGGTGGCCGCGTGAAGGGCGGCGTGCGCGCGGACGCCGCTTACTGCGGCTGCGTCTCCAGGAAGCTGGGCCGCTTCTCGATGCGCGTGTAGAAGGCGGCCAGGTTGGCGTGCTGTTCCCGCCAGTCGACCTGCGGCTGGCGGAAGTCCAGATAGGCGAGCGCGCAACCGACGGCGATGTCGGCCAGGGTCAGGTGGTTGCCGTTGCACCAGGTCTTGTCGGCCAGGCCGCGCGACATGGCCTTGAGCGCTTCATCGATCTTGTGGTGCTGGCGGGTGATCCAGGATTCGCTGCGCTGCTCGGGCGTGCGCTGGGTCTGCTCCACGCGCAGCGCGACGGCGGCGTCGAGCAGGCCGTCGGCCAGCGCCTCCCAGCAGCGTACTTCCACGCGCTCGCGGCCGGATGGCGGGATCAGGCGCGCGACCGGCGACAGGGTGTCGGCGTATTCCGCGATCACGCGGGAGTCGAACAGGGCGCCGCCGTCGTCCATGACCAGGCACGGCACCTTGCCGAGCGGGTTGAACTGGTGAATCTGGGTATCGGCGTTCCACACGTCTTCCAGCACGAACTGGTAGTCGATTTTCTTTTCGGCCAGTACCACGCGCACTTTGCGGGTGTAGGGGCTGGCGTGCGATCCGATCAGTTTCATAGGCGTGTCATGTTGGAGGCGGAAGTATAGCCGCGCGGGTTCCCGAGTGCTGTCGCGCGCTCGGGGCCGGGCACGGACGCGCCGGTGCCGGGCGGGCCGTGGAAAGGGGGAGGCCGGGTGGTAAAATCGCGGATTCGCTGCGGGCGCGCCTGGCGCTCCCGATTCAACGCTCGAGGCCGCGTCCGGGTTGTCCGGCGCCTACCCGTCTTTTCACATTTTCGTTCCCGCCTGCCATGTCGTCGCTTTCCGCCCTGACCGCCCTGTCTCCCATCGATGGCCGCTATGCCGCCAAGGCCGATCCGCTGCGCGAGTGGCTGTCCGAAGCCGCCTTCATGCGCCACCGCGTCAAGGTGGAGGTGCACTGGCTGATCGCGCTGTCGCAGGCGGGCCTGGCGGAGATTCCGCGCTTTTCGGCCGATGCCGAGCGCGCGCTGCTGGCCCTGGTCGACCACTTTGCCGAGGCCGATGCCGCCCGCATCAAGGAAATCGAAGCCGTCACCAACCACGACGTGAAGGCGGTCGAGTACTGGCTCAAGGAGCGTGTCAAGGGCAACGCCGAACTGGAAGCCGCCAGCGAGTTCATCCACTTCGCCTGCACGTCGGAAGACATCAACAACACCTCGCACGGCATGATGCTCAAGGGCGCGCGCGACACCGTGATCGTGCCGACGCTGCGCCGCGTGCAGGCCCGCCTGGTCGAGCTCGCCCACGCCAATGCCGATGTGCCGATGCTCTCGCGCACCCACGGCCAGCCGGCCAGCCCGACCACGCTGGGCAAGGAAATGGCCAACGTCGCCGCGCGCCTGGACCGCGCCATCCGCCGCATCGAAGCCGTCGAGCTGCTGGGCAAGATGAACGGCGCGGTGGGCAACTACAACGCGCACCTGTCGGCCTACCCGGATGCGGACTGGGAAGCCTTCTCCAAGAGCGTGATCGAGACCCGCCTGGGCCTGACGTTCAATCCGTACACCATCCAGATCGAGCCGCACGACTACATGGCCGAGCTGTTCGATGCCGTGGCGCGCGCCAACACCATCATCCTGGACCTGGACCGTGACGTCTGGGGCTACATCTCGCAGGGCTACTTCAAGCAGAAGACCAAGGCCGGCGAGATCGGCTCGTCGACCATGCCGCACAAGGTCAACCCGATCGATTTCGAGAACTCCGAAGGCAACGTCGGCCTGGCCAACGCGGTGCTGCGCCACCTGTCGGAAAAGCTGCCGGTCTCCCGCTGGCAGCGCGACCTGACCGATTCGACCGTGCTGCGCAATATCGGCGTGGCGTTCGGCTACAGCCTGCTGGCCTACGACGCCTGCCTGCGCGGCCTGGGCAAGCTGGAAACCAACCCGGCCCGCCTGGCCGAAGACCTGGATGCCTGCTGGGAAGTGCTGGCCGAGCCGGTGCAGACCGTGATGCGCCGCTACGGTATCGCCAACCCGTACGAGCAGCTCAAGGAACTGACGCGCGGCAAGGGCATTTCGCGCGAGGCGCTGCGCGAATTCATCGGGACCCTGGCGATTCCCGAGGCCGCCCGCCAGCAGCTGCTGGACATGACGCCGGGCAGCTATGTCGGCAAGGCGGTGGAGCTGGCCCGCCGGATCGCCTGATCTTTCGAAAATTTGTAGGTAGGGCCTGGAAAACAGCCCGCTCCGGAATGCCGGGGCGGGCTGTTTTCTTTGGTGCTTGCCATGGAACACGCTGTTCCATCGCTGGATCATTCATCAAAAATATTGAATTTGTCGATGAACTTCTGCGACCCCAGGGCTTTCCAAACCTGCAAATAATGCACAATCGTTTGACACCGCCGCTCCCCGGCGGATGTCCCACCCAGCACACTCGCACGAGGACCTCCGATGCCGCATGCCGCCCGATCCGACGCCGCCCTGCGCGCGCCAGCCGCTGACGACGGTGCCTATGGCAAGCCCGCCATTGCGCTGCACTGGATCATCGCGCTGCTGATCTTCGCCGCGTTCGGGCTCGGCCTGTACATGACGGATATCCCCGGCTTCACGCCGACCAAGCTGAAGCTGTACTCGTATCACAAGTGGGCCGGCATCACGGTGCTGATCCTGGCCGTGCTGCGCGTGCTGTGGCGTCTGACCCACCCGGCGCCGGCACCGGTGGCGGGCATGCCGGCGTGGCAGCAGAAGGCGGCCGAAGGCGCGCACATCGTGCTGTATCTGCTGATCCTGGCGGTGCCGCTGACCGGCTACCTGCTGAGCGTGGCAGCCGGTATCAAGGTGGTCTACCTTGGCCTGTGGGAATTGCCGATGCCGTTCGACAAGAGCGATGCGCTCAAGGAAATCTTCCAGGTGGCGCACGAATGGCTGAACTGGACCATGGCCACGATCGTCGTGCTGCACATCCTGGCCGCGCTCAAGCATCATATCGTCGACCGCGATGGCACCCTGCGCCGCATGCTGCCGTTCCTGCGCTGAAGCGCGCGGGTTCCGAATGCGCCGGCATCGCGCCGGCCTCCTGTTTTCCGTCCCGACCATGACTGCCGGCACAGGCCGGCCCGACCGAAGGAGTCTGATGATGAAACGAGTTGCGCGTCCCCGCGCCCTTGGGCTGATCGCCGCCGGCGCCCTGTCGATCGCCGCGCTGTCGGCCATCGCCCAGGTGGATGCCGCCAAGAGCAGCGTGACGGCCACCGGCAAGCAACTGGGCGTGCCGATGGACATCAAGTTCGGCAAGTTCGATGCGGCCGTGAGCTACAACCCGGCCAACCTGGCGGCCTCCACGGCCAAGGTCGACATCGATGTGTCCAGCGTCGACGTGGGCGACAAGGCCTACAACGACGAACTGAAGAAGAAGGACTGGTTCGACGCCGCCAAGTATCCGAAGGCGACCTTCGTGTCGTCCGCGTTCAAGCCGGGTGCTGGCGGCAAGGTGGAAGTGGTCGGCAAGCTGACCATCAAGGGCGTCACGCAGGACGTGACCGCGCCCTTCACCGTCAAGCAGGACGGCGCCAGCCAGGTGTTCGAGGGCGCGCTGCCGATCAAGCGCAATGCGTTCCACGTCGGCGATGGCGAGTGGAAGGACACGTCGGTGGTCGCCGACGATGTGACCATCAAGTTCCGTGTCGTTCTCGCCAAGAAGTAATTCGCGTCTTTTTCTGTCGTTCCCTTTTTCGCCCCCTCTCTCTGCAGGAGCTCTCTCATGAAGTTGCGTACCCTTGTCGCCGCACTGTCCGCCGTTGCCGCCACCGCCGCGTTTGCCGCACCGGTCACGTACCAGCTCGACCCGTCCCACACCTACCCGAGCTTCGAAGCCGATCACATGGGCGGCCTGTCGAAGTGGCGCGGCAAGTTCGAGAAGTCGAACGGCGTCGTCACGCTGGACCGCGAAGCCAAGGCCGGCACCATCGACGTGACCGTGCAGGCCGACAGCATCGATTTCGGCTTTGCCAAGATGAACGAGCATGCCAAGGGCCCGGACCTGTTCGACGTGACCAAGTACCCGACCGCCACCTTCAAGGGCACGTTCACCAAGTTCAAGGGTGACGCCCCGACCGAAGCCGAAGGCCAACTGACGCTGCATGGCGTGACCAAGCCGGTCAAGCTGGAGATCGACTCGTTCAAGTGCATGCAGCACCCGATGCTCAAGCGCGAAGTCTGCGGCGCCGATGCCGAGATGAAGTTCAACCGCGACGAGTTCGGCCTGGACTATGGCAAGCAGTACGGCTTCAAGATGGAGACCAAGCTGCGGATTCAGGTGGAAGGCCTCAAGCAGGACGCCAGCGTCGCCCAGCAATAAGCCGGCGCAGCGCCCAATAAAAAGCCCCGCGATATCGCGGGGCTTTTTTTGTGTCTGCGTGACGCGGGGGAGGGGTCAGACCTGCGCGCCGAAGTTCGGATCGTCCGTCGGGCCGGTGGTCTTCTTCTCGCCCTTGACCAGGTCTTCGCGCTTGACGCCGAGCCACATGCACAGCGCGGCCGCCACGAACACCGACGAATAGATGCCGAACAGGATGCCGATGGTCAGCGCCAGCGCGAAGTAGTGCAGCGTCGGGCCGCCGAACACCAGCATCGACAGCACCATCATCTCGGTCGAGCCGTGGGTGATGATGGTCCGCGAGATGGTGCTGGTGATGGCGTGGTCGATCACCTCGTGCGTGTTCATCTTGCGGTACTTGCGGAAGGCTTCGCGGATCCGGTCGAAGATCACCACCGATTCGTTGACCGAGTAGCCCAGCACCGCCAGCACCGCCGCCAGCACCGACAGCGAGAACTCCCACTGGAAGAAGGCGAAGAAGCCCAGGATGATCACGATGTCGTGCAGGTTGGCGATGATGCCCGCCACCGCGAACTTCCATTCGAAGCGGATCGACAGGTAGATCACGATGCCGATCACCACGAACAGCAGCGCCAGCAGGCCGTCGGTCGCCAGTTCCTTGCCGACTTGCGGGCCGACGAACTCCACGCGCTGCAGCTTGACGTCCGGCGTGGTGGCGGTCAGCGACGACATCACCTGCTGGCTCTGCACGGCCGATGCGATCGGCTTGCCGTCCGGGCCGTTCTTGAGCGGCAGGCGGATCATCACGTCGTGCGAGGTGCCGAAGTTCTGCACCTGGGCATCGGCGTAGCCGAGCTTCTCGACGTCGGCGCGGACCTTCGGCAGGTCGGCGGCCTGGGTGTAGGCGACTTCCATCACGGTGCCGCCTGTGAATTCCACCGACAGATGCAGCCCGTTGTGGAACAGGAAGAAGACGGCGGCGAGGAACGTCAGGAACGACACGGCGTTGAAGGCCAACGCGTGCTTCATGAACGGAATGTCGCGGCGGATGCGGAAAAACTCCATGTTCTGCCCTTTGTGGCAAGCGGCCCGTCAGTCGGGCCGGTGCCGGTTATGCGCGATGCGGTGAGGTCGTCGTAGCGTTACTGCTTGGCCGGACTTTCGGTGCCGGCGGGTTTCCACACCTGGCCGATGGCGAGGCTCTGCAGCTTCTTCTTGCGGCCGTACCAGAGGTTGACCAGGCTGCGGTTGAAGAACACCGCCGAGAACATCGACGTCAGGATGCCCAGGCAGTGCACCACGGCGAAGCCGCGCACCGGGCCCGAGCCGAAGGCCAGCAGCGCCAGGCCGGCGATCAGCGTGGTCACGTTCGAGTCCAGGATGGTCGCCCAGGCGCGCTCGAAGCCGGCGGCGATCGCCATCTGCGGCGACGCGCCGTTGCGCAGCTCTTCGCGGACGCGCTCGTTGATCAGCACGTTGGCGTCGATCGCCATGCCCAGCGCCAGCGCGATGGCCGCGATGCCGGGCAGGGTGAGCGTGGCCTGCAGCATCGACAGGATGGCGATCAGCAGGAACACGTTCACGCCCAGCGCCACCACCGAGAACGCGCCGAACAGCATGTAGTACAGCACCATGAACACCGAGATGGCGGCGAAGCCGTACGCGGCCGAATTGAAGCCCTTCTTGATGTTGTCGGCGCCCAGCGACGGGCCGATGGTGCGCTCTTCGATGATCTCCATCGGCGCGGCCAGGGAGCCCGCGCGCAGCAGCAGCGCCAGGTCGGAGGCCGATTCCACCGAGCCGATGCCGGTGATCTGGAAGCGCGAGCCCAGTTCGGACTGGATGGTGGCGACGGTCAGCACCTCGCCCTTGCCCTTCTCGAACAGCACGATGCCCATGCGCTTGCCGATGTTGTCGCGCGAGACGTCGCGCAGCATGCGGCCGCCCTGGCCGTCGAGCGTGATGTCGACCGAGGGGTTGTGGTTCTGGTCGAAGCCGGCCGAGGCGCTGTTGATGCGGTCGCCGGTGAAGATCACCTGCTTCTGCAGCAGCACCGGCGCGCCGCGGCCTTGCGTGAACAGCTCGTCACCCAGCGGCACCGGATCGGTCGCACGCGGAATGCCGGTGGCGTTCGGGTCGGCCAGGCGGGCTTCCAGCGTGGCGGTGCGGCCGATGATGTCCTTGGCCTTGGCGGTGTCCTGCACGCCGGGCAACTGCACCACGATGCGGTCCGGGCCCTGCTGCTGGATCACCGGCTCGGACACGCCGAGCTCGTTGACGCGGTTGTGCAGCGTGACGACGTTCTGCTTGACGGCGTTGTCCTGGACTTCCTTCATTGCCGCGGCGGTGAAGGTACCGGTGAGCGTGGCGCCGTCGGCGGTCTTGTCGACCGTGAAGGCCAGCTCGCGGGCGCTGTCGGCCAGCAGGCCGCGGGCGCGGTCGGCTTCGTCGGGGTTGGTGAACTTGATGCTGATGGTCGTGCCGCTGCGCTCGATGCCGCTGTGGCGCACGCCCTTGTCGCGCAGCTGGGTACGGATGTCGCCGGCCAGCGAGTCGAGCTTCTTGGTCAGCGCGCCGTTCATGTCGACCTGCAGCAGGAAGTGCACGCCGCCGCGCAGGTCCAGGCCCAGGAACATCGGCAGGGCATGGATGGCGGTCAGCCAGCGCGGCGAACCCGACAGCAGGTTCAGCGCGACGATGTAGGTCGGGTCGTTCGGGTCGCTGTTCAGGCCGCGCGCCAGCGCATCCTTGGCCTTGAGCTGCGTGTCGGTGTCGGCAAAGCGCACGCGCACGCTGCCCGAGGTGCCGTTCATGTCGAAGAACACGCCGTTCGGCTTCAGGTTGGCGGCGGCGAGGAGGTCTTCGACCTGCTTTTGCGTCGCCAGGTCGACCCTGACGGTGGCCTTGCCCGACGACACCTGGACGGCGGGCGCTTCACCGAAGAAGTTCGGCAGCGTATAGAGGAACCCGATGGCGAGCGCCACCAGGATCACAAGGTATTTCCAGAGCGGATAGCGGTTCATCTTGGAGGACGCTTGGAGAGCGGTCAGGCGGCGCGGGAAGGCGACGGCGCGGCAATCTCAGGATAGGCGCTGCCTGGGGTGCCGGCGGCCGCGCGGAGCGCGCGGCGCCGGGCAAGCCGGATTACAGCGACTTGAGCGTGCCTTTGGGCAGCACGGTCGTCACAGCATTCTTCTGCACGGTGAGTTCGGTATTCGGGGCGACTTCGACCGTGATGTACTGGTCGGTCACCTTGGTCACCTTGCCCAGGATGCCGCCGGCGGTCACCACTTCGTCGCCCTTGGCCAGCGCCTCGAGCATCGTCTTGGTTTCCTTCTGCCGCTTCATCTGAGGGCGGATCATGATGAACCACAGCACCACGAACATCAGGATGATGGGCAGGAAGCTCATCAGGCCATTTCCGGCACCCCCCGGCGCGGCGCCGGCGGTCTGTGCGTAAGCGTCGGAAATCATCAGCACGGTCAAACTCCGTAATGGTTCGTCAATCGGTCAAAAATCGGACCGGATATTCTACCATCGCGGTCCAGCGGAAAATGGGTGCATCGGCGGGTTTGTCAAGTGCGCTCAGAGTGCCCCGCGCGCCCGGTCGGCGGCGAAGCGGGCCCGGAAGGCGGCGAAGCTGTGCGATTCGATCGCCGTGCGCATGTCGGCCATCAGCTCCAGGTAGTAGTGGAGGTTGTGGATGGTGTTCAGGCGGGCGCCCAGGATCTCGCCGACGCGCTGCAGGTGGTGCAGGTAGGCGCGCGAGAAGTTGCGGCAGGTGTAGCAGCCGCAGGTCTCGTCCAGCGGGCGCGGATCGTTGCGGTGCACCGCGTTCTTGATCTTGATGTCGCCGAAGCGGGTGAACAGCCAGCCGTTGCGCGCGTTGCGGGTCGGCATCACGCAGTCGAACATGTCGATGCCGGCGGCCACGCCCGCCACCAGGTCTTCCGGCGTGCCCACGCCCATCAGGTAGTGCGGCTTGTTGGCGGGCAGGCGCGGCGCCACGTGCTGCAGCACGCGCATCATGTCTTCCTTGGGCTCGCCCACCGACAGCCCGCCGATGGCGTAGCCGCCGAAGCCCTGGCCGCCCGCGTCGGCGTCGATGGCCTGCAGGCCGGCCAGCGATTCATCGCGCAGGGGCTCGAACATGCCGCCCTGGACGATGCCGAACAGGGCGTTGGGATTGCGCTCCCGCTCGAACTCGTTGCGCGAGCGCTGCGCCCAGCGCAGGCTCATGCGCATGGAGGCGGCTGCTTCCGCCTCGGTGGCCGGCCGGCCGTCGATCTGGTACGGCGTGCATTCGTCGAATTGCATGACGATGTCGGAGTTCAGCCGGCGCTGGATCTGCATCGAGATCTCGGGCGACAGGAACAGCCGGTCGCCGTTGATGGGCGAGGCGAAATGCACGCCTTCTTCGGTGATCTTGCGCAGATCGCCCAGCGAAAACACCTGGAAGCCGCCGGAGTCGGTCAGCATCGGCTTGTCCCAGCCGACGAAGCCGTGCAGGCCCTTGTGCGCGTCGATCACCTCCAGCGCGGGGCGCAGCCACAGGTGGAAGGTGTTGCCGAGGATGATCTGCGCGCCGATGTCCTTGAGCTCCACCGGCGACATCGCCTTGACCGCGCCGTAGGTGCCCACCGGCATGAAGATGGGCGTTTCCACCACGCCGTGGTTGAGGGTCATGCGGCCGCGCCGGGCGAGGCCATCGGTGGTGAGGAGGTCGAAATTCAGCATGAGGGGTCGGGGGAAGCGGACTGGGTATCAGGCTCGGCGCGCGTCAGGAACATGGCGTCGCCGTAGCTGAAGAAGCGGTAGCGCTGCGCGATGGCGTGGCGGTAGGCGGCGCGGATGGTCTCCAGGCCCGCGAATGCCGACACCAGCATCAGCAGCGTCGACTTGGGCAGGTGGAAGTTGGTCACCAGCGCGTCGACCAGCCGGAAGCGGTAGCCGGGGGTGATGAAGATGTCGGTCTCGCCCGAGCCGGCTGCCAGCGTGCCGTCCGGCTGCGCGGCCGATTCCAGCGCGCGCATCGACGTGGTGCCGACGGCGACGATGCGCCCGCCCGCCGCCCGCGTGGCGCGGATGGCCTCGGCCAGCTCCGGCGAGATGGCATACCACTCGCTGTGCATGCGGTGCTCGGCGATGTTCTCCACGCGCACCGGCGAGAACGTGCCGGCGCCCACGTGCAGCGTCAGGAAGCCGCGCCGCACGCCCATCGCATCGAGCCTGGCGAACAGCGCGTCGTCGAAATGCAGGCCGGCCGTGGGCGCGGCCACGGCGCCGGGCGTGCGCGCATAGACGGTCTGGTAGCGCGTCTCGTCGAAGCTGTCGGGCGTGTGCTCGATATAGGGCGGCAGCGGCAGGCGGCCGTACTGCTCGATCAACTCCAGCGCCGGCTGCGGGAAGCGCAGGGTGAAGAAGGGTTCGTGGCGCGGTCCGACCGTCACATCGAAGGCATCGGCCAGGCGCAGCGTACTGCCCGCGACCGGCGACTTGCTGGAGCGGATCTGCGCCAGCACCGTGTGCTCGTCCAGTAGGCGCTCGACCAGCACTTCGATCTTGCCGCCGCTGGCCTTGTGGCCGAAGAAGCGCGCCTTGATCACGCGGGTGTCGTTGAAGACCAGCAGGTCGCCGGGGCGCAGGTAGTCGACCAGGTCGGCGAACTGGCGGTCATCGAAATGCGTGCCCTGCGCGTCGTGGCGTGCGGCCAGCAGGCGGCTCGCGGTGCGGTCGGGCAGGGCGGTTTGCGCGATCAGCTCGGGCGGCAGATCGAAATCGAAATCGGACAGCGTCAGCATGAATGGCGGCGCAGACATGAATTGCGCCAAATGATGGCGGCGGGCGCCGGTACAATCATCGGCGATCCGCAAAGTCCGACATTGTAAACGTCCTGTGCCCGCTCGCGCCCGCTCCGCCACCGCCGCCGTTCCCGCGCCCGATGCCGACACGGCGCCGGCCGCCGGCCCCAGGCGCGCGCCCGCGGCGAAGCCCGCGGACAAGCCGGCCGCCAAGACCGCCCGCCCCGCCGACAAGCTGGCCAAGCTCGGCCTGCGCCGCGACGTCGATCTCGTGCTGCACCTGCCGATGCGCTACGAGGACGAAACCGCGCTGCTGACCATCGCCGAGGCCGTCGCCCGCGCCAATACCGGCTGGGCCGCGCAGGTGGATGGGGTGGTGACGCGCAACGAAGTGGCGTTCCGGCCCCGCCGGCAACTGGTGGTGCACATCGCTGACGATTCCGGCGAGCTGGTGCTGCGCTTTCTCAACTTCTACGGCAGCCAGGTCAAGCAGATGGCCGAGGGTGCGCGCCTGCGCGTGCGCGGCGAGGTGCGCGGCGGCTTCTTCGGCGCGGAGATGGTGCATCCGGCGGTGCGCGCCGTGACGCCGGACGAGCCGCTGCCCGACCGCCTGACCCCGGTCTATCCCAGCACCGCCGGCGTGGCGCAGGCGTATCTGCGCAAGGCCATCCTGAATGCGCTCGGCCGCACGCCGCTGCCCGAGACCCTGCCGGACAGCCTGTTGCGCGGGCCGCTGGCGCCGCTCAAGCTGATGGCGCCCGCCGAGGCCGTCCGCCTGCTGCACCAGCCCACGCCCGACGTGGACGAGCACAGTTTGGTCGAACGCACCCACCCGGCCTGGCTGCGCATCAAGTTCGACGAACTGCTGGCGCAGCAACTGTCGCTCAAGCGCGCCCAGGCCGCGCGCCGCACGCGCAGCGCGCCGGTGCTGCGGGCCGGCGGCGCGGACGGGCTGCTCGCGCGCTTCCTGGCGGCGCTGCCCTTCAAGCTGACCGGCGCGCAGGCCCGCGTGTGGGAGGAGATCCGCGCGGACCTCGCCCGGCCGTACCCGATGCAGCGGCTGCTGCAGGGCGACGTGGGCAGCGGCAAGACCGTCATCGCCGCGCTGGCCGCGTGCCAGGCCATCGACGCCGGCCGGCAGGCCGCGCTGATGGCGCCGACCGAACTGCTGGCCGAGCAGCACTACCGCAAGCTGTCGGCCTGGCTCGCGCCGCTGGGCGTGGACATCGTCTGGCTGGCCGGCAGCCTCAAGCGCAAGCAGAAGGACGAGGCCGCTGCGCGCGTGGCCGCCGGCACCGCGCAGCTGGTGATCGGCACCCATGCGCTGATCCAGGACACCGTGACCTTCGCCCGCCTGGGGCTGGCCGTGGTGGACGAGCAGCACCGCTTCGGCGTGGCGCAGCGGCTGGCGCTGCGCGGCAAGGCCGGCGGCACCGACACGCCCATCGCCGAGACCGCGCAGCTGGTGCCGCACCAGCTGATGATGTCGGCCACGCCGATCCCGCGCACGCTGGCGATGACGTACTACGCCGACCTCGACGTCTCGGCCATCGACGAGCTGCCGCCCGGCCGCACGCCGGTGGTCACGCGCCTGGTCAACGATGCGCGCCGCGACGAGGTGATCGAACGCATCCACGCCGCCGCGCGCGAGGGGCGGCAGGTCTACTGGGTCTGTCCCCTGATCGAAGAAAGCGAGGCGTTGCAGCTGCAGACTGCCGTCGAGACGTTCGAGACGCTGTCGCAGAGCCTGGCCGGCCTCAAGGTCGGGCTGGTGCACGGGCGCCTGCCGTCCGCCGACAAGGCCGCGGTGATGAGCGCCTTCGCCGGCGGCGAGCTGCACGTGCTGGTGGCGACCACCGTGATCGAAGTGGGCGTCGACGTGCCCAACGCCTCGCTGATGGTGATCGAGCACGCCGAGCGCTTCGGGCTGGCGCAGCTCCATCAGCTGCGCGGACGGGTCGGGCGCGGCACGGCCGAATCGGTCTGCATCCTGCTGTACCAGGCGCCCCTGTCGCCGACGGCCAAACAGCGCCTGCAGACCATGCGCGAGACCACCGACGGCTTCGAGATCGCGCGGCGCGACCTGGATATCCGCGGCCCCGGCGAATTCCTCGGCGCGCGGCAATCGGGCGAGGCCATGTTGCGCTTTGCCGACCTGAACCACGATGCGTGGATGGTCGAGTTCGCCCAGGGCGCGGCCGAGCAGATGCTGGCGCGCTTTCCCGACGCGGTGGAGGCGCACCTCAAGCGCTGGCTCGGCGAGCGCGAGCACTACCTGCGCGTCTAGCCGGCGGGGCCGCCGGCCTCATGCGCGGCCGTTGCGCCGCAGCTGGACCGGCGGACACGGGACCGAGCCGTACGAGCAGAACACGCAGCAGTCGCCGGGCCGGGGGCGTAGCCGTGCGTGGCAGCCCGGGCATTCGGCGAAGAACACGCAGGTGTCGGTCGGCATGGTTTCCTGCCACGCGAAGCCGCACAGCGGGCAGGTCAGGACCGATTCGAGCTGCATCGCGACCGCCGTCAACGGTGCATGCCGCCGGTGCCGTGGCCGCCATCGTGGCCACCGTCATGTCCGCCGTGGCCACCGCCATGGTGGAAGCCGCCGCCGCGCCCGAAGCCCCCGCCGTCATGGCGGAAGAATGCGCGATGCATGTGGTGGGCGTGGTGGAACCGGTCGATGAAGATCACGCTGCCGAAGACTACGCCGCCGGGTGCCCAGTACCAGGTGTCATCCACAAAGTACGGCGGGCCCGCGTAGGCCACGGTGGTGCCGTCGGCCATCTGCCAGGTGCCGTCCGGCTGCAGGCACGCCGTGCCGCTGACCTGCTGCATCACGCCGTCGATCTCGGCTTGCCCCACCATCGGCCGGCAGGTGCCGACCGGGATGTCCTGCGCGATCGCGCAGGCGCAGACGCCAAGCCCCATCAGCGCTGCCGTCCAGACTGTCAGACGCTTGCTCATGATGCCCCCCCGTTCCGGGATGCCCGACGTCTCAATGCGGCGCTGCGGTGTTCAGTGGCCTGTTCGGCCGCATTGCTCGGCACATCGGTTTGCCTGCGGGATGGCGCGCGGTTGCAGCGGGATCCTGCACACGGGTAAACCGCCCGGGGGCGCGGTTTATTCCTGGGCGCGCCCCGGGGATGTGTAACGCTTTGTTTCCACTGCCGTCGGCCGGGCGGCCTGCTCAGTAGCCGCCACCGCCGCCGCGGGTGTAGCCGCTGCCCATGCCCTGGGCACCGCGTGTCGAGGTGCCGGATGATGAAGAGGATGGGGCCATGTCGCCGCTGGTGGTGCAGGCTGCCACGGCAAGCAGCCCTGCGAGGGCGGCGCAAACGAGACGAAGCGCGTTCATCGGAATCTCCTGGCATGCGGCCATGCATGCGCTCCGGCTGCTGATGGCCGCGGGTCGGTTCCCCCCCGATACCGCAGTAAACGGGTGAGCGCGCCGGTTTATTCCCCGGGCGATCCGGCGACGGTCATCGGTGTCAGTGTCGGCTCACCAGCCGTAGAATCGGGGCCACGCCTGGACGGTGCCGTCCTCGGCCAGCGCCTGGTATTCGGGATGCTGGGCGCCGGTCGCGCAGGCGTGGTTGGGCAGGATCCGCAGCCGTGTCCCGACCGGAAACCGTTGCGCGATCTCGCGATCCGGCGCGTCTGTCCGGGTGACGATGCCGTGCTCCTGGTTCGCCCCCGTCATCAGGTACTCGCCCAGCACCTCGCCGTGTTCCGAGCACACCAGCCCGTAGCCGAAGTTGCGCGGCTGCTTCTGCGTGCCGCGGTCGCGGCTCATCGCCATCCAGCCGGCGTCGACGATGGCCCATCCCTTGTCCTCCTGGTGGCCGATCACCGTGGTCAGCACGCTCAGGGCGATGTCGGACAGCGCGCAGACGCCCACGTTGTGCATGACGAGATCGAACATCACATACACGCCGGCCCGGACTTCGGTCACGCCCTCGAGATGCTCGGCGCTGAGCGCCGTCGGCGTGGAGCCGATGCTCACGGTCTCGCACGGCAAGCCCGCCGCGCGCAGCCGCTCGGCGGCCCGGACGCAGCCGGACCGCTCCAGTTCGGCGATGCGGACCAGGGCGTCGTGTGCGTGGTACTCATAGCTGGAGCCGGCATGCGCCAGCACGCCGCCCAGACGCATGCCGCCCTCGGCCAGCACCCGGCCGACCGTGATGAGCCGATCGTCGTCGGGGGCGATGCCGGAGCGGTGCCCGTCGACGTCCACTTCGATCCACACGTCGAACGCTTTGCCGTGCTCGTCGCCGAACGCGGCGATGGCCTGCGCGCAGGTCACGCTGTCGGCGACGATCTTCAGGTCGCATCCCCGGCGGCGCAGCGCCAGCGCTTGCGGCAGCCTGGCCGGCGCCATGCCGACGGCGTAGACGATGTCGCAGATGCCCGCCGCGAAGAACTGCTCAGCCTCCTTGAGCGTGGAGACCGTGATGCCCTGGGCGCCGGCGGCGAGCTGCGCACGGACGACCGGCTCGCACTTCGTCGTCTTGACGTGGGGCCGGAAGCGGACGCCGAGCGCGTCCAGGCGCTGCTGCATCCGCTCGATGTTGCGGGTCATGCGGGCGACGTCGATCAAGGCGGCCGGGGTATTGAGGGATGGCAAGCGCATCGGGTGGTCCTGGCAAGGGTGGGGCATGGATGTCGGGAAGCCGGGCAGCGCGGCCCGGAATACGCAGCACTATAGAAACGCCGGGTGTTCTTGTGTTTAATGGGAAATCAAGTTCCCATTCATCTGGATTTAATGGTCGAAATGGTTGATCTCGACGATCTGCGCATGTTCCGGGCGCTCGGCGTCTCGCGCTCGCTGGCGGCGGCGGCCCGGCTGCTGGACGTCACGCCACCGGCGCTGACTGTCCGCATGCGGCGGCTGGAGGCGCGGCTCGGGGTGTCGCTCGTGGTGCGCGAGCCGCGCGGCGTGTCGTTCACCGAGGAAGGCCAGCGGCTTCTGCGGGAAGCGACCGCGCTGCTGGATCGGCTGGAGTCGCTGCCGCAGCAGGTCTCGGGCCAGGCGGCTGGGGTGAGCGGCCATCTGCGCATCGTCGCGCCGTTCGGGTTCGGCCGGCGCTACATCGCCCCGATTGTCCGCGATCTGCACCGGGACGCGCCGAAGCTGGCCATCATGCTGCATCTGTCGGACAACCCGCTGGCCGAGATGTCCGGGGCGGACATCGTCATCCATATCGGCGAGGCCCGGGATTCTTCGTGGGTCGGGCATCCGCTGGCGCCCAACGAGCGCGTGCTGTGCGCCAGCCCGGCCTGCCTCGCCGGGCTGCCGCCGATCACCCATCCGGCCGAGCTCGCCCATCTGCCCTGCCTGTGCCTGCGCGAGAACGACGAGGACGTGACGCGCTGGCGCTTTACCGACACCACGGCCGGCAGCGGCCGCGCGAGGCAGGTGGTCAACGTCAGGGTGTCCGGTGCCCTGTCGTCGAACGACGGGACCGTGATCAGCGACTGGGCCGCCGACGGGCTGGGCGTGATGGTGCGCTCGGAATGGGAGGCGGCGCCGCTGCTGGCCGCGGGCACGCTCGTGCGCCTGCTGCCGGGCTGGGCGCTGAAGCCTGCGCCGGTGATGGCGCTGGTGCCCACGCGCAAGGGGGTCTCGCCCAGGCAGCGCCTGTTTCTGGAGGTGGCGAGGCGGGCGCTGGAGCCGGTGCCGTGGCGGCAGGGGCGTCGTCGTCGGCAGGGTTAGATCGGGCCTCGCGGGTGGTCGGCAACGATGGCGCGTGTCGATGTCGCGGAGGGATCGGAACTATGCCGCCAGCTCCGCAGGCGCACCGCGCGAAACATGGAAAGGGATGGCTGCCGACGCTGGAGCGGCGGACCAGGTGCCGCGCACGACCCCTCGCCGCTGCAGCGGCCGCTTCCCTGAGCGGTGGCCGTCAGCGCGCAAAACCCTCAGCCCGACGCGCCAGCACTGCCTCACACGGCTCGCCGACCAGCCGCGCATAGACTGAAGGCGCAGTCGCCCCCTCGGTATTGATCACCAGCACACGGGCGCTGGCATCGAGCCCGACAGCGGCGGACAGGGCATCCCGCCCGCGCAGCGCCACCAGCCCGGCAAGGCCGGCAGCGCCGGACTCGCCGGCGACGATCGGCTGATCCCGTGGCCCGCCGGCGGCCAGCAGGCGCATCGCCTGAACCGCATCGCCGTCCTCGATGGTCATGAATGCGTCGACGCTGTCGCGCAGAAACTGCCAGGCCAGCGGCGAGGTTTCGCCGCATGCCAGGCCCGCCATGACGGAATCCACCGAACCGGTCGCCCTGGCCGGCCGGCCTTGCAGCGCGCTCTGGCAGAGGCAATCCGCCTGGACCGGCTCGACGACGATGAAGGTGGGGCGGTTCGCCCCGAAGCATTCCCACAGGTAGCTGATCACGCCCGCCGCGAGGCCGCCGACGCCGCCTTGCAGAAAGACGTGGGTGAACGGGCCCGGGGCATCCGGTTGCGCGCCCGCTTGCGCGAACCATTCGCGGACCATGGTGCCGTAGCCCTGCATGACATCGCGGGGAATGTCCTGGTATCCCGCGTAGGACGTGTCCGACACGACTTTCCAGCCGTTCGCTTCCGCCAGGCGCGCGGCCGCTTCGACGGAGGCATCGTAGTTGCCCGCGATCCGGACGATCTCCGCGCCGTGCGCGGCAATCGCGTCTTCACGTTCCTCGCTCACGTTGGCATGCAGCACGATCACGCACCGGCAGCCGAACGTGCGGGCGGCCGCGGCCAGCGCGCGGCCATGGTTGCCGTCGGTCGCGCTGATCACCGTGAAGTCTTTCAGGAGGCCGGCGTATTGCCCGCCGATCAGCGCGATCGGATCCATCCGCCGTTCCGGCCACAGCCTGAGGATCAGGCGAGCGAGCGCGATCGGCGCCCCCAGGGCCTTGAAGCTGCCGAGCGGAGAGCGGGCGGACTCATCCTTCACCGCCAGTGCCGCGATGTTCAGCCGGGCCGCGAGATCCTGCAGGCTGATGAGCGGGGTCGGGCCGGCGTTGAGCTGGTCCCAGTGGGACAGCCAGGCGCTGCTCCGGCCGGCTTGTTCGATGTTCATGATCCGTTTGAGGTCGGCCGGATACGGCACGCGCCGGGCGTGCGGGTTGGTGACGAGCATGGAGAGCCCTTCTGAATCGGAATGCGTGGGGGAAAGGGGGCGGTCACCGGTCGACGGCCTGGGCTGCGGGCGGTGCCAGGCGCCTCAGTACGACGTCGAGCAGCACCCGGGCGCCCATGATCAATTGGTCGTCGTCCGTGTGTTCTCGCGGGTTGTGGCTGATGCCGCCGCGGCTCGGGACGAAGATCATGGCGGAGGGGGCCATGCGGGCGATCATCTGGGCGTCGTGTCCGGCGCCGGACGTCATGCGGCGGTGGCTCAGGCCGAGCCGCTGCGCAGAGGCTTCGATCGCATCCGTGAGTGCGCGGTCGAAGACCACCGGCTCGAAGCGCGCCAGCTGTTCCGTGCCGATCGTCACGCCCTCGCGCTCCGCGATCGCCGCCAGGAATGCCGCCAGGCGTTTCTCGGCGGCTTGCAGGCGCGCCTCGTCCGGATCGCGCAGGTCCACGGTGAAGGTCGCCTTGCGCGGGATCACATTGATGACGTTCGGCTCGAAGCGCATGCAGCCGACGGTGGCCAGCGTCGTGCCGTTGGAAGCGACGGCCAGCTCGCGCAGGAAATCGGCGATGGCGCAGGCGGCCCAGCCGGCGTCGTGGCGCAGGTGTGTCGGCGTGGTGCCGGCATGGTTGGCGTGGCCTTGCACGGTCACCTGCTGCCAGGAGATGCCTTGCAGGTTCTCCACGACCCCGATCAGCGTGTGTTCCGCCTCCAGGATCGGCCCCTGCTCGATATGCAGTTCCAGGTAGGCATGAGGGACCCGCGCGCCCGGCGCCATGTCGCCCGCGTAGCCGATGCGTTCGAGCTCGTCGCCCAGCCGCGTGCCATCGGTGCCGATGGTGTTCAGCGCGTCCTCCAGCGCAAGGCCGCCCGCATACACCAGCGAGCCCATCATGTCGGGCTGATAGCGCACGCCCTCTTCATTGGTGAAGGTCCCGATCGTGATCGAGCGGCGGGGCCGGATGCCTGCCTGGCGGAACGCGCGCGCCACGGCCAGTCCGGCGAGCACGCCGTAGCAGCCGTCCAGCGCGCCGGCATGGGTCACGGTGTCGATGTGCGAGCCGATCATCAGCGGCGCTTCGCTGCCTGTGTCGGTCTCGGAGCGCAGGGTGCCGAAGAGGTTGCCGATGCGGTCGACGCGGACTTCGAGATCGAGCTCCCGCATCCATCGCACGACCAGGTCGCGGCCGGCCTTTTCGTTGTCGGTGAGCGCGATGCGGGTCCGGCCGCCGACGTCGGGGGCCGCGCCGATTTCGCCGAGCGCGCGCAGTTGCGCCAGGAGTCGGGCGCCATCCAGCTCGATGTCAGGATGGGTCACCTGGGGTGCCTGCATGAATCCTCTCCCAATGGATACTGAACGCTTCCGCGAGCGCGCCGGCGGCGCGCGGAGGCAAGCGCTGATGCCGAAATGGTAGGGCGCGGGGCGCGCAAGATCGCCCTTGTTCTCGCCGTGCCAAGGCAACAAAGATGTGAATTGGGGGCGGGAAGTGAAACGGCGTTGCATGCGTGGCGGCCGGCGTCCGGCGTGCCTGGGCATGCCGGCGTGCGTGTGCCGCCTCCGGCTGTGTCGAGCGCCCGCTTGCCATGGCGCGAGTGTCGTTCCGGCCCTGCACGGGAACGGCGTCCTGATGTAGATTACCGGGGCTCGGCTGCCTGGATGCTAGGCCGCGCCCGCGCAAAAGAACAAGATGTCGAGGTCCCGACAATGGAATTGGATAGCTACGATCGCAAGCTCCTGCGCCTTCTGCAGGAGAACAACAAGCTGTCGCAGCGCGACCTCGCAGAGGCGGTGAGCCTTTCTGCCTCGGCGGTCAACCGGCGGATCGCGGCGCTGGAAGAGGCCGGGGTCATCCGCGCCAATGTCAGCGTCGTCGATGCCGCGGCGCTTGGGCGGCCCATCACGATCCTTGTCGGCGTGAAGCTGGAGAACGAGCGTCTGGACCTGCTCGACGAGGTCTGCAACCGCTTTGTATCGCGGCCTGAAGTACAGCAGGTCTACTACGTCACCGGGGATTTCGATTTCATGCTCGTGCTGAACGTGCGCAGCATGACCGAATACGAAGCGCTGACGCGGGAACTGTTCCTGGTTTCCGGAAACGTGAAAAGCTTCAAGACCCACGTCGCCATGCGCCAGGCCAAGGTGACGCTGAATGTGGCGATCGACTGACCGGGTGCGGCCTGCGATCGGCGCCGCCGTCGCGGACCCCGGGGCACGAAAAAAACGGCGACGCTGTCCGTCGCCGTTCCTCTGCTCGCATGCGCAGCGTGACAGGGTCTGCCCGATGCGCGCTTACCGGGCTTCGGAGAAGAAAGAACGGAGCATGGCGCGCCGCGCTGTTCCCGTCCTGGCCCTTTGATGGCCAGGTGCCCTGACGCTCATTTCGGCTGTTCGCGCGCGAAGTCGACGTCGCTGTCCAGTGCCGCCTTGGCGACCTCGTAGAAATACGCCGCCCCCGTGCCCAGCACCGCGTCGTTGAAATCGTAGGCGCTGTTGTGCAGCGGCACCGAGCCGGTTTCACCCGTGGCGCCGTTGCCGATGAACACGAACGCGCCCGGCACCTGCGTCAGGAAGGCCCCGAAGTCTTCCGAGATCATCATCGGGGCGATATCCGCCGAGACCCGGGATGCCCCCACCACCCGCCGGGCGGCGGCGACGGCAACCGGGACGCACGCCGGCCAATTGACCGTCGGCGCAAACTCATGCGTGTACTCGAACTCGCATTCCGCCTGATGCGCGCGGCAGATGCCTTCGCAGATCGCGCGCATCCGGTTCTCCAGCAGCGTCTGCACGTCGGGGTTGTAGCTGCGCGTATCGCCCTTGATCACGACATGCGAGGGGATTGCGTTGCGGATGCCGTCGGTGATGAATTCGGTGCAGGAAACGACCGCCGGCTGGCTCGGGTCCACGTTGCGCGAGACGACCGTCTGCAGGGCCAGCACGATCTCGGCGCCGATGACCAGCGGGTCGGCGCCCATGTGCGGCCGCGCCGCGTGTGTGCCGCGCCCTCTGATCCGGATGACGAAGTTGTCCTCGCTGGCCATGATCCCGCCGACCCGCGTGGCGATGGCACCGGCCGGCATGCCGGGCATGTTGTGGGCGCCGAACAGGGCGTCGACCGGGAAGCGATCGAAGAGACCATCCGCCATCATCGCCTTGGCGCCGCGCCCGTGCTCCTCGGCCGGCTGGAACACGAAGCGGACGGTGCCATTGAAGTCGCGCCGCTCGGACAGCAGCCTGGCGGCCCCGAGCACCATCGCCATGTGGCCGTCGTGTCCGCACGCGTGCATCTTGCCGGGGATGCTCGACGCATGGGCGCGGCAGCCGGCGTTTTCCGTGATATTCAGCGCATCCATGTCGGCGCGGATGCCGACCGCGCGGCCTCCGGTCCCCACGGTGAGATTGGCCACGAGCCCCGTCCCGCCGATGCCCCGATGCACGTCGAGGCCCATCCCGTGGAGCGCTTTGGCGACATAGTCGGACGTCTGCTTCTCTTCGAAGCCCGTCTCGGGATGCTGGTGCAGATGATGGCGCCATTGGGCCATCTGCGTGTGCAGTTCGGAAGGGTGGCTCATATCGGTCGGGGACTCCGCTGTGTGCTCGTTTGCCTGGGCGCGGCGTGCGCTGCGTGATACGAGTCTATCGGGGTGCGGCACACGCCTTGCCCGAGTTGGTGCTGTTTTTTGCAACAACGGGGCGTTCTGCGGGGGGCTTCCGGTATTTTGTTGAGTTGGCTGTGTGGCAGGTCGGGGGCGGGGCTGCGCCATTGACTGGGCCAAAGATGCGGCGTGAGGCTTGTGTTTCCAAGGCTGTTTCGGCGAATGCCGGACTGTGTGACGCCGATGTCGCGGGCTTGCCTTGCTGCGCCCGGAGGGTCTTTGCGGCGTTGGTAACAGCAACTGTCGATCTAGCGAAGCAAACTGAAAAAAGGCCAATTTGTCGCCATGGAAATAGCGAAGTTATGTGAAAAAAAATGGCGAAGATGATTGCAATGCCAGGCGAGCCACCTAGAGCGTGTCATGCACTTTTCGCGTGCGGCAACCTTTCAGTCATCAAATGACTGGTGGGTCAACGCGTCAGTCGGCTACGCCATGAAGTGGTAGTTGCAATGACAGAGCGTACGCCACGACTGCGATGAGCTTGTGTAGTAGTTGACGTTCCTGCGGCTTAAGGTCCGTGAGCATGAGCTCGAACAAATGGCTCTGGGCCTCGCGAAGCTCGTCTACGGAGAAGGACTCGTCTTCAAAGAGGTTCGAGATTCGCGTCAGAAAGAAGGAGTCCTGCCGCTTAACAAGCGAAGACACCATCGGGAGTTCATCGTATTCGATCTTGCCTATGACAACAGGGTTGTTCTTGACCTTGTTGCCGATGCCAATTACCAGGTCGTATGACATAGGTGAAGCTTCACGTTCAAGTGCCGGAGATCAGTGCGGCATGGACAAGCATGAGCATGCTGAATATGACAAAGTGCAAGTCGGCCAACGTCTCTGGCAAGCGCTCGCAATCGCGCGCGGCAGCAGGCGCCACGGAACTCCGGCGCGCGCCAGCCAGCGCAAGCCATGGTGAACATCTCGCGCAGATCGTACATGCGCTGTGGAGCTTTGGCGTCCATCAGCGACAGGTATGCCACCGCGAAACCCCACTCTTCGTCTGAGACGTCTGTCGGATATGGTTTTTGCGATTTGTTTGCCATCCTCCTCCAACCACGCCTCGGCCAAGAAGTGCATAACACGCTCTAGAAAGAGGGCGCTGCGGACTACCCGACGGCGCGCCCCGATGATGTCACCCAGCGCATCGTATCATTCGCCGCCCTGCATGGCAGGGAGGGCCGGCTGCGAGGGCTCGAATCCAGTGAGTCCTCGGCCGCGATGGCTCCTATTGCTCGAGCGACCACCCTTGATTGTCCACGTTCTTCTCGTCGCGGTAGATCCACCGCGCACCGCAGGTGGGGCATGCGAACGTGCTTACCGTGACGGCAACTGCCTTGGACGACTTGATGCGTTGCGTGTCGGTGATTCTTAGCAAAGCATGGCCTGGCGCGCCGCGTCTACGGACTTCGATGGTCAGGCAAGCCGAGCAGAGTGTCATGCCGATCTCTCTCAAATGACGCGGGCCCACTGTAGCGCGCTGGCTTGTGATGGGTTGCCGCGTTGGAAAAGGATTCGTTCAGCCGTACTGTCTCCAGGCTAGACGCCAAAGACTGGGGCACCATACTTCAACAGTAACTGCTCGATCTGGCTCATGTCATCCGTGCGCGGTGTCCGGTCCTCCGTGACGCGCGACGGACCGCCATACACGGCAGCCACATGCCGGCGCACCGTCAGCACTTCATTGACCGGTGGCGCGATGATGACTGCGGCGCCTGGCTCGTGCCGATAGCTGCCATCCTTCCAGCCCTCGGGCGTCAGATGCAGTTCTTCCCATTCATCGCAAACAGACATGGTGATTTCCTTCTCGTTGAATTCGAGGTAACGCAGTGTCGCTGCAGCAAGCGTGAAAGTCACGCCAGGCGACTTGCACGGCTCAGTTCTTGTGACGGGAGGCGAGACGCGCGATGGCAGCCCTTCCCGCACGGCGGGCCGCATTTCTTGCGCGTGCTTCCGTGCCATGGACGCTTGGGCGCATCGAGACGTTGGCTAGGATGCGCTCCATACCGTCTCTGTACTCACTGATGAGGTAGGTGGCAAACCAGACGCCTGGTTCTTGTTCAATCGGGTACACGGACACCGTGTATGGGGAGTCGGTTCGGTTCAATACACTGCAATGTTTCGGGCGATCGCTCAAGGCAGGCGTGGTGCGGGTGTATGCAAGCCGCTTCCTGCTGATGAGGTCCGCCACGATGGGTCAGGCCAATGCCTTCGCGTCATGCATACAGGCGCATGGCGCAAGCGATTGGCGGCGAGGTGACCGTACTTGCGTAGGCGGACACGCCTAGTACATGCGTGCCGGCTACGGAGCGGACAAGCCGCCGGTCAGATAGGTGATGGGCCGCGTGGCCCAGGATGATTCGGGTGTACGCCCGACGGGTGGCCGACGCTGCGTAGTGTCTTCTTGCTCGGCACCCGGCCCGATCCATTTGATGAACGGGAAAAGGTTGCGCATGGTAGCAGCTTCTCGCAGTCACTGCTTGACGCGAGCCGGAATGGCTCGGTACTGCGTGAGGCCATCGTGCGCTTGACCTCGGTCATCGTAAGGATGCCGGCACGTCTTTGACGTGCAACGACTCCCCTGACACGGGTGGCAACGATCTGTTCGCTCATTTCTCCGAGATCCAGGGCAATGGGGTCAAGTCACTTCAGGAAGGGCAGAAGGTTCGTTATGTTGTGGGTGTGGGCCAGAACGGCCCGACTGCTACCAAGATTGAGCCGGTCTGATCAAGCTCACCTGCCAACAAGAAACCCCGCCACGCGGGGTTTTTTTGTCTGCCGCATATCGCGGTAGTCGCGCCAGACATGCCGCGTAGTCACTACAGATGTCCTTCCTAGCCCGCCCGCAGGGGGGCGTATCACACGGCAGAGCGAGCGTTTACCTGGTACTTCAACACGCCCTTGTCTGTGAGCAGGGACACTGTGCTGCGCAGTGCTTCGGAAGATAGTGACGCCTGCCGTGCGCAGATCGGAGTAGAGTGAGGCACTGACAACAGTGGGGCGGATCATGGGCCCCGGCGCAAGAGAATTTCGACCTGCACTCACGATCAACGCGTCGGCTGACGCCTCCCACGCCTGATCGAGCCCTCCAGCCTGTCATCCTCGCCAGTTCCGCCCATGGCCGCTTGCCCGTTGAGGACTCTGTTCGCGAGGCGTGTCATGGAGATCCGTGATGCTCAATCTTGTCGAGTTTGCTAAGCCAGTGCTGGACGAAATTACCGGGCAGGATGTGCGGACTTGGAGCGTAGGGCCGGGCGCGCTGGAGGCAAACTGGCAGATACCTGAACTTGGCAGCCGGATCTGGCGGGCGAGAACGCTGAGGATCGCATTCACGCAGGATGTCACGGATCAGTTGATGCACGCAGATCGGCAAGACTTATGTCAGTTGCAGTGTGTGCTTGATCGCTTTCTACGGGCGCGCTTGGGCATGCATGCCGAGGCCGGTCTGGACGGCCAGATGATCGTGATCACCGTCGATCGTCTTGCGGTGGACGCATAGCATCCTGGGCCCATCAATGAGATCGCCACATCAAGTAGGACCATCGATGCCCCACAGGGCTTCGGCAATACCTACCATCGGTTGGAGTCATTCATGAACGCAAGCCCGTCAGCCACATACAAAGGTTTCGATCTTTATCCGCTCGTGTACAGGACCGAGCCTGTTCAACCTCGGCCGAAAACGCGTCCCGACCGCACCTTCGATGCGTCCGTGGTGATCTGCCGCGAAGGTCATCAGCCTGGAACCGAGCACTCACGCGTTTTTCGCGTGACAGTTTCTTCCTGGGAAAACGTCGGCACGGCGAGACGGGGTGCGCTGAAGTTCGGTGAAGACGTCATCAATGGGTTGGTGCCTGGCGAGTCTGTGGCATCCCTGTAATTTGCGCGGCGTGTTTCTTGGTCTCGGTACTTTCGGGCCATGAAGTTGGAGAGATGTGCTGCGTGAGCGATCAGCCTGGACACAAGATGATTCACACATCCAACAAGACGAGCTTCCTCTGTACGCTTCCCGGAGCGGCAAGCGGTATGGCGTACTCCATCACGGTTGGCTTTATCGACCCTGAGCACCCGAACTGCGTGCAATTCACCAGCTTTGTGGGCGAAGGGAGACGGTCCTTCAGGGTGGTGGCGAGCGAGCCAGACCTGCCATCCGCTGCCATGTGTAGCGTCGAAACCTTTTGCCGCTTGGCCATCGGGCAAGTGATCCGGGACAGCCTCTACGCTAAGACCGTCGAGGGTCACCATACCCTCGACATGCGCGTACAGCCATGGGAGGGGGAACTCAGGCCGGCGGGATCGCGTAGCGCGCAAAGGCCGCTGCGCCCGCACTCACTTGGCTGAGCGCGGATTGCCAGTCCAATGATGACTGCGGGCGCCAAGTGGAATTGTCGAGCGTGCAGCGCGTGTCAGGATTGCTGCCGTGGATCGGGCAGTCGACGAATGGAGTGCGACGTCAATTGCCCGAACTGCGATGCGTTGGCAAACCTCAGTGCTGCAGGCACCGATGTGGAACTGGTCCAACTCAGCTCCTGAGGTGAGCGGGGGCGAGTCAAGCCGTTGTAGCGATGGGGACGTACGAACCATTGCCCATGGAACGGTGGTTCCGTGGGGAAGTGGAAGTCCGACCGCCGCCTTGCTCGCAAGGCGAACGACGCTGCATGGCCGGGAGCGGTCGGTTCGTGCGCTATCGACCCGTGTCGTCCACCGACCTCAAGCGGTTGCCTTCCATTGCACGACTGTTGCCCAGCTAACCGCGTGTTCGCCTTGACATGCATCCCCGAGCGCTCAGCATTCATTCCAACGGCTGTCGGGGTCCTAGCGTTCCCAGCGTGAGGCGTTGTCGGCAAGCATTGCTAACCTCACCGCACCCCGCGGAAGATATTCCCCTTTTTCGAGGGTGAAGCGCGTATGCTGGGGACTGCCACTTGGCAAGCAACGCAATAGGAGTATCACCATGGCCAAGAGTCAATTGCGCAGCAACCGCGAAGCCAAGAAGCCTAAGCAACCGAAGAAATCTGCGGTGCCCGCGACTCCGTTGAGCGCGGTTCAATCGCGGGCCGGGCACGAGGGTGGCACCAAGAAGAAGACGTGAATCGGGTTGGCCACAGACCTGCTATGCAGTGCCGACGCGTAAAGCGTGACGTTCCCTATCGCGAATCGAACCTCCATATTGAAAGTTGAAAGCGCAGACCGATTCGGGAGGCGCACCATGATCCACTACGACGCACATCAGACATTCCGAGGGCTTCCGCTCACGACCGAGCAAGAGGCGGAAGTCCGTCATTACTTGAACCGGCAGCGCCGGCTGGGCAAACCATGGAATACCCCGGAGTTGCGGGCGATGCTGAAGGACATGCTTCTGCCGCCCAGCGCCGAGGACGATGGCCAGAGCGACGCCACCCAGGAAGCGTCAACCGCTGCAGAACGCGCAGCGGCACTCGTGGATGAGGCCATGGAGCCAATTGAGGCCCACGAAGAATGGATCGCCGCCATGGAAACGGAGAACATGAAAAAAGATGTGCACTAGTCGTGCGCATCGGCGAGTTCCGGACCAAACGACAGCTTTGTGATTGCCCAGGGGACACCCGCGTCGCCCAAAGCCTGACGGCTCTCCACCAGGCTGCGGGTAGTTCGATGGAGGGGATGGAAAGCGCGTACAGTGGGGCGCCCCCCTTCAATGGAGATCGCTGTGGATGCCTATCCGACTTGCCGCTACAAGGGGTTCGATGTCTATCCCCTGATCTACCTGTTCGACCCGCCTCGTGAATGGCATGAGCGGCGTCCAGATCGAACTTACAGCGCCTCCGTGTTGATCTGTGTGGCAGGCGAGCCGCCGAGCGCAGAGCATTCCCGTATCTTCCGGCTGGAGGCTGACCAATGGGAGAACATCGGTACGGCCAAGCGTGCAGCAGCGAAGATGGCCGAAGACATCATCGACGGATTTGTGCCTGGTTCATCCATGATTTCCGAGTAGCCGCATCAGACCTGCGGCCAGTGCCGGCACTGCATCGCCCATTGCCCGCCTTCGCCGACGACCAAACGCCGCTGGAGGCAGGCAGCAGGAGGTCGTATGGTCCGCATGCGCTATGCGGTCAGTTTGACCTATGAAGTGCACGACCCGACCGCCGATTTCATCTTCAATTTCCACGCCGCGCAAACAGCACGCCAGACGGTCGTCACCGAGTCATTGCAGTTGACCCCAGCGTTGCCAGTTGAGCCGCACACGGAACCCACTCTGCTCAATCGACGCCTGCGTGTCCGAGCGCCCAAGGGGCACTTCTCCGCCAGCTACGCTGCAACCGTCGACATCGACCATCTGCTGACAGCGCCTGAGCAGCTGTTCGAAGTCCCCATCGCAGATCTCCCGCTTGACGTCATCACATACCTGGCCCCCAGTCGCTATTGCGAGTCGGATCGCCTCATGGAATTTGCGCTGCGGGAGTTCGGCGGTTATCAACGTGGGTACCCGCTTGTCATCACGATTCGGGACTGGGTCTGCAGCTACGTGCGATTTGCCCCTCAATCTACGAACGAGCGAACGTCTGCTGTCAGCACACTCGTCGAGCGAAAGGGCGTGTGCCGGGACTATGCGCACCTCATGATCGCCCTGTGTCGCGCACTGAGTATTCCGGCGCGCTTCTCAAGCAGCCTCGACTACGGTGCTGACCCGCTGCTGGGCCCCCCCGACTTTCACGCGTTTGTGGAGGTGTTTCTGGGGCAGCGATGGTATCTGGTCGATCCATCGAATGCCGCGGTGCCCATGGGACTCCTGCGAATCGGTACAGGGCGTGATGCGGCGGATGTCCCCATTGCCATGGTCTTCGGCAACGTCAAACCGTCGCGACCGCTGGTGGAAGTTCAGGCCGTGGCAAGCAACGCCCCGGGATTCAGCATGCCGATGGACACCGCACGGGGGATCAGCACGTGGTGAGGGAGGTGATCGCGACTCACCACTCGTCCGTTGCAGGAGGCTCATCTTCAACACCGAGGATGACGTCTATCGCTGCCCGCCCTGCCAACTCGCCAATCAAATGCGCCCAACGTCGTGAGAAGGGACCACCGTGGACTTTGATACGCTTGCCGATTGCCGCGATGCCGGGGGGCTGTATCGGGCCTTCGATACAAAACCACAAATCGAACATGTCCTTGGATGCGCCTACAAGCTCCATGTGAATTTGGTAACCACGGTATTCGGTCGTACGTGTCATCGCGCTACTCCCGTTGCTGGTCGCGATCGCCTCTGGAAGAGTAAGGTCTCGATCCTTTATCGGCACCGCCTAGAGCAGATTTGAATGTCCGCTCCTGGCCGACTGCCGCCCGATGCAGTCGGCCGTAGCCGACCCGGAACGGCTATCGCCAGAGAATGTGTCGCGGCTCCTGAGTATGCTCGGTTATCTGCGCAATAGCCGCGGTGCGAGCACGTCCGGGCCTCGGTGTGTCGGTACCGCTGGCGTGGGGCGAAATCGAGCACGATATCCGGCGATCCATGGAACATCGGCGACCTGCGCGACCGCCTCGATGCACTTGAAGGTAACCAGTAGGTCGGCTGCTCGAAATGCCGACAGCGCATCACCGTGATCATGCAACAGCGGCCCGCACGCGCGGAACGCACCCGTTTGAAGGGCGTCGCGTCATATTCACAAATAGCGGAGTTGGTTTAAATGCCTGCGGCCACTCGTACCTTTCCGTGCGTATTGGGTCCGTCCGGCTGGCTCTATTCGTGTCGTCTTCGTGCCCTCAACCGGGACTTGGCCTCGCAGGGCCCACCCTCGCTTCACACCTGTCATAGAGAGGCGTCATCGGGGCACCCCACGTTGCGGAAAGGCGTGGGCGTTTCAATTTCATAACAATCGCGACGCGTTTGCCGCAAAACCGGCAACCCGCCGATGCAGGTGCACGTCCTGCCAGTCCTTGCCCCAGGCCGCGCGGGCGGTGCGCTGCGGGCTGTGTTCGTACCCCACGTAGCGTGTGGCACTGCGAGATGTTTCAAGCCTGAGACAACTTCGGGCCGCTTTTGTGTCTGGCGCGCCGTCCATTGCGCGCAGACCCATGTGCATCAAGGTATTCGGGCACATGGCCTGCATATTGCAGCATGGTTGGCACGGCAACAGAGCACGATTGCCGTATAGAAAGATGGCTGGAAGGAATCGGCGGCGGCCGAGCTGCAGGAATCGGACGCCGACAGACAATCACGATCCCGCCGGCCGGACCTAGCGCAATAGCGCAATACCGGGGGAGTCATCATGTCAACACCATCGCCAGCACGAAGGCCCGACTGGGCTTGGCTCCGCAACCTCGCGGAGCCCGCGCGCATTCACCCGCTCCACACGCTGTAGCCCTGCGCTCACTGCGCATCCACCACGTGCTTTGCCGCCACGAGCGCACAGCACGCGGGGGCACCCGTGCGTCTTGCGGACACGTGCTGATCCTGTAACCAACGTGAGAGGAGGACAACCACCGCGAACCAGTACACATCCTGTTTCCAGTTGGGTTGCCCGCCTTTCTCGTGCATGACCGGCCGGGCACCGAAACGTACCTTTCAAGGAGTTTCAACATGAAAGCATTTGCACTCAAGACTGCCCTGGCCGCCGTGCTTTGTTCCGCTGCCGCAGTTGCATCGGCCGCATCGACCAGTTCCTCCTTTGGCGTGTCGACCACGGTCAATGCCATCTGCGTCATCAATTCGGCCGGCGCGTTGACCTTCGCTGCCTTTGACCCGAGCCAGGGCGCGCAGGCATCGACCTCGTCGATCAGCGTGAACTGCAGCAACACCACGCCGTTCAACATCAGCCTCGATGCGGGCGCCGGGCCGAGCGCCACGGTGGCCAGCCGCGTCATGACGAGCGGCGGCAATACGCTCACCTATTCGCTGTTCCAGGACTCGGGGCACACCTCGGTCTGGGGCAACACGGTGGGCACCAACACCGTGGCAGGCACGGGGGCCGGCATGGCACCCGCCAACGCGATCACCAAGACGGTCTACGGCCTGATTCCAAGCCAGCCGAACACTGTGCCGGGCAGCTATGCCGACACCGTGACCGTGACGGTGACGTACTGAGCCGACCACCGTGAGAACAACGTCCACAACGTCCATAACGCCCTTTGGGGGGACCATCATGAAAACATCTGCCATCAAAGCCCTCGTGGCCATGGCGCTGGGTCTGACGGCGGTGGCGGCCTCGGCCGCGACCACCACCACGACCTTCAGCGTCTCGACCACCGTCAATGCCACCTGCGTTATCAACTCGGCCAGCGCGTTGACCTTCGCCGCCTTCGACCCGAGCCAGGGCGCCCAGGCATCGACCTCATCGATCAGCGTGAACTGCACCAACACCACGCCGTTCAACATCGGCCTGAATGCCGGCACCGGCACCGGCGCCACAGTGGCCAGCCGCGTCATGACCAGCGGCGCCAACACCCTCACGTACTCGCTCTACCAGGACTCGGGGCATGCCTCGGTCTGGGGCAACACGGTGGGCACCAACACCGTGGCGGGAACGGGGGCGGGCATGGCTGCCGGCAACGCCATCACCAAGACCGTCTATGGCCTGATCCCGAGCCAGCCGAACACCGTGCCGGGCAACTACGCCGACACCGTGACCGTGACGGTGACGTACTAACGCCGCTGCAGGGCTCCGGGCACGAGCCCGGGCCCGAATGGCGCTTGCACAAGACACAAGATCTGACGGAGGAACCATGTCAATTCTGCCCATCCGACAACGTCTGCGCCGACTCGCCATGGGGGTGGCGGGCGCAGGCATCGGCCTGGCATGCGTGTTCGCACAGGCCGCAAATTTCACGGTGACCCCGGTGCGGGTCGAGCTCTCCCAGCAACGGCCCAGCGCCGCGCTGACGGTGAAGAACGAAATGACCGACGAGTCCGTGGTGGTGGAACTGCGCGCCGTGGCATGGACGCAAAACAGCGGCGAAGACGTCTACGCCCCTGCACAGGACCTGCTGGCGACGCCACCGATCTTCACGCTGGCGCCGGGTGCCACGCAGGTGATCCGCGTGGGCCTGCGCCACCCGCCCGCCGACGACCGCGAAGTGAGCTACCGCCTCTTCCTGCGCGAAGTGCCGCCGCCGCCCAAGCCGGGCTTTGCCGGCGTGCAGATCGCGCTCGAAATGCGCTTGCCCGTCTTTGCCAAACCACGCACGCCTGCCGCACCGCAACTCAAGTGGCGGGCCGAGCCGCTGCCGGACGGCGCGCTCGCGCTTTCCGTCACCAACGACGGCAACGCGCACGCGCAGGTGGCCAATCTGGTCGTCACGGCGCCGGGTGCCGAGCGGCCGGTCGCCACGTACCCTGAATTCGCCTATGTCCTGCCCGGGCAAACGCGGCGGCTGGTGCTCCAGCGCGGCCCCGACGCACGGGCGCTCACAGGCGGCACGCTGCATCTGAAGGCGTACTCCGATGCCGGCGACATCGATTCGGCCCTGGCGCCCGAGACCCGCTAAGGCGTTCATCGCCCTGGCGATCGCGGCAACCGCCTTATCGGGAGCAGGCATGACACTCGCAAACGACGCGCCGACGCCCAGCCGCACCGCCGCCAGCGATGTCGCCGAGCTGCTGCTGCAGTTCGACCTCAACCAGCAGGGCCTGGACGACACCGTGTTGTTGCTCAAGACCAAGGGCGGCGAGCTGTATGCATCGGCAGAAGACCTCAAGCGCTGGCGCCTGCGCCAGCCAGAGGCGACACCGCTGGCCCACAACAACGAGGCGTTCTACCCGCTCAAGGCCATCACGGGGCTGTCGTATCAGCTTGACGAGACGCTCTTGACCGTGGCGGTGACGGCACCGGCGCAGGCCTTCCTGCCCAACGCCTTCGACGAGGCGAACAAGCCGGTGGCGCTCAGCCTCAAGCCCGGCTTTGGCGGCTTCCTCAACTACGACCTGCTGGCAGAGCACGCCACGGGCCAGACCCGCTCATCAGGGCTGTTCGAGGCCGGTATCTTCAACGGCTTGGGCGTCGGCGTTGCCAGCTTCGTGGCCAACAGCGGCGACACTGACCACCGGCTCATCCGCCTGGAAACCACCTGGACCAAGGACCTCCCGGATCATCTCTCCAGCGTACGTCTGGGCGATTCGATCAGCCGGGCCGGCGCGTGGGGGCGCAGCGTGCGCTTTGGCGGCATTCAATACAGCACCAACTTCGCCGTGCAGCCCGGCTTTGTCGCATTGCCGCTGCAGAGCATCGGCGGGCAGGCCGCGCTTCCATCGACCGTCGATGTCTACGTCAACAACGTGCTGAGTTCACGCAAGGACGTCGCACCGGGACCGTTCTCGATCACCAACGTGCCCGTGGTGACGGGGCAGGGCGACGTGCGCGTCGTCGTGCGCGATCTGCTGGGGCGCGAACAGGTGATCAGCGTGCCGTTCTACGCGAGCGCCAGCCTGCTTGCCAAGGGGCTGCACGATTTCTCGTACGAAGCCGGCGCCGAACGCAGGAACTTCGGCACCGATAGCAACGACTATGGCCGGGCCTTCGCCGCGGCGACCCATCGCCTCGGTTTCACCGACTGGCTCACGGGCGAGGTTCACGCGGAATCCCAGCTCGAACGTCAGACTGTCGGCCTCGGCACGGTGATGCTGGCGCCGTCGGTTGGCGTTTTCAGTGCGGCGGCCGCTGCCAGTCGGGGACGGCAGGGCAGTGGAGGCCTCGTCTCCGTTGGCTTCGAGCGGCAGGCCAGCCCCGTCAGCGTGGGTGTGCATGCGCAACTTGCCAGCCCGCGCTTCACGCAGCTCGGGCTCGAACTGGACATGCCTGCACCGCGCCTGCTGAGCAGCGTGAACGTCGGCATGGCGCTGCCGGGCGGCGGCTCGCTGGGGCTGGCCTATGTCTACCTGGACAACCGCGATGGCCATCCGACCCAGCTCGCCTCGGCCAGCTATGGCACGCAGCTGGGGCGCTTCGGGTTCATCAGCCTGGCCCTCTCCAAGACGCTGCATCAGCCCGGCGGCCTGATGGTCGGCCTGAACTGGACGCTGCCGCTGGGCGAGCGTACTACCACCTCCATCAACATGACCCAGCAACAGGGCCGCACCGAGGTGCAGGCGCAAGTGCAGCAAGGACTGCCGCCCGGCGATGGCTTTGGCTACAGCGTGCGGGCCAGCCAGCTCGGCGCGTGGGACGCCGCCCTGAACGCACAGAATCGCGTCGGCACCTATCTGCTGGAAGCCGCCGGCGATCGTGGGCAGACGGGCGTGCGGATGGGGGCCTCGGGCGGCATCGCGATACTCGATGGCCTGCACCTGAGCCGCCGCATCTCCGACAGCTTTGCCGTGGTCAAGGTGCCCGATTTCCCCAACGTACGGATCTATGCCGACAACCAGCTCGTCGCCAAAACCAACGCCAGCGGCGAAGCGCTCATCCCCCGCCTGCGTGCATACGAAAAGAATGCGATTTCGCTCGAGCAGTTGGATCTGCCCTTCGATGCGAAGGTCGGGACCCTGTCGCTGGACGCGGTGCCGTACTACCGCAGCGGCATGGTGCTGGATTTTCCGGTCACGCATGCGCATGACGCGCTGATGACGCTGAAGTTGGAGAACGGCAGCGACCTGCCTGCCGGCGCCACGGTGCAGATCTCCGGACAGAAAGAGGCGTTTCCGGTCGGTAACGACGGCGTGGTCTATCTCACCGGGCTGGCAGCGCAAAACCGTCTGCAAGCCAACTGGCGCGGACAGTCGTGTGATATCTCGGTGCCATTCACACCGGGCGCCGACCCATTGCCTGATCTTGGCATTTTCGTTTGCAAAGGAGTCCGACCATGACACGCTTCCCAGACACGATGCGGCCGCGCCGCGTTTCTGCCCGGACGCTGTTGGCCGGTGCAGTGCTGGTCGCCCTGGCGTCATGGGCACCGGGTGCACTCGCCGTCAGTTGCAGCGTCAGCGCCAACGCGCTCAGCTTCGGCGCGTACAACACCACCAGCAACCTCACCGGCACGACCACCGTCACCATCACCTGCGGGGCGTGGGGCGGTGCCTCGTCGATCAACTATACGTTGTCGGCCAGCGTCGGCTCCGGTACGTATGCCAACCGACAGGTACTCAACGGCAGCAATGTCATTGCGTACAACCTGTACACCACCTCCGCCGACACCAGCATCTGGGGCGATGGAAACGGCGATGGAACGGTCACGCTCTCCGGGACGGTGACCAAGCAGGTGGGCACCGTCAACCTCACCATCTACGGCAAGATCAACGGCGGGCAGAACGTGGTGCCGGGTAGCTACGCGACGACGATACCGATTACGGTCACGTTGACTTATCAATGACGTAGCACGTGTCCCGCACCGACGCCGTCGGGCGGCCCGAGTTCATGCAGTTTGAAAGGAAGGAAGATCATGGAACAGCGGACCTCCAAACACACCGCCCGCCCGTGCCCGCAACCAATCGGCAACACGGACTTGTGTCGCCTCTACGGTATCGTACTGGCGCTTTCGTGGCTGGCGGCACCGATTGGCCCTGCACTTGCCAAGACCACCACGAGCCACCTTGCCGTTGGCGCTTCGGTGCAGCCGTACGCGCATGTGAGCGCGACACAGCCCAGCCAGCTCATCATCGTCAACAAGGATGTCAACCTCGGCTACGTGAACGTACCGAACGGCAGTAACCCCAGCGGTACACAGTTGACGCTCAAAACCAACGACCGCGCGGGCTATACACTGGTGTTCCAGGTAGCGCCCTCTGGGCAGGCGCTGTTCAGTTCGATCCAAGTCTTTGGCCTGGGGACGACGGTCACGCTTCCAGCTGCCGGCGGCAAGGTCACGATGACTTTCCCTGGACCCACGGCCAGTCTGTCCCTCACGTACCGCTTCAATCTGGTCAACAAGCTGAAGGACGGAACCTATGCTTGGCCATTGACGGTCACGAGCCAGCCGAACTGATCGGCGAAGCCACGCAATGGCCCTGAGTTGCGCGCATGGGGCTTGGTCACGCTTGAATCGAATATACCGTACCGTTCCGGCCAGCCTGGGCGGAACGCGGCTCGCTGGCCCGCTTCTCAAGGGGGAACCCTTCGAAACGGCGCAAGCGATGCCTAGCGACTCGGTCCAAACCACATCAGCGTGTCGCAGCAAGTGGCCGCCTAGAACGTAGTCGCCGAGGCTTGCGGCTTTCGCTTCGAGCCTCTCCAGCTCATCCGAGCGCAACTGGCTCAGGTCGAATCGACAGTAGAGATTGCGCTGCCGAAAGGTGACCTTCGGTTGCGCCAGACCCGCAACTAGTGCCGCCAGCGATCTGACTTCGATACTTCAGGCCGGGGGCTAGTGTTTGTGCGATGCAGAAATGATCTAACCGAAGAAACACGGGAAGATCAGCCTTGGGAGAGGATCTAGGCGAATTTTGGCTGCATGACAACTTCGATAGTTTGCAGCCTACTTCGCTATTTTGAAATTTCCTTCGCTATGTCGACAAACAAGCCTCATCCACCCGAGCACAACCCCTCGTCTCAAGTTAAAATCTATCGGTACCCTCAGGCCGATTGATTGCCATGACGCTCACCGAACTCAAATACATCGTCGCCGTTGCACGGGAACGCCACTTCGGGCGTGCCGCCGAAGCCTGCTTTGTGTCGCAGCCGACGCTGTCGGTCGCCATCAAGAAGCTGGAGGATGAGCTTGCCGTGCAGATCTTCGAGCGCGGTGCCTCCGAGGTGAGCGTCACGCCGGTGGGCGAACAGATCGTCACGCAGGCCCAGCACGTGCTGGAGCAGACCATGGCGATCCGCGAGATCGCCAAGCAGGGCATGGATCCGCTGGCCGGCCCCCTGCGCCTGGGCGTGATCTATACGATCGGGCCGTACCTGCTGCCGGCGCTGGTCAAGCAGATGATCGACACGGTCCCGCAGATGCCGCTGATGCTGCAGGAAAACTTCACCGCGCGGCTGGTGGAACTGCTCAAGCAGGGCGAGATCGACTGCGCCATCATGGCCGAGCCGTTCCCGGAAGCCGGTCTGATGACGGTGCCGCTGTACGACGAGCCCTTCGTGGTGGCGGTGCCGCGCGGCCATGCGCTGGCCGGTTCGTCGGCGGTGGATCCGGAAGCGCTCAAGCAGCAGACCATGCTGCTGCTGGGCAACGGCCACTGCTTCCGCGACCACGTGCTCAATGTCTGCCCCGAGCTCTCGCGCTTCTCGCAGAACGCAGACGGCATCCAGAAGACCTTCGAGGGGTCGTCGCTGGAGACGATCCGCCACATGGTGGCCAGCGGCGTGGGGATCACCGTGCTGCCGCGCACCTCGGTGCCCGACATGCAGCCGGCCGCCGATCTGCTCGCCTACGTGCCGTTCCAGGAGCCCGTGCCGGACCGCCGCGTCGTGCTGGCCTGGCGCAAGAGCTTCACCCGCGTCGCCGCCATCGAGGCGGTGGCCAAGGCGGTTGCGCAATGCAGCCTGCCGGGCATCAAGCCGCTGCCTGTCACGCCGCTCGTCCACTGACGGAACCGGATGGCGCCGTCGCCTGGATGACGGCCATAGCGCACGCCTAATCGATAGATAAAAACAATCAAATTTCGAATTCTATAGGTCGTTTGTAGACTGCGTTCCATGGTGAGCCTGCCGCTCATCGCGCCATACCGTGGAGCCTGTCATGTCCCTGCATCTCGATTCCGCCAAGGCGACTGTTGCCGCGGCAGTGCTGGAATGGCTCGCTTCCTATGGCGCATCGCACTGACCTGCCCCGGATTCGCGAGGACGACCCCACGGGCAAGGACATCCCGACCTGCAGGCGGACCGGCGTGCCGTTCCGCCGGCTCGACGCGGGCCAGTGCCGGTGGCTGTTGGCCGCTCTCGCCGATGCGGTGGCAGGCGTGCCGGAAGGCATCCGGCGCATGCAGACCGGCCCCTTCATCGGGGCCGATCCGGCTCACGGTGCAGGCGCCAGGACGGCGCCGGGACTGCGGTAAAGCAACACAAGGCGCGCGGCGAACATGGATGCCGCGCACCGCTTGAAGGAGAAAGATCATGGCAATGGTGCGGATGTTCGTTTCGGAATGGCAGGCGTTCGCCGACGCGGTACAGGCCTCGCGCCGCGATGTGCCGACGCTGGCCGGCGTGCCCGGCAGCGCGGCCGGCGGTCGCGCAACGCTCGCGGCCCAGCACGCCCGCCTGCAGCGCAAGTGGGTGCGCAAGCAGATCGGCCTGGCCGTCGTCGGGGCCGGCGCGATGCTGCTGTTCCTGCATGGCATGGTGCAGCTGGCAGCCTGACTGTGCGCGGCGTCCGGCTTGGGTTTCATGCCGCGCCGATGCCATAATCGAACGCTGTTGCCGCCCAGGCGACCGAACGAAAGGCTTGAAACCCGTACAGCCCGACCACACCATGGTCGGGCTCAAGCGTTTTTGCACACCATTTCCAGGGGAATCCAGATGGCCAAGAAGAATGGCGGCGCCGCTGCCGCAGCCCAGATCAACATCGGTATCGCCGAAAAGGATCGCAAGAAGATCGCCGAGGGCCTGTCGCGCCTGCTGGCCGATACCTACTCGCTCTACCTCAAGACCCACAACTTCCACTGGAACGTGACCGGCCCGATGTTCAACACGCTGCATCTGATGTTCGAGACGCAGTACAACGAACTGTGGACCGCCGTGGATTCGGTGGCCGAGCGCATCCGCGCGCTGGGCTATCCGGCGCCGGGCTCGTACTCCGAGTTCGCCCGCCTGTCGTCGATTCCCGAGGCGAAGGGCGTGCCGGCGGCCGAAGACATGATCCGTGAGCTGGTGGCCGGTCACGAGTCCGTCACGCGCACCGCCCGCAGCCTGTTCCCGGATGTGGACAAGGCCGCCGACGAGCCGACCGCCGACCTGCTGACGCAGCGCATGGACATCCACGAAAAGACCGCGTGGATGCTGCGCTCGCTGCTGGCGTAATCCGGCTTTCCGGAAGGACTAGAATGGCGCCTTGCCTCGTGCAGGCGCCATTTTTCTTTTGTGCAGGCCGATCATGCAGTCCTCCACCGCCCACCCCAGCCGTCTCGCGCTCTACGCCCGTCTGGTGCGCATCGACAAGCCGATCGGCACGCTGCTGCTGCTGTGGCCGACGCTGTGGGCCATGTGGATGGCGGCGGATGGGCACCCGCCGCCGGCGCTGGTGGCGATCTTCGTGGTCGGCACCGTCCTGATGCGCTCGGCCGGCTGCGCGATCAACGACTGGGCCGACCGCGACTTCGACAAGCACGTCAAGCGCACCAGGGAACGGCCGCTGACCGCCGGCCTGATTGCGCCCTGGGAGGCGCTGGCCGTGGCCGCCGTGCTGGCGCTCGTCGCCTTCACGCTGATCCTGCCGCTCAACGCGCTGACCAAGTGGCTGTCGGTGGCGGCGGTGCTGATTGCCGGCACGTATCCGTTCTTCAAGCGCTTCTTTGCGATTCCGCAGGCCTACCTGGGCATTGCGTTCGGCTTCGGCATTCCGATGGCGTATGCCGCGGTGCAGGACCAGGTGCCGGCGCCGGCGTGGCTGATGCTGGCCGCCAACGTGCTGTGGGCCATTGCTTACGACACGGCCTATGCGATGGTCGACCGCGATGACGACCTGCTGATCGGCATCCAGACCTCGGCCATCACCTTCGGCCGCTTCGATGTGGCGGCGATCATGCTGTGCTATGCGGGCTTTTTCGGCATCATGGCCTGGGTCGGCCATGCGCTGGCGCTCGGCGCGGCGTATTGGATCGGACTGGCCGCGGCGGCGGCGCTGGCGGGCTACTACTACACGCTGCTGCACACGCGTGACCGCATGCAGTGCTTCTTCGTGTTCCGCCACAACAACTGGTTCGGCGCCTGCGTGTTCGTGGGCGCGGCGCTTGCCTACGCGCTGCGCTAGATCAGCAGCTTCAGCGCCTTGTAGACCAGCGCGGTGCCGGCCGCGCAGCCCGCCGCGAAGGCGAGCATGTGCAGCGACTCCCAGATGGCTTCGTCATATTCGCCGCGCAGCGCCGAGACGATGTCCGGCTGCAGGGCCAGGCGCAGGCTGCGCAGAAAACCGTGCCGGTCGCCGAAGAACTGGAGCCACAGCCAGCTATCCAGCGGCAGCGCCAGCACGAGCGCGGCCTTGAACAGCCCCGGCCGCTCGATCGCGAAGAGGGCGGCGAAATCCATGGGGCGAACGCGCGGGCCGGGTCAGTCGCGGCCGAATTCCTCACCCATCGCCTTGCCGCGCGCGGCCGCCGCGTGCATGGCGCGCACGAAGGCGGGCTTGATGCCGGCCGCATCCATGGCGGTGAGCGCGGCGTAGGTCGTGCCGCCCTTGGAGGTCACGCGCTCGCGCAGCACCTCGACCGGCTCGCTCGACTGCTCCGCCAGCGTGGCCGCGCCGATGAAGGTTTCCGCCGCCAGCAGGCGGCCTGCCTCGGGCGACAGGCCCAGTTCCAGTGCAACCTGCTGCATCGCTTCGATGAAATAGAACACGTAGGCCGGACCGCTGCCGGAAATGGCGGTGACGGCGTCGATCTGCGCTTCGTCGGGCACCCACACGCTCTTGCCGACGGCGTTGGCGATGGCGCTGGCGATGTCGCGATCGGTTCCGCCCAGGCCGGCGCTGGCAGCCAAGCCTGTCATGCCCATGCCCGACAGCGCCGGCGTGTTCGGCATGGCACGCACGACGCGGGCATGGTCGCCGAGCCAGCGCGACAGGTCCTGGATACGGATGCCGGCCGCCACCGACAGCACCAGGCTGTCACGCAGGTGCGGGGCCAGTTGCGCGCAGACTTCTCGCATTTGCTGCGGCTTGACGGCCAGCACGATCACGTCGCGGTCGGCCAGCTCGGCGCCGGGGGCGGCGATGGTGGTTGCGCCCCAGGTCTGCGCGGCGTGCGCGCGGGCCGGCTCGGTCGGGTCCACCACCACGATGTTGGCGCCCGGGGCGCCGCGGGAGACCAGGCCGCCGATCAGCGCCGAAGCCATGTTGCCGCCGCCGATGAAGCCGAATTTCAGAGTGTCGAGCATGGGAAGGGTCGATAGAGAAAGGGTCAAGCGGGAATCAGGCGGGCGCATGCGCATACTGCCGCGCGCCGAAGATGGCGCTGCCGACGCGCACGATGGTGGCGCCCTCCGCGATCGCGTCTTCCAGGTCGGCGGACATGCCCATCGACAGCGTGTCGACGGGCAGGCCCGCCGCGCACAGCCGGTCGGCCAGGTCGCGCAGCGCAGCGAAGGGCGCGCGCCGGGCCGCCGGGTCGTCGGCCGGCTCAGGCACGGCCATCAGCCCGCGCAGCCGCAGCCGGGGCAGGGCGGCGACAGCGCGCGCCAGGGGCAGCACCTCGTCCAGGTCGGGCGGCACGCCGTGCTTGCTGGCCTGCCGGCTGATGTTGATTTCCAGGCAGACCTGCAACGGCGGCAGGGTGGCGGGGCGCTGGGCGGACAGCCGCTCGGCGATCTTCAGCCGGTCGATGCTGTGCACCCAGTCGAACTGCTCGGCCACCGCGCGCGTCTTGTTGCTCTGCAGGGGCCCGATGAAGTGCCAGGCGATCGCCTCGGGGCCGTTGCGCAGGTCGGTCAGGGCGCTGGTCTTGGCGGTGCCTTCCTGTACGTAGTTCTCGCCGAACAGGCGTTGCCCGGCGGCATGGGCGGCGCGTACGGCGTCGGCGTCGAAGGTCTTGGAAACGGCCAGTAGCGTGACACTGGCCGGATCGCGCGAAGCCAATGTGCAGGCCGTTGTGATCCGCTGACGCACGGCTTGCAAGTTGGCGGCGATTACAGACATAATCCGGCGAGTTTGTTACAAAAAAACAAGGCTCCAACAACCCTGCCATCGTGGCAGTCCGGAGCATGCCCGGCGGCGCTTTTGCGCAGTGCGGGCGACATAAGAAAGTCGGGGGTTATTATAGATGGACATCGCGCAGCTTCTGGCCTTCGCTGCCAAGAACAAAGCGTCTGATCTGCACTTGTCGGCGGGCTTGCCTCCGATGATCCGGATCCATGGCGACATGCGCCGTATCAACGTGCCGCCGCTCACGCACCAGGATGTCCACGCCATGGTGTACGACATCATGAGCGACGTGCAGCGCAAGCATTACGAAGAAAACCTGGAAGCCGACTTCTCGTTCGAGATTCCCGGGCTGTCGCGTTTCCGGGTCAACGCCTTCAACCAGAACCGCGGTGCCGCCGCCGTGTTCCGGACGATTCCGTCCAAGGTCCTGACGCTGGAAGACCTGAAGGCGCCGGCCGTCTTCGCCGACCTCGCCATGAAGCCGCGCGGCCTGGTGCTGGTGACGGGGCCGACCGGCTCGGGCAAGTCGACCACGCTGGCGGCGATGGTCAATCACCGCAATGAAAGCGACCTGGGCCACATCCTCACGGTGGAGGACCCGATCGAATTCGTGCACGAATCCAAGAAGAGCCTGATCAACCAGCGCGAACTGGGGCCGCATACCCATTCGTTTGCCAACGCGCTGAAATCGGCGCTGCGGGAAGACCCGGACGTGGTCCTGGTCGGCGAATTGCGTGACCTGGAAACCATCCGCCTGGCGCTGACCGCGGCCGAAACCGGCCACTTGGTGTTTGGCACGCTGCACACGAGTTCCGCGGCCAAGACCATCGACCGGGTGGTCGACGTGTTCCCCTCGGATGAGAAGGACATGGTCCGCACCATGTTGTCCGAATCGCTGGAAGCGGTGATCTCGCAGACGCTGCTCAAGACGCGCGACGGCTCCGGCCGGGTCGCGGCGCACGAGATCATGATCTGCACGCCGGCCATCCGACACCTGATCCGCGAGAACAAGATCTCGCAGATGTACTCGATGATGCAGACCAGCAGCGGGCTGGGCATGCAGACGCTGGACCAGTGCCTGGCGGAGCTCATCAAGCGCTCGGCGATCAATTACGCCGACGCGCGCGCCATCGCCAAGAACCCGGACGCGTTCGCGAACTGACCGCTTCGCCCACGTTTTTCCTCATCGTCATTCCTAGCAGGAGGGGCACGCCATGCTGGACCGCGACGCCGCCACCAGATATATCCACGAACTCTTGCAGCTCATGGTGAACAGCCGTGGCTCGGACTTGTTCATCACCGCGGAATTCCCGCCCGCCATCAAGGTGGACGGCAAAGTCACGCCGATCTCGCAGCAGCCGCTGACCACCGTCCAGGCCATGGGCCTGGTCAAGGCGATCATGAGCGAGAAGCAGCTGCGCGAGTTCGAAGAGTCGTTCGAGTGCAACTTCGCCATCACCGCGCCCACCGCCGGCCGCTTCCGCGTGTCGGCGTTCATGCAGCAGGGCCGCGCCGGCATGGTGCTGCGGACCATCACCACCAAGATCCCGACGCTCGCCGAACTGGATTTGCCGCCCATCCTCAACGAAGTCGCGATGAGCAAGCGCGGGCTCGTGGTGGTGGTGGGGGCGACGGGCTCCGGCAAGTCGACCACGCTGGCGGCGATGGTCGGCTACCGCAACGCGCATTCGTACGGCCACATCATCACCATCGAAGACCCGGTGGAATATGTGCACGCACACCACAACTGCGTCGTGACGCAGCGCGAGGTGGGCGTGGACACGGAATCCTGGCACGTGGCGCTGAAGAACACGCTGCGGCAGGCGCCGGACGTGATCCTGATCGGCGAAATCCGCGATCGCGACACGATGGAGTACGCCATCCAGTACGCCGAAACCGGCCACTTGTGCCTGGCCACGCTGCACGCCAACAGCTCGAACCAGGCGATCGACCGGATCATCAACTTCTTCCCGGAAGAGCGGCGTCAGCAGTTGCTGATCGATCTGTCCCTGAACCTGCGCGCCATGATCGCGCAGCGCCTGCTGCCGCGCAAAGGCAAGAAGGGCCGCGCGCCGGCGATCGAAATCCTGCTGGGCACGCCGCTGGTGTCCGACCTGATCTTCAAGGGCGAGGTGCATGAGCTCAAGGAGGTCATGAAGAAGTCGCGCGAGCAGGGCATGGTCTGTTTCGACCAGGCGCTGTTCGAGCTCTACGAGGCGGACAAGATCACCTATGAGGATGCGCTGCGCAACGCGGATTCGCTGAACGACCTGCGTCTGCAGATCAAGCTGCATAGCAAGCGCGGCGGGCCGGTGGATCTGACGGCCGGCACTGAGCATCTCAACGTGATGTGACGTATCCGCGCAACTACCCAATTTGAAGTAATTTGGGGCGCATAACGTTTGCGTCCCGACACAGTCACCCGAGTTTCACTGCCAATCCCTTAATATTTGTTGAGAATTGCCGTATAAAGGCGGACGCGGGCTGAAGGATCTCGGCCCGTGCTCTATACAAAACAATAAGTTCTCAAATTTCGGGTGGGTGTACTGTGGCAAGCAAGCTTGCATGCCAGCGCGCGCGGTCAGCGCGGGGCTTCACGCTGATCGAACTCATGATCGTGGCGGCGATTGTCGCCATTCTCGCGGTTCTGGCGTATCCCTCTTACGTTCAGTACGTCGTCCGCTCCAACCGGGCGGCGGCGGAATCGTTCATGCAGGAAGTGGCTGCGGCCCAAGAGCGCTTCCTGCTCGATAACCGGGCCTATGCTCCGGATCTCACGACGCTGCAATATGCCAGCAGTGTTCCGGCCAGCGTCGCTTCCAAATACCAGTTCAGCTTCACTGCCGTCACGACGGCTCCGCCGGCGTATACGCTGAATGCAACGCCGACGGGCAGCCAGGCCTCCAGCGACGCCGCGTGCGGCACGCTCGGCCTGTCGAACACCGGCAGCAAGACGGCCTCCGGCGGTGCCTCCAACTGCTGGAAATAGCCCATGCACAGGACATTCATGCCACCGCGTTCGGGAAAGCCGTCCTGCCGGGGTGTCACGCTGCCGGAACTGCTGGTCGGGCTTGCCGTGCTGTCGATTCTCATCGTCATCGCCGTCCCGTCGTTCTCCGGCCTGATCGCCACGCAGCGCGCACGCAATGCTTCGCTCGACCTGTCCGCCGCGATCACGCTGGCGCGCAGCGAGGCCGTCAAGCAGAACACCACGGCCACGGTCTCCTCGACCGGCAATTGGGCGACCGGCTGGGCGCTGGCGGTGAACTCCACCGTCATCCGCACCTTTGGTCCCTACACCGGCGTCACGATTGCGCCCAGCAACGGCAATACCTTGTCGATCGGCAATGATGGCCGGCCGACGGCGGGCGCCGTCACGTTTCTTGTCACGCCGACGACGTCGGCACAGACGTCTTCGACGATCTGCGTCCAGGTGGGCGGCACCGGTCGGGTCGCCCTGGTAACGGGAGGTTGCTCATGAGCGCACGCATGCGTCGACGGAGCCCGCGGCAGCGCAAGGCAGGCCAGCGCGGGCTGACCCTGATCGAGGTGCTGATCTCGGTGGTGATCCTGCTGGCGGCCCTGCTGGGTGCAGCCGGGCTGATCGCACGGTCCAACCAGTCCGAAATGGAGTCGTATCAGCGGGTCCAGGCACTGACGCTGCTGCAGGACATGGTGACCCGGCTCAACGCCAACCGGCAGGCCGCGGCCTGCTACGCCGTCGCGGGCACGATCACGATCGCCGGCAACGGCGGCACTTCGGTGCCCAGCTGCACGACCGGCACCGCAGCCCAGCAGACCCTGGCCCAGACGGACCTGACCGCCTGGAGCACCGAGCTGATGGGGAGCGCGGAAAGCAGCAGCGGCAACGCGGTCGGCGCCATGATCGGCGCGCGCGGCTGCATCGAGGCCATCGATACCACCAACCAGATCTACCGCGTGACCGTTGCGTGGCAGGGGCTGGCCAAGACGGTGTCGTCGTCGTTGCCTTGCGGCAGCGGCAGCTTTACCGACGACACGTATCGACGCGCCGTCAGTGTCCAGGTGCGCATTGGAGTCCTGTCATGAGGCGGGAACGCAAGATGTTGCGCCGGCAGCGCGGCATGTCGCTGGTCGAGCTGATGATCGGGATGGCGCTCGGCCTGCTGCTGCTGACGGCGCTGGGCAGCCTGTATTTTTCGACCACCCAGTCGCGTGCGCAGCTGGCCAACAGCGCAAGCCAGATCGAGAACGGCCGCTACGTGCTGGACCTGATCAGTCAGGAGCTCGGCCTGGCCGGTTTCATGGGGGCGTCGAGCGTGCGCAGCACCGCAGCGCTGTCGGCGCCCGACGTGTGCACGGTCGCCACCAACGCCCTCGGTTTCTCGAGCAGCCCCGCGACCGTGCCGGTGGCGGTATACGGCTATGCGGCCGGAGCGAATGCGCCCTGCCTGCCCAACCTGTCGGCCAGCTCGGAGATCCTGGTGGTGCGGCGCGTCTCGACCACGGCCGTCACGACGGCCACCGCGGGCGAGGCCTACATGCAGGCGTCGTTCTGCACCAGCGATACCGTGCCGTTCGTCTTCAGCTCCACCGCGACCGATTTCACGATGCGTACCAAGGCGTGCAGCAGCACGGTACCGGCCGAGCTGCGGCAGGCCAGCGTGCGCGTGTTCTATATCGCCACGTGCGACCGCTGCAGCAACGGCGGCGACGGCATTCCCACGCTGATGATGGCGGAGCTCTCGGGCGGCCAATACCTGTTCAAGCCGATCGCACAGGGCGTCCAGGACATTCATTTCGCCTACGGCGTCGACATGGACAACAACGGATCCGCCGACTGTTACGTGAGCGACCCCGGTGCGGACAACAGCGCCGCCTGCACGGCCGTATCGGGCTACAGCTGGGCGACATCGCTGACCAACTGGGGCAATGTCACGGCGGTCCGCGTCAACGTGCTGGCCCGCACGCTGAATATCGCGCCGGGCTGGTCGGACGCCCGGACCTATGACCTGGGCCGCGGCACGGTGTCCGGTCCGTTCAATGACGGCTATAAGCGGCACGTCTATGCAGAAGTCGCGCGGCTGGCCAATGTGGCCGGCCCGAGGGAGTAAGCCATGCGGCGTTTATCGACGCGCCAGTCCGGGGTGACGCTGATCGTCAGCCTGATCTTTCTGGCCATCTTCATGGCCATCGTGGTGATGATGACGAACTCGAGTGTCGTCAACTCGAAGATCGCAGCCAACCAGCAATACGGCATGGAAGCGCGCAGCGCCGCGCAGCAGGGGATCGAGCAGGTCCTCAGCGTGGATTTCACCTCCAGCCCGGCCGCGGCCACCGTGCCGGTGGATGTGAACGGCGACGGCAAGACCGACTACACGGCGCAGGTCGCCGTGCCGGTGTGCAAGACGACCAAGCCGATCCTCAACGTCGAGCTGAACGCAAGCAACGCGGATGACGTGTCCTGCTATGCCGGCAACGGCAACCAGGATACGGGCGTGATCGGCGCCAGCACCGGCGGCGGGCACTCGAACTGCGATGCGACCCAATGGGACGTCGCTGCCTCCGTCAACGATACCAACGCGACCAGCGTCAGCACCACATTGCATCAGGGGGTCGCGGTTCGGGTGCCGAGCGGCACCGTCTGTCCGTGAAGCTGCCCGCATTACGCTAGGAAAAAACTACATGCGTCTATCCGCCCGCACCGCTCTTGGCGCCATGGCCCCGATCCTGGCCATGCTCGCGCTCGCCAGCCCGGCCGCCGCCGAGGACATCGATCTGTACACCGGCCTGACGCCGCAGACAGGCAAGCCCAATGTCCTGATCCTGATGGACAACGCCGCGGCCTGGGATGCCACCGCCAGCTTCACCTGCGCCACTTCCGGCGTGGTGGGCACCAACAACGTCGGCAAGGACGTCGGTGCCGAGCAATGCGCGCTCTACGGCGCGGTATCGTCGTTCAAGAACAATGCTTCGCTGCTGGGCAACCTCAATCTGGGCCTCATGATGTTCGGCACCGGCAGCAATGCCGGCGGGCAGTTCAAGATTCCGTCCGCGGCGCCCTATGGGCTGCAGTTGATGGATGCCAACGGGATCAACAATTTCCTGAGCGGCGTGCAGACCATCGACCGGCTGGCCGACAAGGCCAACGGCTCGCAGGTGGGCGGCGGCATGCAGGAAGCCTGGGCGTTCTTCGCGGGCAAGACGGGGTTGTCCGGCACCACGTACACGTCGCCGATCAGCAATCCGTGCCAGCGCAACTACGTGATCTACATCGCCAACGCGGTCAACAACGGCAAGCCGCAGGACACCGGCCAGAACGCCTTCAATGCGCTGGTGTCGGCGGGTGCGACCAGCGCGCAGCAGCAGCAGCTCACCATTCCCACGTACAGCAAGTATCAGTCCAACTGGGGCGACGAGTGGGCGCGCTTCATGTATCAGACGGATCTGTCCGGCGGCAACAGCTCGAACAGCCAGCCGCAGAACATCATCACGTACACCATTTCCGTCACGGACGGCAAGAACCCGGACTACGTCGCCTTCGATAACAGCATGGCGAACAACGGCGGGGGCAAGACCTACGTGGTGCAGCTCGGCGACGTCGACGGACTGAAGAACGCGCTGCTCGAGATCTTCAACGAAGTCCAGGCGGTCAACAGCGTGTTTGCGTCGGTCAGTTTGCCGGCGGCGGTCAATGCGCAGGGGCAGTTCCTGAACCAGGTGTATATCGGCATGTTCCGTCCGGACCGCACCGCTGCGCCGCGCTGGATGGGCAACCTCAAGCAGTACCAGGTCGGCTACGACAGCACCGGTGCCATCGTGATGCAGGATGCGCTCGGCAAGACCGCGATCAGCAGCGCCGGCACGGGCTTCATCACGCCGAGCGCCGTGAGCTTCTGGACGACGGAGCCGCCGCTGTCGTACGGCTCGAGCGGCTATGGCTCCAGCTCGGTCTCCAACTGGCCGGCCAACGGCTTCTGGATCAACAGCCCGTCCGGCGCCAGCTGGAGTCTCGATTCGGCCGACGGTGAAGTGGTGGAGAAGGGCGGTGCGGGCGAGATGCTGCGCGCGCAGTACCTGACCGACCAGGGCAGCCGGGTGCTGTACACCTGCAACGGCAGCGGCAAGTGTCCGACCAGCGGTGCCATGCCGCTGTTCAACACCGCCAATACCTGGCTGGCCGGCAGCAGCGGCCTGACGGCCATCAACTCCGGTACCAGCGGTGCCGCGACCATTAGCTCGAGCGAGCAGGCCAACCTGATCAACTGGGTACGCGGACGCGACGTCTATGCGATGGACGGCTCTACCGTGGCCGGCCAGGAAGCCGAAACCGGCCCGGGCTCTCCGGTGACGATCCGCCCGTCGGTGCACGGCGACGTGCTGCACTCGCGGCCGGTGGTGGTCAACTACGGCGGCACGACCGGCGTGGTGGTGTTCTATGGCGCCAACGACGGCGTGTTCCATGCCGTCAACGGCAACCAGACGGCCGGCATCAGCGGCGTGCGCCCGGGCGGCGAACTGTGGGGCTTCATCCCGCCCGAATTCCTCGGCAAGCTGAGCCGGCTGTATACCAATGCGCCCGAAATCAAGCTGTCGACGACGCCCAGCGGCATCACGCCGACGCCGACGCCGCGCGACTACTTCTTCGACGGCAGCACCACCGTCATGCAGGACCAGCGCAATGCGTCCAGCCCGCGCACCATCATCTACCTGACGGCCCGCCGTGGCGGCAGCCTGATCTATGCCATCGAGGTCACGGACCCGCTCAATCCGCGCTATCTGTGGTCGCGCAGCAATAGCGATATTCCGGAGCTGGGCCAGACCTGGTCCAAGCCGCGCGTGATGAGCGTGCAGGGCTACAGCAGTCCGGTCCTGATCATGGGCGCCGGCTACGACACCGCCGAAGACAGTGATCCGTCACCCGGCGTCGATACGGTCGGCCGTGGCGTGATCGTGCTCGATGCCTATACCGGCGTGCCCGTGTGGAGCGGACTGGCCAACTGCACCGGTGTGGCCGGCGTGTGCGTGAAGGTGACGGGCCTGACGCGCTCGATTGCCTCGGACGTGGCCTTGCTGGACCGCACCGGCACCGGCTACATCCAGGCGGCCTATGTGGGCGACGTGGGCGGCAACCTGTGGCGGGTCGATTTCCAGGGCAGCGCGGGCAATACCCCGGCCAACTGGACCATGACCCAGCTGGCCACCCTGGGCGGCTCGGCCACCACCAACAATGCGCGCAAGTTCTTCTATGCGCCCGACATCGTGCCCACGTCCGGCTACAACGCCATCATGGCCGGTACCGGCGACCGCGAGCACCCGCTGTACTCGGCGTCCACCACGCCGGGCACCGCCTACAACGTGGTCAACCGCTTCTACATGATCAAGGATCCGAACACCGGCATCATGCCGTCCAGCTGGACCCCGATCACCGAGGCCAACCTGGTCGATCTGTCCTCGACCACGAAGACGTACGACGGCACCGGCTCCGGCTACTACATCACCCTGCCGAATCCGGGCGAAAAGGTCGTCAATGCGCCGCTCACGGTGGCCGGCTACACGACTTTCGGCACCAATACCCCGGCGGTGCCGCAGGCCGGCACGTGCTACCCCAACCTCGGCGTTGCACGCGATTATTCGGTCGGCTTCCTGTCGGCGGCCGGGCAGAATGCGAACCGGTCGGTGCAGCTCGATGGCGGCGGCTTCCCGCCGTCGGCGGTGTACGGCCTGGTTTCGGTGACCGACAGCAACGGCACGACCAGCCTGACGCCGATCCTGTTCGGCGGCGGCAATCAGACGGGCTCCGGCGGCGGCTCCGCGCTGCAGGCGCACAAGGTCGTGATTACGGGGGCAGGCAAGCGCAAGCGCACCTACTGGTATTCGGAAAGCGACAAGCACTGAGACTGCGCTGACGTGACGGCCGCCATGCATTGGCGGCCGATTACAATGGGTCTTGTGGGCGGTTCGTTTCTTTCACCGAATACCGGAGGATGACCATGAGCGACATCTACGCGTTCGAGGCGGATTCACTGGCAGGCCAGCGCGTGCCGCTGTCGCAGTATCGCGGCAAGGTCCTGCTGATCGTCAACACGGCGAGCCAGTGCGGGTTCACGCCGCAATACGCCGGCCTGGAAGCGGTGTACAAGCGGCTGAACGAAAAGGGGCTGGAGGTCCTCGGCTTTCCGTGCAACCAGTTCGGCAAGCAGGAGCCGGGCGGGGCGGAGGAGATCGGCGCGTTCTGCGAGAAGAACTACGGGGTATCGTTCCCCATGTTCGGCAAGATCGAGGTGAACGGGTCGAACGCGCATCCGCTGTACAAGTGGCTGACCTCGGAGAAGCCCGGCGTGCTGGGCACGGAAGCCATCAAGTGGAACTTCACCAAGTTTCTGCTGCGCCGCGACGGCACGGTCTACAAGCGCTACGCGCCGCTGACCAAGCCCGAGGAGATGCTCGGCGATATCGAGACGCTGCTGGCGGAGCCGGATCCGCTTTGATCGGCGCGCGCCGGACCTAGTCCGTCGAACCCTTCACCTTGCGCATGAAGTCCGCCAGCGAGCGTTCGGCGGATTCGGCGAAATGCCGCGCCAGGATGTCGACCTTGACACAGCGGTCGAGGCGGAAGGTGCGGTAGTCCTGGCGGTGCTCGCACCATGCGGCGACCAGCCAGACCTGTCCCCAGAAGAACAGGCCGAGCGGCTGGATGCAGCGGTCGGTCAACTGGCCCTGCGCATCGCGGTAGGCAAGCCGCGCCACCGCGTGGCGGCTGAGCGCGGCATGCAGCGCGTCAAACGCGTGCCTGACGTCGTGGTTCATGCCGAAGCTGGGCGCGAAGATGCGCGTGGTCTCGGCTTCGGTACGGCGCTCGGCGGGCAGGGCGCCCATCAGTTTTTCCAGCGCGGCCTCGACCGAGCTGGCCATCGCGCCGCCGCTCCACGCCTTGATCATCCGTGCCCCGGCGACCAGCGCCTCCACTTCATCGGTCGTGAACATCAGCGGCGCGAGGTCGAAGCCGGCCCGCATGCGGTAGCCGATGCCGGCCTCGCCCTCGATCGGCACGCCCGAGACCGACAGGTCGCGGATGTCGCGATACACCGTGCGCTCGGACACGCCCAGCCGGTCGGCCAGCATCGCCGCCGTGGTCAGGCGGCGGCCGCGCAGGATCTGCGCGATCTGGAAGAGGCGGTCGGCGCGGCGGGTCATGCGGCGCATTGTAGTGGTCCTGTCGCCGCCTGCAACGCGCGCGGTTTGCCCCTACGCACCGAAGGGCGTCAGTTCGCGTTCGGGATGGATGTCGACGATGTCGACCTGCTCGCCGCGGCGCAGCATGCGCTTGCCCAGGCGCGGGAAGTCGGCGATCTCGATGTTCAGGTGTTCGCCGCCGCACAGGTAGACGAGGTCGTCCCTGCCGCAGTTGCGCAGGTGGTGGGCGACGCCGCTGGGGAAGGCCATGAAGTCGCCGGCGCGCACCCGGTAGATGCCGTCGTCGATCTCGGCCTGGCCTTCGCCCGACAGGATGTAGATCCACTCCTCTTCCCGCTGATGGGCGTGATAGACGAAGGACTCCCTGCCCGGCGGCACGCGCGCGAAGTTGACGCCGGCGCGCTTGAGGCCCAGCAGGCGGCCCATCATGGTGCTGTGGATTTCGGACAGGCTGTTCCACGGATGCGAATACGACTGCGCGCGCGCGGCGATGTCGGCGGCGCGCATCAGATAGGGCGATTGGCTCGGCATGGTGTGCTTCCCGGTCTGGGGTGGGGCCGGCGGTTGCGCCGGCCGGGGCGCTATTGCTGCAGCAGGTACGCCTGCGTCGTCGCATCGGGCTCGTGCAGGCCGATGCGGTTGCCTTCGGTATCGACGATGTGGGCGATGCGGCCCATCCGGTCGGGCAGTGTCATCGGGCCGAACACGCACTGGCCGCCGTTGCCGTTGACGCGCTCGAGCACGGTGTCCAGGTCCGGCGCGTTCAGGTACAGCACGCTGCCCTTGTCGGAGGGCGCGAAGCCCTGGCCGTGGACCAGCGCGCCGTGGACGGTGGTCTCGCCGGCCGGGAACACGCCCATCCGCATGTCGCCCATGTCTTCCTGCCTGAGCCGGGTGTCGAAGACGTGCTCGTAGAACTTCACCGCGCGCGGGAAGTCGGCCGTCGGGATTTCAAACCAGTTGATGACGCTTGCCATGGGGGCGCTCCGATTGGGAGGCAGGCCGTCTGGAGACCTGCCTCGTTGAGGTGGAGCGATTGTGGCGGGGGGCTCCTGACAGCGTTCTGTCAGGAGCCTGCAGGAGGGTGGCGACGCTGCCCGGGCAGTGAGATCCGGGGCGGAAGCTGGATGCCGGCCTAGTGCGGAATCCAGGCGGCGAGCAGCGGCACCATCACCGCTGTCAGGATGCCGTTCAGCCCCATGCCCAGCGCTGCGAACGCGCCGGCCTCCGGGCTTACCTGGAACGCGCGCGCCGTGCCGATGCCGTGCGCCGCGATGCCGGTGGCGAAGCCGCGCACGCTGTATTCGCGGATGCCCAGCAGGTTCAGCAGCCGCGTGGTGGTGCTCGCCCCCAGCAGGCCGGCCATCATCACCATCACTGCCGTGAGCGACGGCGATCCGCCGATCTTCTCGGACACCCCCATGGCGATCGGGATGGTCACCGACTTGGAGGCCAGCGAGCGCAGCGTCTCGGGCGACGCGTCGAGCAGCCACGCCACGCCGACGGCGGACAGGGTGGCGACCAGGGAGCCTGCGAGCAGCCCGCTCAGCAGCGGGATGGCGTGGCGCCGCAGTTTGGGCCACTGGTGGTACAGCGGCACTGCCAGCGCCACCGTGGCCGGGCCCAGCAGGAAGTGCACGAACTGTGCGCCGTCGAAGTAGGTCTTGTACGGCGTGCCCGTCACGGTCAGCAGCGGGACCAGGATGGCTACCGCGATCAGCACCGGATTGGCGAGCGGATTGAAGCGCAGCCGCTGGTAGATCCCGTAGGCGAAGACATAGGCCACCAGCGTGGCGGTCAGCCCCAGCAGCGGCGTGGCGGCCAGGTAGACCCAGAGCTTGTGCAGGTCGGGCGTCATGGCGCCACCTCTTCGTGCGTTTCGCCGCGATCGCCCATGCGGCGCATCAGCGCCCGCGTGACCAGCGCGCACACGCCGATGGCCAGCCACGTGCTGACCGCGACCGCCACCACGATCGGCAGCCATTCCTGGCTGATGCGGTTCATCTGTGCCATCACCCCCACGCCGGCAGGTACGAACAGGATCGACAGGTGCCGCAGCAGTTCGGCAACGGTGCCCTGCATGACTTCCAGGATGCGGCCCTGGTCGGCCAGCAGGGTCAGGAACAGCAGCATCATGCCGATCACCGGTCCGGGCACCGGCAGATGCAGGGCATAGCTCAATAGCTCACCCACCGACTGGAAGGTCAGCAGGATGGCGAAGGTTTGCAGCACGCGGCCTCCAAAATTGACAAGCGTCGATCGGCCGCGCGATGCACGGTCCGGTCATCCGGCCAGCATGCGGTCCACCAGTTCGATCCAATGCTCGACCGGCGTATCGGTGCCGCTTTGCAGATGCGTCACGCAGCCGATGTTGGCCGACACGATACGTTCCGGCTGCGTGGCAAGCAAGCGGCGCAGCTTGTCGTCGCGCAGGCGATACGCCAGTCCGGGCTGCAGCACCGAATAGGTGCCCGCCGATCCGCAGCACAGGTGGCTGTCGGTGCAGAGCCGCACCTCCACGCCCAATAATGCGAGCAGGCCTTCCACCGCGCCGCGGATCTGCTGGCCGTGCTGCAGCGTGCAAGGCGCGTGCCAGGCCACGCGCGGGCGGTGGGCTTCGGGTTTGGCCTGCCGCAGCAACTGGTCGGAGAAGGCGGGCAGCACCTCGCACAGATCGCGCGTCATGGCCGACACGCGCGCCGCCCGTTCGGCATAGGCCGGGTCGTCGCGCAGCAGGTGGCCGTATTCCTTGACCATCGCGCCGCAGCCGGATGCCGTCATGACGATGGCCTCGGCGCCGGCCTCGATGTGCGGCCACCAGGCGTCGATGTTGGCGCGCATGTTGCCGAGGCCGCCCGCGTGGTCGTTCATGTGATAGCGGATCGCGCCGCAGCAGCCCGCACGGTCCGCGCTGACCAACTGCACGCCCAGCCTGTCGAAGACGCGCGCGGCGGCGGCATTGATGTTGGGCGACATGGCCGGCTGCACGCAGCCTTCCAGCAGCAGCATCTTGCGCGCATGGGTGGCGGTGGGCCGCGTACCGGCCTGCGGCGCCCTGGCCGGCACCTTGTTGCGCAGCACGCTTGGCAGCAGCGGGCGCACGGCCTGGCCCAGCCTGAGCGCGGGGCCGAACAGCCGCGGCCGCGTCAGCCCCTCGCGCAGCACCCAGCGCATCGCGCGCTCGCCCAGCGGGCGCGATGCGCCCTGCGCGTCGAGCTGGTCGTCGACGATCTTGCGGCCGATCTCGACCAGCCGGCCGTAGGTCACGCCCGATGGGCAGGTCGGTTCGCAGTTGCGGCAGGTCAGGCAGCGGTCCAGGTGTAGGCGGGTGCGCTCGCCGGCCGGCTGGCCTTCCAGCACCTGCTTCATCAGGTAGATGCGGCCGCGCGGTCCGTCGAGCTCGTCGCCGAGCAACTGGTAGGTCGGGCAGGTGGCCGTGCAGAAGCCGCAGTGCACGCACTTCTGCACGATGCCCTGGGCCTCTTCGCCGTCGGGGGTGTTCCGCAGGAACGCCGCGAGCGTGATTTGCATGATGGCGGGTCAGAAATCGGCGTACAGGCGGCCGGGGTTGAAGATGCCGTGCGGGTCGAAGCTGTCCTTCAGGCGCTTGTGCACCGCCATCAGCGGCGCGGCGACGGGGGTGAAGACGGCACTGTCGCGGTCGCCGTTGCGGAACAGCGTGGCATGGCCGCCGGCCAGGCGCACGGCATCGCGGATGGCGTCGGCAGGGGTGTTGCCGGTGTCGATCCACCACCGCTGGCCGCCGCCCCATTCGATGAGCTGGTCGTCGGCCGCCGCCGCAGGGCCCAATGCCAGCGGCGGCGTGGCCGGAGGCAGGGCGATGCGCCATAGCGGCAGGCTGCCCTGCACGGCGGGTGCGAAGAACACGTGCGACTGCTCGCGCAGGTCACGCCACAGCGCCAGTGCTTCGGCCTCGTCGACCCGGTCGCCGCCGAGCCTGGCGCGGGCTGCGCGCACGGCGGCATCGGCGCCGCACAGGCGGACCCACAGCGTGCCGTCGATCCAGGCCGACGCCGCGATCGGCAGCGGCTGGCCGCCCCAGCGGTTGAGCGTATCGATGGCCTCGGCCTGTGGCATGGCCAGGCGCAGCGTGGCATCGCAGAACGGCATCGGCAGCACCTTCAGCGAGACCTGCGCCGCCAGCCCCAGCGTGCCCAGCGCGCCGGCCATCAGGCGCGACACGTCATAGCCGGCCACGTTCTTCATCACCTGGCCGCCGAAGTTGAGCAGGTCGCCGCGGCCGTCCATGATCACGGCGCCGAGCACGAAATCGCGCAGCGCGCCCACCGACTGCCGGCGCGGGCCGGACAGGCCGCACGCGAAGGCGCCGCCCACCGTCGCCCGCGCGCCGCCGGCGGCGAAATGCGGCGGCTCGAAGGCCAGCATCTGGCGGTGCTCGGCCAGCGCGGCTTCCACCTCGGCCAGCGGCGTGCCGCAGCGCGCCGTGACGACGAGTTCCGCGCAGTCATAGTCGACGATGCCGGACCACTCGCGCGTGTCGAGCACGGTGGCGCCGGGGGCGGGTTTGCGGCCGTAGAAATCCTTGGTGCCGCCGCCGCGCAGGGTGAGCGGCGCGCGGTCGGCGGCGGCCTGCAGGATGGCGTCGCGCAGGCGCGCGAGCGCGGGGTTGAGTGCGGTCATGCGTGCGGCCTCAGAAGCGCGGCAGGTCGGGGTGCGGCAGCAGGCCGTTGCGCACGTGCAGCTTGCCGTATTCGGCGCAGCGCGCGAGCGTGGGGATGGCCTTGTCGGGGTTCAGCAGGCGCACCGGATCGAAGGCGGCCTTGACGCGCAGGAAGGCATCGCGCTCCTCGGCCGAGAACTGCACGCACATCGAATTGAGCTTCTCGACCCCCACGCCATGCTCGCCGGTGACGGTGCCGCCCAGCTCCACGCAGGTCTCGAGGATGTCCGCGCCGAACAGCTCGGCGCGGTGCCATTCATCCTGGTCTTCGCCGTTGAAGAGGATCAGCGGGTGCATGTTGCCGTCGCCGGCGTGGAAGACGTTGATGCAGCGCAGCGCGTACTTCTGCTCCATCTGCTGGATGCGCTTGAGCAGCGTGCCGATGTGCTTGCGCGGGATGGTGCCGTCCATGCAGTAGTAGTCCGGCGAGATGCGCCCGGCGGCCGGGAAGGCATTCTTGCGGCCGCTCCAGAATTTCAGCCGCTCGGCCTCGCTCTGCGACACCTGGATGCGGGTGGCGCCGGAGGCGCGCAGCACCTCGCTCATCCGTGCGATCTCTTCGGCCACCTCTTCGGGCGTGCCGTCGGATTCGCACAGCAGGATGGCCGCGGCGTCCAGGTCGTAGCCGGCGCGGACGAATTCCTCGACGGCGGCGGTGGCGGGCTTGTCCATCATCTCCAGCCCGGCCGGGATGATGCCGGCGGCGATCACCTCGGCCACCGCGTTGCCGCCCGCTTCCACGTCATCGAAGCTCGCCATGATGACCTGCGCCAGCTGCGGCTTGGGCACCAGCCGCACGGTCACCTCCGTCACCACGGCCAGCATGCCTTCGGAGCCGATCACGGCGGCGAGCAGGTCCAGGCCGGGCGCGTCGGGCGCCTCGCTGCCGAACTCGACCACCTCGCCGTCCATCATCACGGCGCGCACGCGCAGCACGTTGTGCACGGTCAGGCCGTACTTCAGGCAATGCACGCCGCCGGAGTTCTCGCTGACGTTGCCGCCGATGGTGCAGGCGATCTGCGACGACGGATCGGGCGCGTAGTACAGCCCGTGCGGCGCGGCGGCCTCCGAGATGGCCAGGTTGCGCACGCCCGGCTGCACGGCCGCGGTGCGGGTGTGCGGGTCGAGCTTCAGGATGCGCTTGAACTTGGCCAGCGACAGCACCAGTCCGCCCGGCGTCGGCATCGCGCCGCCCGACAGGCTGGTGCCGGCGCCGCGCGGCACCACCGGCACGCCCAGGCGGTGGCAGGCGCGCAGGATCTCCACGACCTGCGCTTCGCTGTCCGGCAGCGCCACGGCCAGCGGCACCTGCCGGTAGGCGGCGAGACCGTCGCATTCGTAGGGGGTGGTGTCTTCGCGCTCCCACAGCAGGGCATCGGCGGGCATCAGGGGCGACAGCGCGGCGATCAGCTCGGCCTGCACGGCAGACGGATCGCGGGCGGCGGCGGGCAGCGGCGCGTTCATGGGGTGTCTCTCATCGTTGTCGTCCGGCGGCGGTGGCCGGTGTCGAAGCACTATAGCCGGGCCGCCGCGCCGCACGGCGTGTTAAGGACTTTTACCGCGATGAATTCGGCTCGCCATGCCGGCCAATCGGATTCATCGGGATGCATCGCGCGGTGGCCGGGCCCCGCGGCCTACCAATCCAGCCCGAGCAGCCAGTCGACGAATTGCCGCGCTTCCGGCTCGAGCGGCGCCTGCTCGCGCTGGACGATGTAGTAAGCATGCGGCGAGGCGGATTCGATGTCCAGCAGTCGCACCATCTGCCCCGAGGCCAGCCAGTTGCGCGCCATGCGCTGGCGCACCAGCGCCACGCCCTGGTTGGAGGCGACTGCTTCCAGCATCAGCCCGATGTCGTTGAAGAGCGAGCCGGTGGAGGGTTCCGCCGCGTCCAGCCCGGCCGCCTCGAACCACGGGCGCCATGGCTCCAGCGGGCTGCGCAGCAGGTTCAGGTTCAGCAACTGCGCCGGCTCGGCGATGGTGTTGCCGCCGATCTGCTCGAAGTAGCCGCGCCCGCAGGCGGGGAAGACCGGCTCGTTGAGCAGCAGCGTGGTCTTCAGGTCCGGGTAGCGGCCGGTGCCGTAGCGGATCTCGACGTCGGTATCCTCGGCCTTCACGTCGAGGAAGGGGATGGCGAGATGCAGCTCCAGGTCGATGTGCGGATACAGCGCCTGGAACTCCGGCAGGCGCGGCACCAGGTGCTGGCGGCCGAAGGTGGGCGGGATCGCCACGCGCAGCCGCGCGCGCTGCTTGCTGAACTCCGGCCGCGCCAGCTCGTGCAGGGACTTGAGCGCATCCTGCACGCTGCGCAGGTAGCGCGTGCCGGCCGCGGTCAGCCGCAGCGTGGTGCCGGTGCGCACGAACAGGTCTTCGCCCCACAGTGCCTCGAGGTTCTTGATGCGGTGGGAGACCGCGCTGGGCGTGACAGAGAGCTCCTCGGCCGCGCGCGCAAAGCTGGCGTGGCGCGCGCCCGCTTCGAAGGCGATCAGCAGATGCAGCGGCGGGACGCGCTTGAAGACGGAAGCCATGCGCTGGCGCTTACAGCCGGAAGATCTTGCCGGGGTTCAGGATGTGCTTCGGGTCCAGCGCCTGCTTGACGCTGCGCATCAGGTCGATCGCATCGTCGCCATGCTCGGCGACGAGGAAATCCATCTTGTGCAGGCCCACGCCATGCTCGCCGGTGCAGGTGCCGTCCATGGCGATGGCGCGTGCCACGATGCGCCGGTTGATGCGCTCGGCTTCTTCCAGCTCCTCGGGCTTGTCCGGATCGACCAGCAGCGCGACGTGGAAATTGCCGTCGCCCACGTGGCCGACGATGGGCGCGGGCAGTTTCAGCGGGCTGGCGAGCAGGTCCTGCTCGGTCTCGACCACGCAATCGGCCAGCCGCGAGATCGGCACGCACACGTCGGTGGTGACCGCGCGGCAGCCGGGCTTGAGCTGCAGGAAGGCGAAATAGGCGTTGTGCCGGGCGTTCCACAGGCGGCTGCGGTCTTCGGGGCGGGTGGCCCATTCGAAGCCCTGGCCCCGGTGCTCGGCGGCGATCGCCTGCACGGTCTCGGCCTGCTCCTGCACGCCGTGCGCGGAGCCGTGGAACTCGAAGAACAGTGTCGGCAGTTCGGGCAGCGACAGCTTGTCGTATCGGTTGATGGCGCGGATCGCCAGCGCGTCGACGAACTCCACGCGCGCCACCGGCACGCCCATCTGGATGGTGTCGATCACCGCGCAGACCGCGTCGCCCATGCAGGGGAACGCGCACACCGCCGCCGACACCGCCTCCGGCTGCGGGTACAGCCTGAGCGTGATCTCGGTGATGATGCCCAGCGTTCCCTCGCTGCCGATGAACAGGCGCGTCAGGTCGTAGCCCGCCGACGATTTGCGCGCGCGGTTCGCGGTCTTGATGACGCGGCCGTCGGCGGTCACCACGGTCAGGTTCAGCACGTTTTCGCGCATGGTGCCGTAGCGCACGGCGTTGGTGCCCGAGGCGCGCGTCGCGCACATGCCGCCGATGGACGCATCGGCGCCCGGGTCGATCGGGAAGAACAGGCCGGTGTCGCGGATGTCCGCGTTCAGCTGCTTGCGCGTGACGCCCGGCTCGACCGTCACCGTCAGGTCTTCGGGGTGCACCGACAGCACGCGGTTCATTTGCGAGAGATCCAGCGTGACGCCGCCCGCCACCGCCAGCAGGTGGCCTTCCAGCGACGAGCCGGCGCCGAACGGGATCAGCGGGATGGCGTGTTCGTGGCAGAGCCTGGCCACCGCCACCACGTCCTCGGTGGTCTGCGCGAAGACCACGGCGTCGGGCAGCATCGGATCGTAGGCCGATTCGTCGCGGCCGTGATGCGCGCGCACGGCATCGCTGGTGGAGACGCGGTCGCCGAAGCGCGCGCGCAGCGCATCGAGCATGGCCGGCGGGATGGGCTTGCGCGCCAATCCGGGATGGGGCAGGGGGTGGTTCATGGCGTCTCGCGATGGGCTCCGGCGCTGGGGCGGCGCCTTTGGGAGCCCATTCTAACGCCGGGGTCGCGCGCGGCTTGCGATAATGCCCACGCCAAGCCAACCCGCACAGGAGACGTCACCGTGGGCAACCGCTTATCCAAGATCGCCACCCGCACCGGCGACGACGGCACCACCGGCCTCGGCGACGGCAGCCGCACCGGCAAGGACGGCCTGCGCATCGCCGCCATCGGCGAGGTCGACGAGCTGAATTCGCATCTCGGCGTGCTGCTGACGGAGCCCCTGCCCGACGACGTGCGCGCCGCGCTCACCGCCATCCAGCACGACCTGTTCGATCTCGGCGGCGAGCTGTGCATCCCCGGCCACACCATGGTCACGCCCGCCCACGTGCTGCGGCTGGACCAGTGGCTGGCCGACTACAACGCCGACCTGCCGCGCCTGGCCGAATTCATCCTGCCCGGCGGCAGCCGCGCCGCCGCGCAGGCGCATGTGTGCCGCACCGTCTGCCGCCGCGCCGAGCGCGCCATCGTCGCGCTGGGCCGGGCGGAGACGCTGGGCGAGGCGCCCCGCCAATACGTCAACCGGCTGTCCGACCTGCTGTTCGTGCTGGCGCGCGTGCTCAACCGCGCCGGCGGCGGCCAGGACGTGCTGTGGGAGCACGAGCGGCACAAGCCCGCATAGGGCGGTCGGCCCGCTACAAGCAAAACGGCCCGGCAGTCTCCCGCCGGGCCGTTTTGCTGCGCTGCCGCGCGCTTCAGTTCACGCTCACGGAGTGGCCCTGCGCCACCGCCGTCAGCCCCTGCAGCGTGGCCGGCATGGTCACCGACAGCGCCTGCGATGGCGTCGGCACCGGGAAGCCTGCTTCGGCCAGCGCTTCCTTGATCGTGCGGTTGGTGTCGAAGTAGACCTGCCAGTAGTGGTCGTTGTGCGTGTGCGGGCGCACCGCCAGCACCGGCCCCACCAGGTTGAATTCCAGGATCTCCACGTCGACCGGCGGATCCGCCAGCACGTTCGGGATCGCCCCGACCTTCTCCTTGAGCAGCGCGATGGCGGCGCGGTGGTCGGCATTGCCGGCCAGCTGCGCCTTGAGCTCGACGCGGCGGTAGGGGTTGCTCGTGTAGTTCTGGATCGTGTCCGAGAAGATCTTGTTGTTGCCGACCAGCGTGACGACGTTGTCCGGCGTATTGAGCGCAGTGGCGAACAGGCCGATTTCCTTGACCGTGCCGGTCACGCCGGCGACCGTGACGAAATCGCCCACCTTGAACGGCCGCAGCACGATCAGGAACGCCCCGGCCGCGAAGTTGGACAGCAGCCCCGACCATGCCATGCCGATCGCCACGCCCGCCGCCGCGATCAGCGCCGCGAACGTCGTGGTCTGGATGCCGAAGTAGCCCAGGATGCCGATCACCAGCAGGATGTTCAGCGTGACGGTGATGACCGAGCCGACATAGCGCAGCACGGTCGGGTCCACCTTCTGGTGTTCCAGCGAACCCTGCACCAGCCGCACCGCCAGGTGGATCAGCCAGCGGCCGATGACCCAGAAGGCGATCGCCGCCAGGATCTTCATTCCGACATCGGTGGCGTACTGCGCCACGATTGCCTGGTACTTGCTTGCCGTGTTGACGGTGGTGTCCATCAAGTTTTCAGCCATGGTGTGCTCCGGGGCAGTCGACAGAACGTTTCAACGATAGGCAATGCGACCACGGTTGTGTGACTTTGGCACCTTCTTTCCACATTTTTTAGCTTTGACGGCCGCAAAATCTTGCTGATCGTGTAGTTTTTTCGGTTCGCCAGGGTTGTCCCGTCCAAATCTCGCTGGCCAAAAAGATTTTTGCCGATTGCGCGGCCGTTCGACGGAAATCCATGCGATCGAACAGATTGACTGATTTCGAGTCGAGTGCCCCCTTAAACACCCGGACGTTCAGCGAGATGTCTATGAAACATTTGATTGGCAACCCATCGGAAATCGGGGCGATCATCCGTGCGGCGCGCAAGGCACAGAAGCTGCGCCAGGATGATGCCGCCGGCAGCGTCGGCGTCAGCGAATCCTTCATGGTCAAGGTGGAGCGGGGTGCCGAGACCGTTCAGTGGGGCAAGCTGTTCCAGATCCTGGAAGGCCTGGGCGCACGCGTGACCGTAGACATTCCCGAGGCGAGCCCCGAGCTGCTGTCGAACGAGATCGCGCGGGTGCGGCAAAGGGCGGATCGCTGGCAATTGCGCGCCACCGCCCGCAAGGAGGCTGCCGCCAAGAAGTCCGCCTCCAATGGATGATCGTGTGCTCGTTGCGTGCATCAACAGCGACGTCATTGGCGAACGGGTCAAACGGGCGTAAAAAAGCCGACGCCAACCCGGAGGTTGGCGTCGGCTCGTCGGTGCCAGTGCGCGTGCGCGGGCTCAGTTGCCGTTGCGCGGCACCAGCCGGCGCTTGCGCACGGCGTCGGCCAGCGTTTCCAGTACCTTGAGCGAATCGTCCCAGCCGATGCAGGCGTCGGTCACGCTCTGGCCGTAGTTCAGGTCCTCGACCGGGGTGCCCTGCACGTGGTCCTGGCGGCCGGCATTGATGTGCGATTCCACCATCACGCCGACGATGCGGTCGTCGCCGCCGGCGATCTGGCGGCCGATGTCTTCGCAGACCGGGATCTGGTTCTCGTGCTTCTTGCTGCTGTTGGCGTGCGAGGCATCGATCATCAGGCGCGCGGCCAGGCCGGACTTGGCGATGTCTTCGCAGGCCGCCTGCACGCTGGCGGCATCGTAGTTGGGCGCCTTGCCGCCGCGCAGGATGATGTGGCAATCCTCGTTGCCCGCCGTCGACACGATGGCCGAGTGGCCGCCCTTGGTGACCGACAGGAAGTGGTGCGGCTGCGACGCCGCCTTGATCGCGTCCACGGCGATCTTCACGTTGCCATCGGTGCCGTTCTTGAAGCCGACCGGGCACGACAGTCCGGAGGCGAGTTCGCGGTGCACCTGCGATTCGGTCGTGCGCGCCCCGATCGCGCCCCAGCTCACCAGGTCGGCGATGTACTGCGGGCTGATCATGTCGAGGTATTCGGTGCCCGCCGGCACGCCCAGCTCGTTGATGTTCACCAGCAGCTCGCGCGCGGTGCGCAGGCCGTCGTTGATCTTGAAGCTGCCGTCCATGTACGGGTCGTTGATCAGGCCCTTCCAGCCGACCGTGGTGCGCGGCTTCTCGAAGTACACGCGCATGACGATTTCCAGGTCGGCCTTGAAGCGCTCGCGCTGTTCGACCAGGCGGCGCGCGTAGTCGAGGGCGGCCTTGGTGTCGTGGATCGAGCACGGCCCGATGATGACGATCAGGCGGTCGTCCATGCCGTGCAGGATGCGGTGCATCGCCGTGCGGCTCTGGTAGATCAGCTCGGAAACGGCGTCGTTGCACGGGAATTCGCGGATCAGGTGCGCCGGCGGGGTCAGCTCTTTCAGTTCGCGAATGCGCAGGTCGTCGGTGTTCTTCGGCATGGAAAGCTCCCGGGGGATGTCTTGGTTCGTGTCGTGTATTGGAAGGGGCTACTGTGTTCGGATCATGTTTTCGCGTCGGGCCGGGATCGGGCTGGTGACGGGGCGAAAAAAAACCGCCAGGGTCGCTGGCGGTTTTCGGTATCTGTCGGGTGCCTTCATTTTTGCTGCAAGTGCCCCTCTCCCTCCGCCAGCGGTGCGAGATGCCAAAAATAAAAGTCAAAAAACTTGGCAAACATGGAGAGGGAACGAGGATGCTGCAAAACGTGAAGGAAAGGCGCACTTGCGCCACACCAATCGAACTGCCTTTATAACCGGTTTCTACAGGGGCCGCAAGTCGTGACCGTTCGGCCTCGCGTTGCAGCCCCGCATCGGCAGGATCCTGCCCAGGCGGCTCAGGCCGTGCCGCCCACCGTCATGTTTTCGATGCGCAGGGTCGGTTGGCCCACGCCCACCGGCACGCTCTGGCCTTCCTTGCCGCACACGCCGACGCCCGAATCGAGGCGCATGTCGTTGCCGATCATGGTGACGTCCTTGAGCGATTCAGGGCCGTTGCCGACCAGCGTGGCGCCCTTGACCGGCGTGGTGATCTTGCCGTCCTCGATCAGGTAGGCCTCGCTGGCCGAGAACACGAACTTGCCGTTGGTGATGTCGACCTGGCCGCCGCCGAAGTTGACGGCATAGAGGCCGCGCTTGACGCTGGCAATGATCTCCTGCGGATCCTTGTCGCCGCCGAGCATGTAGGTGTTGGTCATGCGCGGCATCGGCAGGGACGCGTAGCTTTCGCGGCGCGCGTTGCCGGTCACGGGCATCTTCATCAGGCGCGCGTTGAGCGTGTCCTGCATGTAGCCGGTCAGGATGCCGTCTTCGATCAGGGTGTTGCACTGCGTGGGATTGCCCTCGTCGTCGAGGTTGAGCGAGCCGCGGCGGTTGGGCAGCGTGCCGTCGTCCACTACGGTCACGCCCTTGGCCGCCACGCGTTCGCCCATGCGGCCCGAGAAGGCGGACGAGCCCTTGCGGTTGAAGTCGCCCTCCAGCCCGTGGCCGATTGCCTCGTGCAGCAGCACGCCGGGCCAGCCCGGGCCGAGCACCACGGTCATGGCGCCGGCCGGCGCCGGCTTGGCTTCCAGGTTGACCAGCGCGGAGGAGACGGCTTCGTCCACGTACTGATGCAGCAGCTCGTCGGTGAAGTAGCCGTAGGCGTAGCGGCCGCCGCCGCCCGAGTTGCCCATCTCGCGGCGCCCGTTCTGCTCGGCGATGACGGTGACCGAGACCCGCACCAGCGGCCGCACGTCGGCGGCGATCACGCCGTCGCTGCGTGCGACCAGCATCACGTCGTACTCGCCGGCCAGACCTGCCATCACCTGCACCACGCGCGGGTCCTTGGCGCGCGCGAGCTTTTCGATGCGCTCCAGCAGCGCCACCTTCTCCGATGCCGTCATCGAGTCGAGCGGGTCGTTGGGGGCATACAGTGCGCGACCGCCCTGGCTCTGCAGGCTGCCGGCCACCTTGACGCGCCCGGCGCCCGCGCGGCCGATGGTGCGGGTGGCCGCGGCCGCCTGCATCAGCGCCGGCAGGCTGATGTCGTCGGAATAGGCGAAGGCGGTGCGCTCGCCAGAGACCGCGCGCACGCCGACGCCCTGGTCGATGCTGAAGCTGCCCGACTTGACGATGCCTTCCTCGAGGCTCCAGGCCTCGTTGCGGGTGTACTGGAAGTAGAGGTCGGCGTAGTCGACGCGGTGGGTGAAGATGTCGGCCAGCGCGCGCTGCAGCTGGGCCTCGTCGAGGCCATACGGATCGAGCAGCACACGGCGCGCGACGGAGAAATTCTGGATGGCGATGTCGCCTGCGTTCATGGTGGGTCCTCGGGGAATTCGGTTGGGCTACATCACGCGGTGCTTGAGCGCGGGCAGGTCGCGGCGGACCTGCGCCAGGCGCGCCGGGTCCATGTCGCCGATGGCCACGCCTTCGCCTTCCGGCACCGAGGCGATGATCTCGCCCCATGGGTCGACCAGCATGGAGTGGCCCCAGGTGCGGCGGCCGTTTTCGTGGCGTCCGCCTTGCGCGGCGGCGAGCACGTAGCACTGGTTCTCCACGGCGCGGGCGCGCAGCAGGATTTCCCAGTGCGCCGCGCCCGTCACGTAGGTGAAGGCGGCCGGCATCAGGATCAGGTTCAGATTGCCCTGCGCCGACAGCGCCCGGTACAGCTCCGGGAAGCGCAGGTCGTAGCACACCGACATGCCGACGCGGCCGCACGGCGCCTCGAACGCGACCGGCGTGGCGCCCGGCTCGATGGTGCGCGCTTCGTCGTAGCGCTCTTCGCCGCGCACGAAGTTGAACAGATGGATCTTGTCGTAGCGGGCCACGCGCTGGCCGGCCGGATCGAATGCGAGCGACGTATTGCGCACGCGCTCGGCGTCTTCGCACCACAGCGGCAGCGTGCCGCCGACCAGCCACAGCCGGTGCCGGCGCGCGGCATCGGCCAGGAAGGCCTGGATCGGGCCGTCCTGGTCCGCCTCGCGGATGGCGACCTTGTCGCTGTCCTTGCGGCTCATCATGCAGAAATACTCGGGCAGCAGCGCCAGCTGCGCACCCCGGGCCGCGGCTTCGGCGAGCAGCGCGTCGGCGCGGGCCAGGTTGGCGTCCACGTCGATGCCCGTCACGGTCTGGATGGCGGCGACGCGGAACGGTGCATCGAACGGCGCATCCGGAACGGACGCGGCGGCGGCAGGGGCGAGGGTGGTCGTGCTCATGGGGGCTATTTTGCCGGGGTTTGCCCGCCGCTGCTGGCCTTCTCGATTTTCGGGTCGGCCCAGCTGCCGGTGACGCGGTATTGGGTGGCGAACGCCTTGGACATCTGGTCGCCCAGGATCAGCTGCGCCGCCAGCGTGCCCAGCCCGATGGCCGGGTTGATGAACGCCGCCGCCAGCGATGCCGAGGTGGCGTCCACCTTGGGGGTGACGGTCACGCGCAGGTCCTGCGTCTCCTCGAGGATGTTGGCCGAGCCCTGCATCGCCACCTGGAACTGCGGGCCTTTCACGGCGAAGTCGTCGGTGCGGGCGATGCCGCTGGCGATGGTGCCGGTGGCGGCCACGCTCTCGAACGGCGTGCCGCGCCCGGTGGCGCCGCGCAGATCGGTGGCGAAATGCAGCAGGCCCTGCAGGCTGAGCACGCCGGCGAGCTTGGCCAGGCCCGGATCGACCGGCAGGAACTGGCCGCGCTCCAGGTTCAGCGCCATGCGGCCGTTGAGCGACGGCAGGTCGAGCGACATCGGCGAGCCGCGCCAGACGACGCGGCCTTCCAGCTTGCCGCGGGCGCCGTCGAGCACCTTGGCGAAGCCCATCTTCTGCAGCAGTTCGCCGGAGTTGCGCAGGTCGAGGCGGAAGTCGAGCAGGGTACGGCGTTCGGGATCGTCGCTGCCGCGCAGGCGGCGCGGGATACGCCAGGTGCCCTGCGCGGTGAGCGTGGCGGCCGGCTGGTCGAGCTTCAGCGTCTCCAGCGTCCACACCGGCGCGCCGTCGCTGATCTGGCTGCGCGCTTTCAGTTCGAGCCTGCCGAGCGGCTTGCCGCGCAGGTCGAAGCTGTCGGCCACCAGGTCGAGCGACGGGATTTCCTGCGTGTTGCGCGCCAGCGATTCGGTCAGCGCGCTCTCTTCCCGGGCATCGGGGATGCTCATGCGCGACAGCCGCATGGTCAGCTCGCCGAACGGCACCGTGGCGCTTTCGGCGTGCCAGCGCGCCGTGCCGGCGATCTCGCGCGAGTCGATGGTCGATTGCCAGTTGGCGCCGTCGCGCGAGGCGTCCACGCTGACGGCGTTGAAATCGCGGCCAAGGATGCGCAGTGCCTGCGCGCGTCCCGCCAGGCGGGTCGGCAGGTACGGATTACCGCGTGCCGGGCTTGCGGCGGCCGTGCCGGCGCTCTTGTCCGCCGCTGCCGCCGGCGCGGCGAAGACCTGGCGCCAGGCGTCGATGTCCAGGCGGTCCAGCGCGATGGCGGCGAGTACGCCATCGGCCGGCTGTGGCACGGGCTGGCGCACACCGATGCCGCCGCGCAGCACTTCGGTGCCGCTGGCGCTGCTGCGCTGTTCGTAGCGCGCGTTCACCACGTTGCCGAGCTGCAGCAGGACCTCGTCGATGTCGGCGGCGTTGCCGTTGGCCGCGGGACGCATCTCGAAGCGCACCGGCAGCGGCTGGCCGGCCGCCTTGGCCAGCGGCGCGGGCAGGCGCACCGTCATCGGCGTGAGGTCGGATTGCACCAGCACGGTCGCGCGGCGCTGCTTGACGCTGATGGTGGCGCTGTAGGGCGCGCTGCCGTCCAGCGCCCGCGCGACCGCGGCGACGGCGCTGTCGGCCGGCGTGGTGTCGCGCAGCCCTTGCGCCGACGCGGTGCCGGCCACCTGGATGCGGATCGTGCCGTCGGGCAGCGTGCCACCGGTCGGGCGGATCTCGCCGCCGGCGAAGCGCGCGCGCAGGTTGTCGAAGCCGATGCCCCGCTGCGTGAAGGTGAGGGCGCCCGTCACGTCGGCGAGCGGCGGCGCCTGCGGGATCAGCGTGACGTCGTTGTGCAGGAAGCCGACGCTGCCCTGCGCGCGTGTCGCATGCATTTCGTGCAGCGGCAGTTCGAGCTTGAGCGCCAGCGTGGCGTTGCCCTGCGCGCGCGTCTCGCGGGTGAAGTGGCCGATCCATTCGCCTACCGGGCTGGCCTCGACGTATTGCAGGAAGCCTTGCGTGGCGCCGTCGGCGTGGCCGTCGATGACGAGCAGCGGCTGGGCGGCGCCCATGTCGGGCAGGCTGCCGGTCACGTCGGTCAGGTTCACGCCCATCACCCTGGCGCGCGCCACCTTGAACGACAGCGACGGCTTGTCGAACACCACTGTTCCTTCGATGCCGGTGAAGGACGGCCAGCCGCCCGGATGGGCCGGGACCGAGCCCGGCGGGTTGCGCCCGGCTTCGAGCGGCGCGGCCTGGTAGGTCACGTCCTTGATGGGCACTTCGACGCGGAAGCTGCCCTTGTGCGGGGCGCGGTATGGGAAATCGAACAGATCGCCGGCCAGCACGAAGGTGACGTTGCTGGCCGTGCCGGTCTGCAGCGCGCCGGACAGGTAGTCGCGCAGATGCTGCGGCAGCGACAGCGGCAGGTAGCGCGGGACACGCGGCACCATGGCCTGGTCCAGCGTGCCCTTCAGGTCCACCGCGCCGATGTGGCTGGTGTCGGGCGCATGGCGATAGCTGCCGGTGATCCGGGCCGACAGGTCGGCATTGGAGAACGTCAGGTTGTCGCTGCTGACCACCAGTTCCTGCTGGCGGCGGGTCCAGGTGAAGGTGCCCTGCAGGCGGTCGAGCGGCACGCGCGACTCATCGAACACGCCGGGCAGCAGCAGCGCGACGTCGGCGGAATCGATGCGCAGCGTGCCCTTATCGTCGGAGAAGATGACGTTGCCGGACAGGTTCTCGACGCCGGGCACGGCCGGCTCGGGGTGATGGCCGGGCGGCACGGCCGGCAGGGGGCCGGGCCCGAACGAGACCTGGCGCAGCGTGCCGTGTCCGCTGTAGTGCTCGGGCGCCGGGCTGTTCGGGCGCCAGCGCGAGACGTCGCGCTGCCAGTTGATGTCCAGGTCGTCGAGGCGGCCCGTGGGCTGCTTGCTGCGCAGCGGATCGAGCACGTCGGCCGGCAGCGGCAGGGCGGTGGCGATGGCGCGCACGTCGGCGAGATCGAGTGTGGCGGCCTTGACCTGCAGGCGGCGCAGTGCCGCGTGCGCATCCACCGCCCAGCCGACCGTGACGTTGCGCAAGCCGCGCGGGGTGCCGGCGGGGTTGGCCGGCGCTTCGAGCGTGGGGCCCGCCAGCGTGGCCTGCGCGGGCGCCGGCAGCGGTACCGCCTGCGGCGAGGCCGGCGACAGCGGCAGCCATTGCAGCGTCTCGAGGCGCAGCGTGTGCTCGCCGCTGGCGCTGCGCTGGTGCGAACCCAGCACCTGCAGGCTGCGCAGGCGGATCGGGTCCAGGTCCTGCCGCAGCTGGAGATCGATCTGCTGGCCGGTCAGGCGGGCCTGGCCGCGGGTGAGCGTGCCGCCGGAGAACTCCACCGAGCCGTCGGACGTGAGCGTGCCGCCGGCGGCCGAGGCCAGGACCGGCAGATAGCGCTGCAGGGTCGCCAGCCGCAGCGCGTCGACCTGCCAGTTGGCCTGGCCGTGCCAATGGCGCCAATCGCCGGGACGGGCCAGCAGGTCGTGGCGGAAATCGGCGCGCAGCTTGATGGGGCCGTTGAACAGTGTCGCCGAGGTGGCGCTGGCGTCCAGCCGGTGGCGGGTCGGGCCGCTGCGCAGGTGCAGGCGGACGTTGCCCAGTGCGGCTTCGGGCAGGCCATGCTGCTGGTCGAGCCAGCGCACCGCGCCGTCACGGAAATCGATGTCGCCCTGGGACAGCAGCTGGTCGAAGAAGGTGCCGTCGCTGCCGGCGCTCGGCTCGACCTTGATGCCGGCCACGGACAGCGCGCCCGTGGCGTCGCGCCGGACCAGCACGTCGGCCTGGCTGGCATGCAGGACGGCAAATGTGATCTGCAGCCGCGGCAGCGAGCGCCACGACAGCCGGGCCTGCACATCCTGCACAGCGAAGGTCCGGCGCCCGGCGGCGTCGAGCGCTTCGATGCGCTGGGCGCGGAAGGCCGGGTGCCAGCCTTCCCAGTAGGTCTCCAGCGCGCCGATGCCGACCTTGGCCTGCAGGGTGACCGAGGCTTGCCGCTCCATCCATTCGCGCGCCAGCCCCACGCGCGGCCACAGGACGAACCGCACCAGCAGCATGCCGAGCACGGCCAGCACGGCCAGCGCCGCCGCGGTCTTCCAGAGCAGGCGCCACAGCTTGCGCCAGGCCGGCGAGCGTGCCACGGCAACGATGCCCGCCCCGACGCGTCGCGCGCCCTGCATGAGCCAGGCCCATGCCTCCGGTGCAGCCGCGCGCACGCCGGCCCGGGTGGTGGACAGGGTGCTGGTGTGTCCGCCGTCGGACTTCGGCGATTCAGGGGGCTGGGGCGGGCGCTGCATGATCCGGATTATCCGATATTCACGGCCCGGCGCCACGTTTGTCGCCGGAACCGCGCATGGCCGTGCCTGCCCCCGGCCGGGCATGCCACATGCCGCGCGGACGGTCGATCCGGCTTCGATGACCACCCGCGTCCATTTCAGCGAGAATGACTATTTCCCGCCGCACTTCACTGCACCGCATGACTGCCCAAGCTCCCCTGTCCGTTGCCCCGTTCCTGCAGACGCCGGCTTGCCCGTCCGAGGCGCCGGGTGCCGTGCTGCCGTTCTCGCTCAACTATTCGCGCTATGTCCAGCGACTGGCGCAGGCGCGCGCCGGCTGGGCGGAGCGGGTGCAGGCCGCGGCCGCCGGTCCGATCAGCGTGGCCTGGCTGTCGGCCCGCTTCGGCGAGCTGTTCGAGGCCGCTGCCGCGGAGCCCGAGCAGGCGCTCAAGCGCGCGCTGCGGCTGCTGCGCAACGAGGTGTTCGCGGCGCTGGCGGAGCGCGATCTGTCCGGCGCCGCCACGCTCGACGAGGTGACCGGCGCCATGACCGACTTCGCCGAGTTTGCCGTGCGCGCCGCCATCGCCGTGATCGGCCAGGAGCTGGGCGCGCTCCACGGCCAGCCCGTCGGCCAGTCGTCGGGCGAGGTGCAGGAGCTGGTGGTGGTCGGCATGGGCAAGCTGGGCGGGCGCGAGCTGAACGTGTCGTCCGATATCGATCTGATCTTTCTCTACGACGAAGAGGGTGACACGCAGGGCGGGCCGCGCCCGCTGTCCAACCATGAATATTTCACGAAGCTTGGCCGGCGGCTGATCAACGCGCTGGCCGACGTGACCGAAGACGGCTATGTCTTCCGCGTCGACATGCGCCTGCGGCCCAACGGCGATGCCGGTCCGCTCGCCTGCAGCCTGGGGATGCTGGAGGAATATTTCGTCGTCCAGGGCCGCGAGTGGGAGCGCTATGCGTGGATCAAGGGCCGCGTCATCACCGATCCGGGCAGCCCGCACGCGGCCCGCGTGATCCAGCAGCTCGAGCGGGTGACCACCCCCTTCGTGTTCCGCCGCTACCTCGACTACGGCGTGATCGCGGCGATTCGCGCACTGCACGCGCAGATTCGCGCGGAGGCCGCCAAGCGCAGCAACGCCGCCAATCGCCAGCATGGCGGGCACGACGGCCAGGTGCAGGCGCACGCGCCCAACATCAAGCTCGGGCGCGGCGGCATCCGCGAGATCGAATTCGTCGCGCAGGTGTTCCAGCTGATCCGCGGCGGGCAGGATTTCGGCCTGCGCATCCGGCCGACGCTGGAGGTGCTGCGCGCGGCCGCCGAGCGCGGCCTGATCGGCGCCGACGCCGTCGCCCGCCTGACCGACGCCTACCGCTTCCTGCGCCAGCTCGAGCATCGGCTGCAGTACGTCGACGATGCCCAGACGCACAACCTGCCGGGCGCGCCGGAGGACCAGCTGCGCATTGCCCGCATGATGGGCTTCGCCGACTACGCCGCGCTGGTGGCGCAGCTGGAGCGCTATCAGGACGAGGTGGCCCAGCAGTTCGAGCAGACCTTTTCCGACAAGCAGGACAATCAGCCGCCGTGCGCCGCCATCTGGCACGCCGATCTGCTCGACGACGAGCGCACCGAAAGCGCCCGCGCGCAGCTGCTCGAGCTCGGCTACGCCGATGCCGACAGCGTGCTGGAGCGGCTGCGCGCCTCGCGCCATTCGCCGCGCTACCGCGCGCTGTCGGAGGTCAGCCGCCAGCGCTTCGACCTGCTGATCAACCGCGCGCTCGACCATGCCGCGCGGCAGACCGATGCCGATGTCACCATCGCGCGCTTCCTGGATTTTTTCGATGCGATCAGCCGCCGTTCGTCGTACCTGTCGCTGCTGAGCGAATACCCGCAGGCGATGGCGCGCGTTGCCCACACGCTGCACGCTTCGCGCTGGGCGGCCGATTACCTGACGCGCCATCCGCAACTGCTGGACGAACTGCTCGACACCGAAGCGCTGTCCGCCGCGCCCGATTGGCAGGGCTTCCGCGAGCGCGTGCGCGAACGCCTGCGCGCCGCCGGCGACCATGTCGAGATGCAGATGGACATCCTGCGCCAGGAGCACCATGCGGAGACTTTCCGCATCCTGCTGCAGGACCTGCAGGGCATGCTCACCGTCGAGCCGATCAGCGACCGCCTGTCCGACCTGGCCGACGCCGTGCTCGACCTGACACTGGAGACGGTGTGGCAGCAGGTGTCCACGCGCCACCGCGAGGTGCCGCGCTTCGCGGTGGTCGCCTATGGGCGCCTCGGCGGCAAGGAGCTCGGCTATGCCTCCGACCTCGACCTGATCTTCCTCTACGACGATGACGATGAGCGCGCGCCCGAAGTCTATGCCGCCTACGCGCGCAAGCTGATCACCTGGCTGACCAGCCACACGGCCGCCGGCATGCTGTTCGATGTCGATACGCGGCTGCGGCCCAACGGCGCCGCCGGCCTGATGGTCACCCACTTCGAGGCGTTCCGCCGCTATCAGATGCGCGAGGGCGACAACGCCGCCTGGGTGTGGGAGCACCAGGCGCTCACCCGCGCCCGCTTCTGCGCGGGCGACCCCGAGATCGGCGCGCGCTTCGAGGCGCTGCGCATTGCCGTGCTGCGCCAGCCGCGCGAGGCCGGCCCGCTGCGCGACGAGATCGCGGCCATGCGCGAGCGCGTGCTGGAAGGTCACGCCAATCCGACGCCGCTGTTCGATCTCAAGCACGACCGCGGCGGCATGGTCGATATCGAATTCACCGTGCAGTTCCTGGTGCTGCTGCACAGCGCCGCCTACGCCGAGCTCACGCGCAATGCCGGCAACATCGCGCTGCTGCGCATGGCGGGCGAGCTGGGCCTGATCGATGCCGCGCGCGCCGCCCGCGTGGCCGATGCCTACCGCGATTTCCGCGCGCGCCAGCACAAGCTGCGCCTGGACGGGCAGTCCGCCGCGCGCGTGCCGGCCGGGACCTGCGCGCACGAGGTGGCCCATGTGCGGGCGCTGTGGGAGCAGGTGTTCGGCAGCATCGACGCGGCGTCGCCCACGCCATGAGCGCGCGGGCCCACGCGATCCGCACCTGGGGTGCCTGTGCGGGGGTGTTCGCGGTGGCGGCCGCGTTTTCTTTCGTGCCGTGGCTGCATGCGGTCGGCCTGTACCAGCGCGATGCGGTTCGTGCGGGGCAGTGGTGGCGCGTGGTCACCGCCATGTGGGTGCACCTGGATGCCTGGCACTGGCTGGCCGACGGCATGGCGGCGGCGGGGCTGATCCTGCTGCTGGCACGGGTGCTGCGGCCGGCTGCCATCCTTGCGGTGCTGGTGGCGTGCGGCGTGCTGGTCCAGGTTGCGCTGCTCAGCCAGCCTTCGGTGCAGTGGTACGGCGGGCTGTCCGGCGCGCTGCACGGGCTGGCGGCGTGGGGCGGCCTGTGTCTGCTGCGGCCCGCTGATGAAGATGCCCGCACCGATCGCCTGTCGCGCTGGATCGGCTCGCTGCTCTGCCTGGGCGTGCTGGTGAAGGTCTGGCTGGAGCAGTCGTGGCTGTCGCCGGTTGCCTACGACCCGCACTGGGGCTTCGGCGTGGTCCGGATTGCCCATGCGCTTGGCGCGGGCAGCGGGCTGCTGCTCTGGGTGCTGGGAGAATGGCGCGCCCAGGGGAGGCGGGCGCGCGGCTGACCGGCAGGCGGTCGGATGGGCGGGCACGCCGGTGTGCGGCGTGCCCGCCCTGCGCTCAAGCGCGCTTGCGGCGCTGGAAGCCGAGGGCGCCAGCCGCCAGCAGCAGGCCGCCGAGCCACAGCGGCAGCAGGCCGCCGCCGCCGTTGTTCAGCGGGCCAATGCCGCTGGTGCCGCCGGAGAAGGGGAGCGTGCCGGTGCTGCCGCCCGTGCTGCCGCCGGTGCCGCCGGTGCCGCCCGAGGTCGATGCCGCCGTCACCGTCAGGCTGGTGGTGTCGCTTACAGTGGTGCCGTCGCTCGAGACCAGCGTAACGGTAAAGGTGTACGTGCCGGCATCCGTGGGCGTGAACGTCGCGGTAGCGTTGCCGGTCGAGTCGAGGCTGCTGGCCGAGAGGGTAACCGTCGAGCCGGCGGTCTGGGCCCAGCTCAGGCTGCCGACCGTCTTGCCGAAGCCCGCGCCGCCCACGGCCTGCAGGGTGACCTGCGTGCCGGTCGTGACCGAGCTCGAAGAGACCGACGCATGCACGGTCGGCACGCCCTGGGCCTGCGCGATGGCGGAGCCGGCGTCGAGCATGCCGGCGCCGCACACGCCCGCGTGCGTGGTGCAGAAGGTGTCCGGCGGGAACGGCCGGGACGACGTCTGCAGGATGGTCTTGATCTGGTCCGGCGTCAGGGCGGCGTTGACGGACAGCATCAGCGCGGCGACGCCCGCCACCTGCGGCGTGGACATCGACGTGCCTTCTTCGCCCACATACGTATCGGTGCTGGCGGTGGTGGTGCCGGCATTCGACGTCGACGGCACCAGGGCGCCGAGGCCTGTGGCGGTCGAGCCGTTGCCGCCGCCGGGGGCGCTCAGCGTGGTACCCGTTCCCACGTTGGCGTAGTTGGCGATGTCGCCCTCGAGGGTGTGGGCCGTCACCGCGATCGTGCCCGAGCAGCTCGCCGGGGCGTCGATCGCCGCATTCTGGAACTCATTGCCGGTCGCTACCACGATGGTCGCGCCGAGCGAGCGCGCCGCCGTGATCGCGCTCTGCTGTGCCGTGGTGCACGCGGTGCTGCCGCCCAGGCTCATGTTGATCACCTTGGCGGGCGTTGCATTCGTCGTCACGCCCGGTACGGTGCCGCCAGCGGCCCAGGTGAGCGCATCGAGGATGTCGGAGCTGGCGCCGCCGCATTTGCCTATTGCGCGCGCCATCTGCACGCTGACGCCGGGTGCCACGCCGGCCACCCCGATGGCGTTGTGCTGGGCGGCGATCAGGCCGGTGACGAAGGTGCCGTGCCAACTGCTGTCCGTCACCGAGGTGCCGCAGAAGCTGGGGTAGTTCGCGGCATCCGAGGTGGTGATCCAGTCGCCGGGGTCGGTCGGATCGCTGTCGCGGCCGGCGGTCGCGTCGTTCTCCACGAAGCCGCTGGGGATCGACAGGTTGGTGACGGGGTCGGGTGTGCCGGTCATCGCGGTACTACTGACGAAGTCGTAGCCGGGCTGGATCGTGGCCCCCGACAGATCGGCGTGGCCGGCGAGGAGCCCGGTATCGATGACCGTGACCGTGACGGTGTTCGAGCCCTTGGTGGTGTCCCACGCCGTGGTCAGGTTGGCGCCGCCCTTGGTGGTGGCGCCGTTGGCCGCGGTGGCGCCGCTGCGGGTGGTGACGGTGCTCACCGTACCGGTGGCGGGCAGCAGGTTCCACTGGTTGGCGAACCAGGGGTCGGTGGGCGTGGCAGCGGGCCGCAGAATGGTGTCCGGCGACACGTACTCGAACTGGCCGCTGGATTCCATGCGGGCAGCAATCGTTTGCGCGTCGGCCACCGACATCCCCTTCGACAGCGTCACCACATGCGCGCCGCCCGACATGGCGCGCTTGTACGTCACGGGCAGTTGGGCGGCGACCGACCAGCGTTGCACCGTCGCCACGTCCGAGGCAACCGACTGCGTTTTGGCCGTATTACTGGCCGTTCCGCTCTTTTCCTTAACGATCAGCTGCGTCACCCATTGCAGCCGTGTATCCGTCATGCCTGCCTTGCCCGTCGCCAGGGCCGGTACGGCCTGATACGACACCAGCCCGAGCGCAACCAGCGCTCGGACGATACCCCCGGGAACCAACGTCTTCATGAGAGCAGTCCTGTTGTTGTGTCAAAAAATCCGGACTGCATTGTCAGGGAGGGTTTGAAACGGTGTCTCGAATATGGACTAGGTGTAAACCCTAGTGTTGGCCGTTTGCGCGGATGTGATCGACAGCCGCCACCGTGGCGATGGCGGCCGGAAGCGCGCGGAAGATGATGCCCCGCACAGCGCGTGCGAGGCATGCCAGGGAAGGAAAGGCTGCCTCAGCGGGCGGTCGTGCGCCGGCGGCGGCACGCCAGGCCGGCTGCCAGCAGCAATGCCGCGCCGGCCATTTCGATGGCGCCGCCGCCACCGCCACCGCCGCTGCTGGAACTGCCGGAGCTGCTGGAGCTCGACGAGCCGCTGCCGATCCCGGCCGGCGTCGTCGTCTGCGCGTACCGCACTGCTCCCGCCGTATCGAGCAGGCCCGCGCCGCAGCCTCCCCGGGTCGCGCAAAAGGTGCCGCTCGGATGCGCGCGCGCGGTCTGCTGCAGCCCCGCCAGGATCTGCGCGTTCGACAGTTGCGACTGCACGCTCAGCATCAGCGCGATCGTGCCGGCGACCTCGGGCGTGGAGAAGCTGGTGCCGGCCACGGACTTGACCACAGAATTGCCCAGGCTGTACTGCCCGTCATTCGAGTCGGCCTGGATCACGGACACGGGGCCGGTGCAGCCGCTGCTCGTCGCCTGCGAGTTGGCGCAACCGCCGCCCGGCGCGCTGAGCGCCACCTGGGAGCCGACGTTGGCGTAGCTCGCGTTTTCGCCGCTGTCGACGTGCGCGGTGACGGCAATCGCGCCGCTGCAATTCGCGGGGGCGTCGACCGCGCTGCCCTCGTTGCCCGCCGCGGCCACCACCACGGTGCCAAGCGCGGCCAGCCGGTTGATCGCATCCTGTTCCGCCGCCGAGCAACTGCCGACGCTGCCCAGGCTCACGTTGATCACGCGTGCCGGGTTGGGGTTGGCCGGCACGCCCGACACCGAGATCCCACCCGCCCACAGCATGCCGTCCACGGTATCGGACAGCAGCGCGCCGCACTTGCCCGACGTGCGCACCGGCACGATGCGGGTGTTCCAGCCCACGCCGGCGATATCGAGCGCATTGTTGGTGCCGGCGGCCAGCACGCTCATCACTTCCGTGCCGTGCCAGGTGCTGTTGCCGATGTCGCTGCTCGTGCAGCCGCTGATCGCGGAGACATCGGCGCTGGTCACGCCGTCGCCCGTGTCGTGCGCATCGCTGCCCCGGCCGGTGCTGTTGCCGGCACGGGCGGGGTCCGAGATGAAGTTGTAGCCGGGCAGGATCTTGCCGGACAGATCGGGGTGGTCGGTATAGCCGGTATCGACCACCGCCACCACCAGGCTGGACGACCCCTGCGTGATGTCCCACGCCGACGCGACGTTGATGCCGCCGGCCACCACGGTCGGGCTCTGCAGGTTGTTCTGCGTGAGGAACAGCGGGTCGTTGGGTGTCGCGGTCGGGTACAGGATGCGGTCCGGCACGGCATAGGCCACCCGTGCATCCTGGGCGACCTTGGCGGCGGCGGCCTCGATGCCGGCGGCGTCGGACAGCCCGGTGCGCATCAGCTGGGCGTCGGTCGCCAGCGTGCGCTTGACCTGCAGCGTGTTGCCGGCGGCCTGCGCGACCGACAGCAGGCGATTGCTCGCCTCCGTGGCGGACAGCGGCTTGCGCGTGCCGCTGGTGTCGTCGCGCCACTTGATGATCAGGTCACCGGTGTACTGCGGCTGGGCGGTCCCGGCGGCCGGGACGGCATGGGACGCCAGCATCAGTGCCGCACCCAGCAGCCCTGCGCCTGTGCGCAGGCCGCGCTTCGATCGGGAGAAGAGGGAGGTCATGCGTGGAGGCTCCATCGTGACGCTTGCCATGCTACAGGTGATCCATCGACCCACGCGAGGTGGCATTGGAAAACGTAGCACGCAAACGTATGTTTCGCGGTGCTCGTGTCTGGAACGACACACTGTGAAGCTGGCGCACTTGCCGCCGTGTGTCCGACATGGCCGATGGGCCGCCCGGTCAACGCTGTGGCTTGAGGATGCGGTCCGCATCCGCCGATGCGATGCCGGGTGCCGCGCGCAGCGCCGCGATGGCGCCGTCCAGCGTGGCCGACGGCTCGCCCGAGGCGGCGCGCACGACCCAGAAGCCGCCCGACATCGGTCGCACGGGGGTGAAGGCATAGGGTGGCGTGGCCCGGGCGCCGATCCCGTTCAGCAGGGTCTGCAGCGTGGCGGCCGAGTCGGTGGGCGCGCGCAGGCCGACGATGATGTCGCCGAGGTTCTGCGCGGCCGACACGGAGGCCGGCGGCGTGGCGTTGCCCGAAGCCGGGTCCATGGCAGGCGGCTTGCCCGGATCAATCGCCGGCACCGACTTGCAGGCAGCCAGCAGGCACAGGCCCAGTGCCGCCGCCAGCGCGGGCCGGACGGACGACAGCGAGGAACGGGATCGGGCAGCCGGTCGGGCCATGGAATTCTCCTTGGGGTTGGAACGTCGGTTCGCCGGAAGACGGCACCGTGATGCGGGCGGCGATGTTGTCGGTATAGGCAATCACTGGACCGCGCGCCGGGATTTCCGCTGCCCGGCCGGCGCGGGCGCCGGATGCGCCCGGCCCGCGGCGAGCATTTCGTCGGCGTGGCGGCGCGTGGTGTCGGTCAGCGATGCGCCGCCCAGCATGCGGGCGATCTCGTCGACGCGGCCGGTGGCATCGAGCACCACCAGGTCGGAGCGCGTGCTGCCGTCCACGGTCTGCTTGGCGACCTGCACGTGGTGGTTGGCCAGCGCCGCCACCTGCGGCAGGTGGGTCACGCACAGCACCTGGCGGCGTGTGCCCAGTTCGCGCAGCCGCCGGCCGACCACCTCGGCCACGGCGCCGCCGATGCCGGAGTCGACCTCGTCGAAGATCAGCGTCGGGGTCGGGCTGGCCTCGCTGGCGATCACCGAGATCGCCAGGCTGATCCGGGCGAGTTCGCCGCCCGAGGCCACCTTGGCCAGCGGACGCGGCGACACGCCCGCATGTCCGGCGACCAGGAACTCCACCTGCTCCAGCCCGGCCGCGCCGCCCGGTTCCAGCGGATGCAGTGCGATCTCGAACCGCCCGCCCGCCATCGACAGCCCCTGCATGGCGCCGGTCACGGCGTTGGCCAGTTCGCGCGCGGCTTTGGCTCGCCCGCGCGACAGCGCCTGCGCGGCTTGCAGATAGGTCGCATGGGTTTGCGCCTCTTGCGCCTGCAGCGCGTCCAGGTCGGAGGCGGCCTGCAATGCGGCCAGCTGCGCCTGCCGCTGCGTCAGCTCGGCAGGCAGGGTCTCGGGGGCGACGCGGTATTTGCGCGCCATGGTGTGCAGCGCCTGCAGGCGTGCGTCGACCTCGGCCAGCCGGTCCGGATCCAGTTCGGCGCGGTCGGCGTAGCGGGCGAGCGAATGCACGGCTTCCTGGACCTGCACCTGCGCGGGCTCCAGCGCGGCCAGCACGTCGGCCAGTGCCGGGTCGATCTCGGCCAGGGCCTGCAGGCCGTGCACCGCCGCACCGAGCTGCGTGAGCACGGCGCTGTCCGCTTCGGACAGCGTATCCAGCGCCGCGCGCGTGCCCTCGATCAGGCTGGCCGCGTGCGACAGGCGGTGATGCTCGGCCTGGACTTCTTCCCACTCGCCCGGCTGCGGGGCGAGCTTCTGCAATTCGCTGACCTGCCATTCCACGCGCTCGCGCTCGAGCTGCGCTTCGCGCGACTGCTGCTCGGCCGCCTCGCGCAGGCGGACCACCGCCTGCCATGCGCGATACCGCTCGCCGACCGCGCGCACCTCGTCTTCCAGCCCCGCATGGGCATCGAGCAGGCGGCGCTGGGCATCGGTCTTGAGCAGCAGCTGGTGCGCATGCTGGCCGTGGATGTCGACCAGCTGTTCGCCGACCTCGCGCAACTGCGCCAGCGTGACGGCCGCGCCGTTGATGAAGGCCTTGCTGCGGCCGGCGGCATCGACCGTGCGGCGCAGCAGGATGGTGCCGTCGTCGCCGTGCAGCTCGTGCGCTTCCAGCCAGGCGAGCACCTGCGGGTGGGTGTCGAACGCGGCGGTGATGTCGGCGCGCGGCGCGCCCTCGCGCACCACGGTGGCATCGGCGCGCTCGCCGAGCGTCAGCGCCAGCGCGTCGATCAGGATGGACTTGCCGGCGCCGGTCTCGCCCGTGAACACGGTGAAGCCGTCGGCCAGGTCGAGGTCCAGGGCATGGACGATGACGAAATCGCGGATGGTCAGGCTGTGCAGCATGGAGCGTCGAGCGATATCGGTTTTTGGCGTTACAGCCGGTTGTCTTCGGTCGGGTACTCGTGCCAGTGCAGCTTCTTGCGCAGCGTGGCGTAGTAGTTGTAGCCGACCGGATGCAGCAGCCGCACGGTGCGTTCGGAGCGGCGCACCACGATGCGGTCGCCCGGCAGCAGCGACGTGAGCGACTGCATGTCGAAGTTGACGCTGGCGTCGCGCCCGCTGGTGACCTGGATGACGACCTCGGCGTCGTGCGGAATGACGATGGGCCGGTTGGACAGCGCGTGCGGCGCGATCGGCACCAGCACCAGGCCCGACAGCGCCGGGTGCAGGATCGGCCCGCCCGCCGACAGCGCATAGGCCGTCGACCCGGTGGGCGTGGACACGATCAGGCCGTCCGAGCGCTGGTTGTACATGAAGAAGCCGTCCACCGAGACGGCCAGCTCGACCATGCCGGAAAAGCCCGAGCGGTTGACCACCACGTCGTTGAAGGCCAGGGCGGAGAAGATGGTCTCGTCATCGCGCACCACTTGGGCCTGCAGCAGCGAGCGGGTTTCGGCTTCGTACTGGCCGGCCAGCATGTCGGGCAGCACGTCGTGCACGTCTTCGAACGGGATGTCCGTCATGAAGCCGAGCCGGCCGTGGTTGACCCCGATGACCGGCACCGACGCGCCGGCCAGGTGGCGCCCGATGCCGAGCAGCGTTCCGTCGCCGCCCAGCACCACGGCCACGTCGGCATGGCGCGCCATCTCGTCGGGCGGCAGGGCGGGGTAGTCCTGGACCCCGATGTTCAGGGCGGTTTCCCGTTCGAAGACGATATCGTGGCCGCGCGCGGCGATGCACGACGCCAGTTCCAGCAGCGGAGCGGCGATATTGGCGGCCGAATAGCGGCCGACCAGCGCGACGGTCTTGAAGGGCGAAGTGGCGTTCGCGCGGGAAGTCACGGCGGATGGGGAGATCGACATGCGCGCATTACACCATATCGATATGACGGTCGCCATGGCCGGCGCGCGTTTGAAGGTGGAACGTTGTCGCCACCCGGCGCTTCCGGTGTGAATTTGCGTAAAATCGAATGAATCATGGACAAACGCGCCACCATCCTCCTCAAGACGCTGATCGAGCGCTACATCGCCGAGGGCCAGCCCGTGGGCTCGCGCACCTTGTCGAAGTATTCCGGGCTCGACCTGTCGCCGGCCACCATCCGCAACGTGATGTCCGACCTGGAGGAGATGGGGTTCATCGCCAGCCCGCACACCTCGGCCGGCCGCGTGCCGACGCCGCGCGGCTACCGCCTCTTCGTCGATACGATGCTGACGGCCGGTCCGCTGGACATCCTCGGCATGCACGACCGCATGGCGCAGCAGATCGCCGGCACGATCGCCGAGCAGGTGCGCGCGCAGCTTGCCTCGCACGGGTCGGAGTCGTCGCAGCGGGTCATCGCGGCGGCGGCGCAGACGCTGTCCAACCTGTCGCAGTTCGCCGGCATCGTGATGACGCCGCGCCGCACGCATGCGTTCCGGCAGATCGAATTCCTGCGGTTGTCCGAGACGCGCATCCTGCTGATCGTCGTCACGCCCGAGGGCGACGTGCAGAACCGCATCATCCATACCGATACGCCGTACACCCCGTCGCAGCTGGTGGAGGCGGCCAACTACATCAACGCGCACTACGGCGGCATGACGTTCGACGCCGTGCGCGAGCGCCTGCGCGGCGAACTGAACGCGCTGCAGGCCGACATGACCTCGCTGATGCAGGCGGCCGTGGAGGCGGGCAGCAGCGCCGTGTCGGACGAAGACCCGGTGGTCATCTCCGGCGAGCGCAAGCTGCTCGAGGTGGAGGACCTGTCCTCCTCCATGGACAAGCTGCGCCGGCTGTTCGCCGTGTTCGAGCAGAAGACCGGCCTGCTGCAGCTGCTCGACGTGTCCAGCCGCGCCGAGGGCGTGCAGATCTTCATCGGCGGCGAGAGCAGCCTGGTGCCGCACGAGGACATGGCCGTCATCACCGCGCCCTACGAGGTGGACGGCAAGATCGTCGGCACGCTGGGCGTGATCGGGCCGATGCGGATGGCCTACGAGCGAGTGATCCCGATCGTGGACATCACGGCCAAGCTGCTGTCCAGCACGCTCAGCCAGCATTGACCGGGGCCGGCCCGGCCCGCCTCAGAAACTCCCCGTGAACTGATACCGCTCGCCCGGGTGCCACATGGTCGCCACCGAGGCGACCTGGCCCTGCGACAGCGTCTTGCGCCGCAGCATCAGGCAGGGCTCGCGCACGTCCATGCGCAGCATTTCGGCGATCTCGCGCGGCGGCAGCCGCGCCTCGATCCGGTACTCCACGCCCTGCAGCGGGGCGGCCCGCATCAGGTAGGCATTCGGCGTGGTCTGCGTGAAATCCTGTTCCATGTAGTCGGGCGCCAGCTCGGCGCTGACCCAGCGGTCTTCCACCTGGATCGGCGCATCGTTCTCGAAGTGCACGATCAGCGAATGGAACAGCGTGCGCCCGGCCGGCACGCCGAACGGCGCGGCCATCCCCTCGGTGGCGCGCACGCGCTCGAGCTTGTGCAGCTCGGCGCGGTGCCGGTGGCCGCGCGCGGCGACCTCCTCGGCGATGTTGCGGATCGCCACCAGCGTCGCCTGGTACTTCTGCTGCGCGACGAACGTTCCCGAGCCCTGTACGCGCGTGAGGATCTGATCGGCGGTCAGCTCGCGCAGCGCGCGGTTGACCGTCATGCGCGAGACGTCGAAGGTCTGCGCCAGCGTGGTCTCTCCAGGAATCATCTCGCCTTCCTGCCATTCGCCGCTGCGGATGCGCGACAGGATGTCTTCCTTGATGCGCTGGAAGGCGGGTGTGGGGGCGGATTGACGCGGGGGCATGGGGCGGCCGGAAGGTGGAGGTGGCGGATGGCTGGCAGCATGATCCGGGTTTGCCGGTGAGTTGTAAAGTTTCCTTGATTTATTTGTATATACAACATAGCATCCACGCATCCACCGCAGGAGACTTCCGACATGAACACCATGACCGACGCCGCACATCTGGCCGCCGATCCGCGCTACGACGCGGCGCGCGAGATCCGCGCGCCACGCGGCACCGAACTGCACTGCAAGAGCTGGCTGACCGAGGCCGCCTACCGCATGCTCCAGAACAACCTCGACCCGGACGTGGCCGAGAACCCCAAGCACCTCGTCGTCTACGGCGGCATCGGCCGCGCGGCGCGCGACTGGGCCTGCTTCGACAAGATCCTGGAGACGCTGCGCGAGCTGAACGACGACGAATCGCTGCTGGTGCAGTCCGGCAAGCCGGTCGGCGTGTTCAAGACGCACCCGGACGCGCCGCGCGTGCTGATCGCCAACTCGAACCTGGTGCCCAAGTGGGCCAACTGGGAGCACTTCAACGCGCTGGACCGCAAGGGCCTGTTCATGTACGGCCAGATGACCGCCGGCAGCTGGATCTACATCGGCAGCCAGGGCATCGTGCAGGGCACCTACGAGACCTTTGCCGAGGCCGGCCGCCAGCACTATTCGGACCGCCCCTCGCCCTTGCTGAAACAAGGCCTGTCCCCCGAGGGGACGGCACCCGGCTCGGGGCGGTCCAGCGCTCAGGTGCCCGGCAGCCATCTCGCCGGCCGCTGGATCCTGACGGCGGGCCTGGGCGGCATGGGCGGCGCGCAGCCGCTGGCCGCCACGCTGGCCGGCGCGGTGTCGCTCACCATCGAGTGCCAGCAGTCCAGCATCGATTTCCGCCTGCGCACGCGCTACCTTGACAAGCAGGCCCGGGACATCGACGACGCCCTGAACCTGATCCGCCACCATTGCGAGCGCGGCGAGGCCGTGTCGATCGGCCTGCTCGGCAACGCGGCCGAGCTCCTGCCGGAGCTGGTCAGGCGCGCCCGCGCCGGCGGGCTGAAGCCGGACCTGGTGACCGACCAGACCTCCGCGCACGATCTCGTCAACGGCTACCTGCCGGCCGGCTGGACAGTCGAGCAATGGCGCGCCGCGCAGCGCGATCCGGCGCAGCACGCGCACCTGAGCGCGGAGGCTGCCAGGTCATGCGCCGTGCACGTGCAGGCCATGCTCGACTTCCAGTCGATGGGCATTCCGACCGTCGACTATGGCAACAACATCCGCCAGGTCGCGTTCGACCAGGGCGTGAAGAACGCCTTCGATTTCCCCGGCTTCGTGCCAGCGTACATCCGCCCGCTGTTCTGCGAGGGCAGGGGGCCGTTCCGCTGGGTCGCGCTGTCCGGTGACCCCGAAGACATCTACAAGACCGACGCCAAGATCAAGGAACTGTTCCCGCACAACGCGCACGTGCACCGCTGGCTCGACATGGCGCGCGAGCGCATCGCCTTCCAGGGCCTGCCCGCGCGCATCTGCTGGCTGGGCCTGGGCGAGCGCCACGTGGCGGGCCTGGCCTTCAACGAGATGGTGCGCAAGGGCGAGCTGAAGGCGCCCATCGTGATCGGACGGGATCACCTCGACACCGGCTCCGTCGCCAGCCCCAACCGCGAGACCGAAGCCATGCGCGACGGCACCGACGCCGTGTCGGACTGGCCGCTGCTCAATGCGCTGCTGAACACCGCGGGCGGCGCGACGTGGGTCTCGCTGCACCACGGCGGCGGCGTCGGCATGGGCTACTCGCAGCACGCGGGCGTCGTGATCGTCGCCGACGGCACGGACGCGGCGGCCAGGCGCCTCGCGCGCGTGCTGGTCAACGACGCCGGCTCGGGCGTGATGCGCCATGCCGATGCCGGCTACGAGACCGCCGTCGCCTGCGCCAAGCGCAATGGCCTCAAATTGCCCATGATTGGTTAACCGGATCCCGCATCGCCATGAATACCATGACCACGCCTTCCATCCTGACGCTGCATCCGGGCGAGATGACCTTTGCCGACCTGCGCCGCGTCTGGCTGGCTCCCACGCCGGTGACGCTGTCGGGCGATTGCGCCGAGGCCATCGAGGCCTCGGCGGCGACCGTGCAGGCCATCGTCGCCAGGGGCGAGCCCGCCTACGGCATCAATACCGGCTTCGGCAAGCTGGCCAGGACGCAGATCGCCACGCACGAGCTGGAGCACCTGCAGCGCAACCTGATCCTGTCGCACGCGGTCGGCACCGGCCAGGATCTCGACGACAATGTCGCGCGCCTGGTGCTGCTGATGAAGGCCGCCAGCCTCGCGCGCGGCTACTCCGGGGTGCGCCGCGTCGTCATCGACACGCTGCTGGCGATGCTCAACGCGGGCATCGTGCCGTGCATTCCGTCCAAGGGCTCGGTGGGCGCCTCCGGCGACCTGGCGCCGCTCGCGCACATGACCCTGGCCATGCTGGGCGAGGGCGACGCGCGCGTGAACGGCGTGCGCAAGCCGGCACGCGAAGCCCTGGCCGCGGCGGGCATCGCGCCCATCGCGCTGGCCGCCAAAGAGGGGCTGGCGCTGATCAACGGCACCCAGGTGTCGACCGCGCTGGCGCTCAACGGCCTGTTCCTGGCCGAGCGCCTGCTGCAGGCGGCCACCGTGGCCGGCGCGCTGTCGGTCGATGCGGCCAAGGGCAGCGACGCGCCGTTCGACCCGCGCGTGCACACGGTGCGCGGGCAGGCCGGGCAGATCGCCACCGCCGCGGTCTATCGCGGCCTGCTGGCCGGCAGCGCCATCCGCCGCTCGCACCTGGTCGGCGACACGCGCGTGCAGGACCCGTACAGCCTGCGCTGCCAGCCGCAGGTGATGGGCGCGTGCCTGGACCTGATCCGCCAGGCCGGCGCCACGCTGCTCACCGAAGCCAACGCCGTCACCGACAACCCGCTGGTCTACGCCGATGCGGGCGAGGTGATCTCGGGCGGCAACTTCCACGCCGAGCCGGTCGCCTTTGCCGCCGACATGCTGGCACTGGCGATCGCCGAGATCGGCGCGCTGTCGGAGCGGCGGATCGCGCTGCTGATCGATTCCACGCTGTCGGGCCTGCCGCCGTTCCTGGTCGAGCAGCCGGGGCTGAATTCCGGCTTCATGATCGCGCACGTGACAGCGGCCGCGCTGGCCTCGGAGAACAAGTCGCTGGCGCATCCGGCCAGCGTCGACAGCCTGCCGACCTCCGCCAATCAGGAAGACCACGTCAGCATGGCCACCTTCGCCGGCCGCCGCCTGGCCGAGATGGCCGGCAACACCGCCACCATCGTCGGCATCGAGGCGCTGGCCGCCGCGCAGGGCATCGACTTCCACCGGCCGCTCGCCACCTCCGACGCGCTGGCGCGCGCCCACACGTGCATCCGCTCGCGCGTGGCGTACTACGGTGAAGACCGTCTGTTCGCGCCCGACATCGAAGCGGCCCGCCGCCTCGTGCTCGACGGCGACCTGGGCGACAGCTGCCGCGCGCACCTGGCCGATCTGGCGCTCGCATGACCATGCACACCGAGGCCGATCCGACCGTTTGGCAAGGCCGCGTCGACGCGGAAGAGGGGGCGCTGGGCCAGCGCTGGCACCAGGTCGTGCGCAGCGCCGATGCCGCCTCGCCGCTGAACGGCGCGGTCGCGCTGGCCGGCTTTGCCTGCGATGCCGGCATCGCGCGCAACCATGGCCGCGTCGGCGCGCAGGCGGGGCCGGCCGCCATCCGCCGGATGCTCGCCAACCTGCCGGCCCGGCCCGGCCGCGCGATTGTCGATGCCGGCGACGTGACCTGCCGGGGCGATGCACTGGAGGCCGCGCAGGATGCGCTGTCCGGCGTGCTGCACGGCCTGCTCGACCGGGGCGCGTTCCTGATCGCGCTGGGCGGCGGCCACGAGCTCGCCTGGGCGTCGTTCGGCGGATTGGCGCGGCATCTGGCGGCCCGTTCCGCGCAGCCGCCGCGCATCGGCATCCTGAACCTCGACGCGCATTTCGATCTGCGCGCGGGCGAGCGCGGCAGCTCCGGCACGCCGTTCCGCCAGATCGCCGAAGACTGCGCGCGGCGCGGCTGGCCGTTCCGCTACGCGTGCCTGGGCATCAGCGCCTACGCCAACACCGAGGCGCTGTTCGCGCGTGCCAGGCAGCTCGGCGTGCGCTGGCTGCGCGACGATGAGATGGATCTCCTGCACCTGCCGCGGGTGCTGCAGACCGTCGACGCCTTCCTCGCCGACGTCGATCACGTCTACCTGACGATCTGCCTGGACGTGCTGCCGGCCGGCGTCGCGCCGGGCGTGAGCGCACCGTCCGCGCGCGGCGTGCCGATGGAGGTGATCGAGCCCATCGTCGATCGCGTCGCCGCGAGCGGCAAGCTGCGGCTGGCCGACGTGGCGGAGCTGAATCCGTCGCTGGACATCGACCACCGCACGGCGCGGGTCGCCGCGCGCCTCGTGGCGCGCGTCGTCGACGGGGTCGCCCCGCAGGGGGCCGCGCATGGCTGACATCCGATGGGATGCGCTGTGGACCCATGTCCACCTCGCCACGCTGGCGGCCGATGCCGACGGCTACGGCGAAATCCGCGACGGTGCCATCGCCGTCCGGGACGGCCGCATCGCCTGGCTCGGCGCGCGCGCGGACCTGCCCGCCGGCGCCCGCGCCGAACGCGAGCACGATGGCGGCGGCGCCTGGCTTACGCCGGGCCTGATCGATTGCCACACGCACCTCGTCCATGCCGGCAACCGCAGCAATGAATTCGAGGCGCGGCTCAACGGCGTGCCGTACGAGCACATCGCCCGGGCCGGGGGCGGCATCCTGTCCACCGTCCGCGCCACGCGCGCGGCCAGCGAAGACGCGCTTGCCCAAGCGAGCCTGCCGCGCCTGAATGCGCTGCGCGCGGAGGGCGTGACGACCGTCGAAATCAAATCCGGCTACGGGCTCGACCTGGAAACCGAGCGCCGCATGCTGCGCGTCGCGCGCCGCTTCGGCCAGACGCTGCCGGTGCGGGTGCGGACCACCTTCCTCGGCGCCCACGCCGTGCCGCCCGAATTCGCCGGCCGCGCGGACGACTACATCGGCCACCTGTGCGCCGACGTACTGCCCGCATTGGCGGCGGAAGGGCTGGTCGATGCGGTCGATGCGTTCTGCGAAACCATCGGCTTTTCTCCCGCGCAGACGGCGCGCATGTTCGATGCCGCGCAGGCGCTCGGCCTGCCGGTCAAGCTGCATGCCGAGCAGTTGTCCGACCAGGGCGGCGCGGCGCTGGTGGCGCGCTACGGCGGCCTGTCGGCGGACCACCTCGAATGCCTGACCGATGCCGGCGTCGCCGCCATGGCCGAGGCGGGCACCGTGGCCGTGCTGCTGCCCGGCGCGTTCTACTGCCTGCGCGAGACGCGCCTGCCGCCGCTGCAAGCGCTGCGCCAGGCGGGCGTGCCGATGGCGGTCTCGACCGACTGCAACCCCGGCACCTCGCCGCTGTCATCGCTGCTGCTGGCGATGAACATGGCCTGCACGCTGTTCCGCCTGACCCCGCTGGAGGCGTTGACCGGTGCCACGCGCCACGCCGCGGCCGCGCTGGGCCTGGCCGGCACCTGCGGCGTGCTGGCCCCCGGCTGCGTCGCCGACTTCGCGCTGTGGCGCATCGACCGGCCGGCGGACCTGGCCTACGCGATGGGCCTCAACCCTTGCGCCGGCGTGGTCAAGGACGGCGCGCCGGCACGCTGAGCGCGGCCTGGCGGACCGGCTCGTATAATCGACCGGATCATCCGCAAAGCCGCGCCCCATGCCCTTTTTGCCCGAACCCCTGTTCCAGCACGGCCAGCCCGATCGCACCGCGATCCTGCTGGTCAACCTCGGCACGCCCGACGGCACCTCGCCGCGCGAGGTCGGCCGCTACCTGCGCCAGTTCCTGTCCGACCCGCGCGTGGTGGAGATTCCGCGGGCGGCGTGGTGGTTCATCCTCAACGTGCTGATCCTGCCGCTGCGCTCGCGCGCCTCGGCGCACAAGTACGAGACGGTCTGGCTGCGCGAGGCCAACATGACGGGCTCGCCGCTGCTGGTCTACAGCGAGCGCCAGGCGCACGCCTTGCAGCAACTGCTCGATGCGCAGGGGCACGACGTGGTGGTGGCCTGCGCGATGCGCTACGGCAACCCGTCGATCCCCTCGGTGATGCAGACACTGCGCAAGCAGGGCGTGGAGCGCATCCTGGTGCTGCCGATGTATCCGCAGTATTCCGGCACCACCACCGCCACCGCGTTCGACGAGGTCTTCCGCGTGATGGGCCAGATGCGCAACCAGCCGGAGCTGCGGCTGATCAAGCATTTCCACGATCATCCGGCCTACATCAACGCGCTGCACCAGCAGGTGGGCGCGTACTGGGCGCAGCACGGCGCGCCGGATTTCGCGCGCGGCGACAAGCTGCTGCTGTCGTTCCACGGCGTGCCGCGCCGCACGCTCGAGCTTGGCGATCCGTATCACTGCGCGTGCCTGAAGACCGGCCGCCTGCTCGGCGAGGCGCTCGGCCTGCAGCCGGGCCAGTACCTGGTGACGTTCCAGTCGCGCTTCGGCCGCGCCGAGTGGCTGCAGCCGTATACCGCGCCCACGCTCGAAGAGCTCGGCCGCGTCGGCACCGGCCGCGTCGACGTGTTCTGCCCGGGCTTTCCGGCCGACTGCCTGGAGACGCTGGAGGAGATCGCCATGGAAGGGCAGTCCACCTTCCGTGTCGCCGGCGGCAAGGACTTCCACTACATCCCGTGCCTGAACGACAGCGAGCCCTGGATTGCCGGCCTGGCCGATATCGCGCAGGCGCACCTGCAGGGCTGGCCGCTCGCGCTGCCGCATCCGCATGTGCTGGAAGCCAGCCGCACGCGCGCGCAGAGCAAGGGGGCCGCGGCATGAAGGTGAGCACCGACGCGGATGGCCGCGTGCGCATCGACAAATGGCTGTGGGCGGCGCGCTTCTTCAAGACACGCTCGCAGGCCACCGATGCGGTGGAGCGCGGCCGCGTGCAGATCAACGACCAGCCGGTGCGCCCGGCCAAGGACGTGAAGATCGGCGACCGCGTGCGCGTGGCCGCGCATGAACAGCAGTGGGAGGTGAATGTGCTGGCGCTGGCGGAAGTCCGCGGGCCCGCCTCGGTGGCGCAGACCCTCTACGCCGAGACGCAGGCGAGCCGCTTAAAACGTGTCGAGGCGGCGCAGCAGCGGCACCTGTACCGGGAACCCGCCACGCAGATCGCCGGTCGGCCGACCAAGCGCGACCGGCGCCGCATCGATAAGCTGGGCGGATGACGGCAAGTGTGTGCTAACTTGTTACGCCCAGCGCGCGCGGGGTCTGCAGCATGCGGGGTTGCATGAAGTAGTGCTTGAAGATCGCTTTCCCGCTGCCATACTCCGTGTCACGCGGCGTGACGGCGCCGGACAGGCAGATGAACGTCGTGACGGCGGTCAAGGTCAACAGCAGAAGCACCGTCAGAATAGGCAGCTTGTGCATGGTACGAACCCTCGAATAAGGTCGCGCCCCCCGCGATTTTTCTTGCATCATAGGTGGCCGATCGGATGCTCGCAATCGACGTGCCATTCCAATTCACGCAAAGTTGTAACGTCGTATTTCGTGATGCGCGGCGCACTGCAACCGCGCATGCCGCGCCCTTGAAAAGCGCGCCAGATGCCCCACATCGGGGAGAATTGTCTTGTGATCTCCAGCGGATCGATCGCTGGCGCCGCGTGCACCAATCTGGGCATCGGACCCCGCATCGATCCTTCTACCCAGCGCTATGAAACACACTTCGGAACCCACTTCGCAACCGGATACGCAAGCCGCCGAGTCGGCGCAATCCTCCGCAGCAGCAGCCGGCCAGGCCGCCAGCGCCTACTCGAACCAGGCCCAGCGCGCCAGCGCCGATGCGCAGGCCATCGCCGGCGATGAGGCCGCCGTGGCCGAGGCGACGATCGAGCCGGACACCGCCGAACTGCGCCGCCAGCTGGAAGCCGCCGATGAGAAGGCCCGCCAGAACTACGAGAACTGGGCGCGCGCCGTCGCGGAGGGCGAGAACATCCGCCGCCGCGCGCAGGACGACGTGGCCCGCGCGCACAAGTTCGCCATCGAGGGCTTTGCCGAATACCTGCTGCCCGTGATGGACAGCCTGCAAGCCGCGCTGGCCGACGCGTCGGGCGATGTCGCCAAGCTGCGCGAAGGCGTGGAGCTGACGCTCAAGCAGCTCAATGCCGCCTTCGAGAAGGGCCGCGTGACCGAGCTGAACCCGGTCGGCGAGAAGTTCGACCCCCATCGCCACCAGGCCATCTCGATGGTGCCGGCCGACCAGGAGGCCAACACCGTGGTGAACGTGCTCCAGCGTGGCTATACGCTGGCCGACCGCGTGCTGCGCCCGGCGCTGGTGACGGTGGCCGCACCGAAGTAAACCGCGCTCCCGTCCATGTCCGGGAACACCGCCTCGCACGATCCGCACACCGCGACCCCGGTCGACATGACCGCGTTCACGGCGTTCGGGATGCGCGAGGTGGATGGCGGGACCATCGACGCGGCCATCGCGGCGGCGGGCGATGATCTCGTCTGCGTGTTCTGCTGGGGCGAGGACTGCTTCAATTGCGAGCACGCCGAGCGCGCACTGCTCGCCCAGTCAGGGCCGGTGCGTGCGCTCGGGCTGCGCTGGCTGCACGCCAATGTCCATGCGCATCCGGAACTGGGCCGGCGCTTCGGCCTGCACGGCATTCCGGTGTTCCTGTTCTTCCATCGCGGCAAGGTGCTCGGCCGGGCGACCGGCTGGCACGGGCACGCGCAGTTTGCCGGCGCGGTGGCCAATGCGCGCAACAAGCTGGCCGGCAGGCCGCTGGCCTGAGGCGGCAGCCATGGTCTCGATGGCGATCGCCGCCAACCTCTCCGTCTTCCGCGTCAGCGGGGTGCGCGTGCAGCGCATCGCGCGCGCCATTCCGTGCGCCGGCCAGGCGATCCCCGCCGCCCTTGCCGCCGCCCGGCGGTAGCGCCCGTGCCCCAGCGGCACGTTGCCGCCGGGCCCATTCCCTCCGCTTCGATACCGCCGCCCGCCTGTGCCGCGCCGCCGGCGCCCTTGTCCGCAACAGACCCGATGCATTGGAGATCGCCATGTCCGCAGCCGTCATCTACCTGACCGAGCTCGACCTCACCCGACTGGAAAACGCCGCCGGCCGCGCCGGCAGCGGCTCGCCGCTGGCCGGGCTGGTCGACGACCTGATTGCCCGCGCCAACGTTGTTCCCGGCGACAGGATTCCCGCCGACGTGGTGACGATGAATTCAGTGGTGCGCGTGCACGCCGGCGCCGGCACGGCCCAGGAGTGGACGCTGGTCTATCCGGACGAGGCCAACCTGGCCGCGGCCAGGCTCTCGGTGCTGTCGCCGATGGGCGCGGCGCTGCTCGGCGGCCGCGCGGGCGACGAGGTGCACTATGCCGCGCCGGACGGCTCTACGCACGCACTGCGGATCGACGTGATCGTCTTTCAGCCCGAGGCAGCCGGCCACTACACCTTGTGATCTGCGATGCCCGGGGCGGCCGGCTTCGGGCGCACTGCAGCGGGCCGCGGTGAGTCGTCGGGGGTTCCCGGCCTTCCAGTGAGTTGTCTGTTAAGAATCACTTTCGATGGATGCGCAAGCCGACGCGCATGGAGCGGCTGTCCCGCTGTCTTCAAGCCCAGCGCGGGCCTTGGCGGGGTAGCCGGGCTGCCGCGGACGGCATGCCTGCCGAGTCGTGCCGGTTTCCGGGTGCTTTCCGGAGAAAAACCGGCCAAAATGCTCAACTTTTCAAAAATCGATCTTGAAAAGGCCGGGCGGCACTCCCACATCCGAGCCAAGTTTGTATTCAGTGCAGTCCTGAGACCAGATTCGAGGAGCAAGAACATGGGCAAAATCATCGGTATCGACCTGGGTACCACCAACAGCTGCGTGTCCATCATGGAGGGCAACACGCCCAAGGTGATCGAGAACGCGGAAGGCGCGCGCACCACGCCGTCGATCATCGCTTACATGGAAGACGGCGAGATCCTGGTCGGCGCCCCCGCCAAGCGCCAGGCCGTCACCAACCCGAGGAACACGCTGTACGCCGTCAAGCGCCTGATCGGCCGCAAGTTCGAAGAGAAGGAAGTCCAGAAGGACATCGGCCTGATGCCGTACACCATCTCCAAGGCCGACAACGGCGACGCCTGGGTGGAAGTGCGCGACAAGAAGATGGCGCCGCCGCAGATTTCGGCCGAAGTCCTGCGCAAGATGAAGAAGACCGCCGAGGACTACCTGGGCGAGGAAGTGACCGAAGCCGTGATCACGGTGCCGGCCTACTTCAACGATTCGCAGCGCCAGGCGACCAAGGACGCCGGCCGCATCGCGGGCCTGGACGTCAAGCGCATCATCAACGAGCCGACCGCAGCCGCGCTGGCCTTCGGCCTGGACAAGAACGAGAAGGGCGACCGCAAGATCGCGGTGTATGACCTGGGCGGCGGCACGTTCGACATCTCGATCATCGAGATCGCCGACGTGGACGGCGAGAAGCAGTTCGAAGTGCTGTCGACCAATGGCGACACCTTCCTGGGCGGCGAAGACTTCGACCAGCGCATCATCGATTACATCATCGGCGAGTTCAAGAAGGAGTCGGGCGTCGACCTGTCGAAGGACGTGCTTGCGCTGCAACGCCTGAAGGATGCCGCCGAGAAGGCCAAGATCGAGCTGTCGTCGACGCAACAGACCGAGATCAACCTGCCGTACATCACGGCCGATGCCTCGGGCCCGAAGCACTTGAACCTGAAGATCACGCGCGCCAAGCTCGAAGCGCTGGTCGAAGACCTGATCGCTCGCACGATCGAGCCGTGCCGCACCGCCATCAAGGACGCCGGCGTGAAGGTGTCGGACATCCATGACGTGATCCTGGTCGGCGGCATGACGCGCATGCCGAAGGTGCAGGAGAAGGTGAAGGAGTTCTTCGGCAAGGAAGCCCGCAAGGACGTGAACCCGGACGAGGCTGTTGCCGTGGGCGCCGCCATCCAGGGCCAGGTGCTGGGCGGCGACCGCAAGGACGTGCTGCTGCTGGACGTGACGCCGCTGTCGCTGGGCATCGAGACGCTGGGCGGCGTGATGACCAAGATGATCGGCAAGAACACGACCATCCCGACCAAGTTCTCGCAGACCTTCTCGACCGCCGACGACAACCAGCCGGCCGTGACGATCAAGGTCTACCAGGGCGAGCGCGAGATGGCCTCCGGCAACAAGATGCTGGGCGAGTTCAACCTCGAGGGCATTCCGCCGGCACCGCGCGGCACGCCGCAGATCGAGGTGTCGTTCGACATCGACGCCAACGGCATCCTGCACGTCGGTGCCAAGGACAAGGCCACCGGCAAGGAAAACAAGATCACCATCAAGGCGAGCTCGGGCCTGAGCGAGGCCGAGATCGAGCGTATGGTGAAGGACGCCGAGGCCAACGCCGAGGAAGACAAGAAGCTGCGCGAACTGGTCGACTCCCGCAACCAGGGCGAAGCGCTGGTGCACTCGACCAGGAAGGCGCTGGGCGAATACGGCGACAAGCTGGAAGCGGGCGAGAAGGACAAGATCGAAGCCGCGATCAAGGACCTTGAAGACGTCCTCAAGGGCAGCGACAAGGCCGCGATCGACGCCAAGGTCGAAGCGCTGGCGACCGCCTCGCAGAAGCTGGGCGAGAAGGTCTACGCCGACATGCAGGCCAAGGGCGGCGCGGAAGCCGGCGCCGAGCAGGCTGCCGCCGGTGCCCACGCAGGCGCACAGGCCGGACACGGCGCGCCGCAGGACGACAACGTCGTGGACGCCGAGTTCAAGGAAGTGAACGACAAGAAGTAAGCCTAGGGTCCGCTGCGGCGGACCGGAGGTCCCGCCGGGCGGCGGCTATCGGATGCGCATAGGCGCGCCCGATGCCGCGCTCGGCTTTTTTGCTATTCGACCAAGCAGCACAACAGGCGATTTGACGGGCCACCATGGCAAAACGTGATTACTACGAAGTGCTCGGGGTGGGCAAGAACGCGAGCGACGACGAGATCAAGAAGGCGTATCGCAAGCTTGCGATGAAGTACCACCCGGACCGCAATCCGGACAGCAAGGAAGCGGAAGAGAAATTCAAGGAGGCCAAGGAAGCCTACGAGATGCTCTCCGACGCGGACAAGAAGGCGGCCTACGACCAGTACGGCCATGCCGGCGTCGACCCCAACATGGCCGGCGGCTTCGGCGCGGGGGCGCAAGGCTTCGGCGGCTTCGCGGAAGCCTTCGGCGACATCTTCGGCGATATCTTCGGGCAGGCCCAGCAGGGCCGCCGCCGCGGCGCGGGCCCGCAGATGTATCGCGGCGCCGACCTGCGCTACAGCATGGAGATCACGCTGGAGCAAGCCGCGCACGGCTACGACACGCAGATCCGCGTGCCGCACTGGGACGAATGCGACCACTGCCACGGCAAGGGCGCCGAGCCCGGCTCCAGCGTGGAGACCTGCCCGACCTGCCACGGCGCCGGCCAGGTGCGCGTGTCGCAGGGCTTCTTCACGATGCAGCAGACCTGCCCGAAGTGCCACGGCAACGGCAAGTACATCCCCAAGCCTTGCAGCAAGTGCCATGGCCAGGGCAAGGTGAAGAGCCAGAAGACGCTGGAAGTGAAGATTCCGGCGGGTATCGACGAGGGCATGCGCATCCGCTCCTCGGGCAACGGCGAGCCGGGCATCAACGGCGGCCCGCCGGGCGACCTGTATGTGGAAATCCACATCAAGGCGCACTCCGTGTTCGAGCGCGACGGCGACGACCTGCACTGCCAGATGCCGATCTCCTTCGCTGTCGCGGCCATGGGCGGCGATATCGAGGTGCCGACGCTGGGCGGCCGCGTGACCTTCAACGTGCCCGAGGGCACGCAGGCCGGCAAGACCTTCCGCCTGCGCGGCAAGGGCATCAAGGGCGTGCGCTCGGGCTATGCCGGCGATCTGTACGTGCATGTGGTGATCGAAACGCCGGTGCGGCTGACCGAGCACCAGAGGGAGCTGCTGCGCCAGTTCGACAAGTCCGTCCATGAAGGCGGCTCGCGGCACAGTCCGCAGGAGCAGTCGTGGCTGGACAAGGTGAAGAACTTCTTCTCCAGCTGAGCGCCGCGCTTTTGCTGTAACCGGGGGACATCGTCATGCCGTTGCCAGATGCCGGCGCGCGCCGTTCGCGCTGCTGGACGATGCCACCTCGGCCGGTGCGCCATGCTCGCGCTGGTACACCGGCTATGCCGGCGAGATCGTCCGGCCGCCGGGCACGCTGGCGGGGCTGGACGATGCGCTGCGCGCGGCCTGGGCCGACGGTTTGCATGCGCTGGTCCTGGCCCCGTACGAATTCGGCCGGCCGCTGGTCGGCTTGTCATCGGCCATGCCGGCGTCCGCTCGGTTGCCCGGCCACGACGGCTGTTTGCGCGTGCTGCTGTTCCGCTCGATGCAGGTGCTGTCGGCGGCCGAGGTCGATGCGCTGTTCGACGCGTGGCCCGAGGCCGGTAGCGCTGCCGGCCTGTTCGACTGTGCGGCCAGCGTCGACCATGACGCCTATGTTCACGCCATTGCCCGCATCCAGGACTGGATTGCCGCGGGCGATACCTACGAAGTCAATTACACGTACCGCCTGCGCATGACGGCGTTCGGCGCGCCGGCCGCGCTGTATCGCCGCCTGCGCGCGCGCCAGCCGGTGCCGTACGGGGCGCTGATCGGACTGCCGGAAGGCGGGGCAATCCTGTCGTGCTCGCCGGAACTGTTCTTCTCGCACCGCGCGGGCACCCTCGTCGCGCGGCCGATGAAGGGCACCGCGCCCGCCAGCGGCGATCCGGAAGTCGACCAGGCGCGCGCCGCCGCGCTCGCCGCCGACGAGAAGAACCGCGCCGAAAACCTGATGATCGTCGATCTGCTGCGCAATGACCTGGGCCGGCTCGCCCGGCCGGCTCGGTGCGCGTGCCGACGCTGTTCGAGGTGACGCCGTACGGCAGCGTGCTGCAGATGACCTCCACGGTGCAGGCGGAGATTCCGCCCGAAACCGGCCTGGCCGACTGCCTCGCCGCGCTGTTTCCGTGCGGCTCCATCACGGGCGCGCCCAAGCGCCGGACCATGGAGATCATCGACGCGCTGGAGCCGCAGCCGCGCGGCTTCTACACCGGCGCGATCGGCTGGATCGACGCGCCCAGCGGCGATCGCGCGATGGGCGACGCATGCTTTTCCGTGGCGATCCGCACGCTGGTGCTGGGGGCGCCCGGCACCGACGGCCTGCATTCGTGCGAGCTCGGCATCGGCTCCGGCATCGTGCACGACAGCGCCGCCGACGAGGAATACGCCGAGTGCCGGCTGAAGGCGCGCTTCGTCACCGCGCTCGATCCGGACCTGTCGCTGTTCGAGACGATGCGGGCGACGCGCGCCGAAGGCGTGCCCTTGCTGGAGCGGCATCTGGCGCGGCTGGCGCATTCCGCCCGTGCGTTCGGCTTCGGTTTCGACAGGGATGCGCTGGTGCGCGAGGTGGCGCGCGCGTGCGCCGCGCTGCCGGAGGCCGGCGCCCACCGCATGCGCCTGTCGCTGCGGCACAGCGGCGCATTCAGCGTCACGGCGGCGCCGCTGCCGCCGCTGCATGCCAGCTGGAATGCGCCGGTGCGCCTGCGCGTCGCGCCGCAGGCACGCGAGGCCGCGCACAGCCTGCCCCATCACAAGACCAGCCTGCGCGCCGCCTATGACGCAGCCTGGCAGGCCGCGGAGCGCGAGGGCGCGTTCGATGCCGTGTTCTTCAATGCCGACGGTACCCTGGCCGAGGGCGGCCGCAGCACGGTGCTGGTCAAGCTGGAGGGGCGGTGGTGGACGCCGCCGCTGTCGGCCGGCGTCCTGCCGGGCGTGATGCGCGCCGTGCTGCTGGAGGACGCGCGGCCGTGGCTCGGCGCGCCCTTGCATGAACGCGTGCTGACCCGTGCCGACGTCGTCCGCGCCGAGGCCATCGCCGTCTGCAACGCGCTACGCGGCGTGGTGCCCGCGCATTTCGAGCCGCCCGTCGCTTAGCTTCCACCGGGTCACGCCGGGCAGGTTGATCAGCTCGCGGTCGTGGCACACCATCAGCAGCGCGCGGCCCTCGGCCGCCAGTTCGCCGACCAGCGCGAGCACCTGTTCGCGCGCGGCGCCATCCAGGCTGGAGGTGGGCTCATCGAGCAGCAGCACATCGGTGCGCAGCGCGCGGGCACGCGCCAGCGCGAGGCGTTGCGCCTCGCCGCCCGACAGGCGCTCCGGCGGCACATGCAGCACCTGCTGCAGGCCGGCCCAGCGGATGGCATCGTCGACGCGCTCGCGCAACTCCGCCCGCGGCACGCGATGCGGGCCGGTGGTCAGTCCGTAGGCAAGGTTGTCCCGCACCGAGGTGCGGAACAGGTACGGATGCTGGTGCACATAGGTGAGCCGCGCCCGCAGCGCGGCCGGGTAAGGGGACAGCGGCTGCGGGCCCCGGCCGAAATCGACGCAGGCTTCCGCCGCCGGCACCAGGCCCGCCAGCATGCGCAGCAGCGTGGTCTTGCCGACGCCGTTGGCGCCCGTGATGACCACCGCGTTGCCCGCCGACAGCGCCAGGCGCGGAATGTCGAACAGCAGGCGCTCGCCGTGGCGGCAGTGCAGCTGTTCGAACACCATCAGGGGGCGGGGCGAGGTGGTCATCGGGCGCTCATGCGGTGTGGCGGCGGAAGGCGCCGGCGCCCTGCAGCCACGCCAGCACCAGGTTGACCAGCAGCGCCAGCGCGATCAGCACGATGCCCAGCGCAATGCCCTGGGCGAACTCGCCCTTGCTGGTCTCCAGCGCAATCGCGGTGGTCATGGTGCGCGTGACGCCCTCGATGTTGCCGCCGACCATCAGCGCCGATCCGACCTCGGCGATCACCCGGCCGAAGCCCGCCACCACGGCGGCGCCCAGGCCGAAGCGCAGTTCGCGGAACACTGTGAACAGCAGCCGCACCGGGCCGGCGCCGAGCACGCGGGCGGTCTCCGCCAGGCGCGGGTCGGCGCGCTCGAAGGTGGCCAGCGCGAACGCTATGATCACCGGCAGGCCGAGCACCGCCTGGCCGAGGATCATGCCCCCTTGCGTGAACAGCAGCCCGAAGCCGCCCAGCGGCCCCTGGCGCGACAGCAGCAGGTAGAGCACCAGTCCGATCAGCACGGTCGGAAACGACAGCGAGGCCTGCGCCAGCACGACCAGCGCCCGGCGTCCGGGGAAGCGGTGCATGGCGATGGCGTAGGCCAGCAGCAGCGCCGGCGGCGCGGCCAGCAGCAGGCCGGCCAGCGCCACCTTCAGCGAGGTCCAGACGATCACCCAGAGCGCCGCGTCGCCGCGGGTGAGCAGGGCGAACGCCTCGACGGTGGCCGACCAGATGTCCATGCGCGGCGCGCTCAGGCGGTGAAGCTGTGCTCCGGGCCGGGGAAGGTGCCGTCCTTGACCGCCGTCACATAGGCCGTGACGGCGGCGTCGATGGTGGTCAGGCCGTCCATGAAGTTGCGCACGAACTTGGGCCGGTGGCCGGGGAACACGCCCAGCATGTCGTGCATCACCAGCACCTGGCCCGAGCACTCGGGCCCGGCGCCGATGCCGATGGTGGGGACCGCCAGCAGGCGCGTCACCTCGCCGGCCAGCGTGGCGGGAATGGCTTCCATGAGGACCATCTGCGCGCCGGCGTCCTGCACGGCCAGCGCATCGGCCTTGAGCTGCGCGGCGGCCTCGTCGCCCCGGCCCTGGACCTTGAAGCCGCCGAAGGCATGCACCGATTGCGGCGTTAGGCCGATGTGCGCGCACACCGGAATGCTGCGTTCGACCAGGAAACGGAGGGTGGGCGCCAGCCACTCGCCGCCTTCGAGCTTGACCATCTGCGCGCCGGCCTGCATCACGCGCACGGCGCTGTGGAAGGCTTGCTCGGGCGTGCCGTAGGTGCCGAAGGGCAGATCCGACATGAGCAGCGCCTTGGTCGTGCCGCGCGCCACGCATTCGGTGTGGTAGACGATGTGGTCGAGCGTGACGGGCAGCGTGGTCTTCTGGCCCTGCACCACGTTGCCCAGCGAATCGCCGACCAGCACCACGTCCACGCCGCTGCGCTCCATCAGGGCGGCGAAGCTGGCATCGTAGGCCGTCAGCATGGCGATGCGCTCGCCCGCCGCGCGCATGCCCTGCAGCGAGGTGACGGTCACGGCCTTGCGGGTGGATTCCTGGAGATAGCTGCTCATGGACTGGGATCAGGTTGAGCGCCGCGACCTTCCAGGCAGGCCATGCGATGGACCTGCTACCGGGTCGCGAGCTTGATGAATTCCTTGGGCCCGCGCATGGCGTCGATGCGGGTGAGCAAGGTGCGGAAATCGTCGTCGTTGCCGGCCGGATCGAAGGCGGCGGTATCGACGATCAGCGTCGGTGCGGCATCGTAATACAGAAACAGCTCGCCGTACGCGGCGCAGATGCGTTCGAGGTATTCCGCGTCGATGCCCGCTTCGTAAGGAACGGCGCGCCTGGCGATGCGGGGCAGCAGGTCTTCGGCGCGCGCCTGCAGGCAGACCACGAGATCGATGCGCTGCGGCGGCAGGGCCAGTGCTTGCGCCATGGCGTCGTACAGCGCGAGCTCGTCGGCGGGCAGCGTCAGCTGGGCGAACAGGCGGTCGCGCGGCAGGAAGCTGTCGGCGACGATGCGCTCGCCGGCCAGCGTGGCCTTCTGCCATGCGGCCAGCCGCTGCGCGCGCTGCAGCAGGAAGCGCAGCTGCACCGGCAGCGCATAGCGCGCGGGCTCTTCATAGAAGCGCGCGAGAAAGGGGTTGTCTTCGGGGGTTTCGAACAGCGTGGCCGCACGCAGGTGATCGGCCAGCCGTTGCGCCAATGCCGTCTTGCCGGCGCCGATCGGCCCTTCGACGACGATGCGGCGCAGATGATCGAGTGCCATCGCGTCTGGATTCGGGAGAGTGGAAAAGAGGTGTCAGGCGGCCGGCTTGGCGCGCATGCACTGGCACAGCGTCATCTTCTCGATGACTTGGTCGGCGACGCCCGGCAGCAGTGCCGCCACGGCGCCGATGCCGGGGATGACGAGATCCGGCGCCAGTTCGTGCAGCGGCAGCAGGGTAAAGGCACGCTGTCCGACGCGCGGATGCGGCACGGTCAGTTCGGGCGAGGTGAGGATCTGGTCGCCGTACAGCAGCAGGTCCAGGTCCAGCGTGCGCGGTGCGTTGCGGAACGGGCGTTCGCGGCCGAACTGGTCTTCGATATGGTGGCAGATGCGCAGCAGCTGGCCGGCGGTGAAGTGCGTATCGATGCGCACCACGGCATTGATGTAGTCGTCGCCGGTGGCGTCCACCGGGGCACTGCGGTACAGGCTGGACTTGCCGGTGATGCTGATGCCCACCTGCTGTGCGAGGCAGACCACGGCGTCTTTGACGGCCTGGCGCGCGTCGCCGAGGTTGGCGCCGATGCCGATATACGCCACTGTCATCACGTTCCCTCCGAACTGCCCGGGTTCACGTCGGCGACTGTATCCGATTTTGCCGGACCACGCCGGCGGCGGCGGCGCTTGGCGCCCGCGGGGGCGCCCCCGGCGGCGGCCGGCGCCTGCTTGGCCTGCGCGATCAGCGCTTCGCGCGCCTCGCCGTCGCCGTTCTGGAAGTCGGTCCACCAGGCGGCGAGCTCCTGCGGCAATTCGCCCGAGGCGCAGCGCAGGACCAGGAAGTCGTAGCCGGCGCGGAAGCGCGGCGATTCGAGCAGACGGTGGGGCATGCGGCCAACACGCTTCTCGAAGCGCGGCTGCATGCTCCAGATCTCCTTCATGTCGGCGGTGAAGCGGCGCTGGATGGCGAGCTGCTCGGTCTGGCGGTCGAGGACTTCGTCCATCGCCTCGTGCAGCGCGGGGATCAGCGGCTCGCCGGCGGCGCGGCGGCGGTTCCAGTGCTCCAGCACGTGGTGCCACATCAGCGAGGCGAACAGGAAGCCGGGCGAGACCGGCTTGCCGGCCTTGACGCGCTCATCGGTGTTGTCGAGCGCCAGCTGCACGAAGCGCTGGCCCATCGGCTGCTCGAGCGCCACGTCCAGCAGCGGCAGCAGGCCGCGGTGCAGGCCGGCCTTGCGCAGCTCCTGCAGCGATGCCCAGGCGTGGCCCGACATCAGCAGCTTGAGCATCTCGTCGAACAGCCGCGCGGCCGGCACGTTGTGGATCAGCGGCCCCAGCTCGGCGATCGGCGCGCGCGTGGCCGGGTCGATGTCGAAGCCGGTCTTGGCCGCGAAGCGCACCACGCGCAGCATGCGCACCGGGTCTTCGCGGTAGCGCGTATGCGGATCGCCGATCATGCGCAGCAGGCGCGCGCGCATGTCTTCCATGCCGCGGTGGTAGTCGTGCACGGTCTGGTCGGCCGGGTTGTAGTACATCGCGTTGACGGTGAAGTCGCGGCGGGTGGCGTCCTCGGCCTGGGTGCCCCACACGTTGTCGCGCAGCACGCGGCCGCTGGCGTCGACGGCGTGGGTGTGGTGGTCCAGCTCGGTGCGCTTGACGCGCTTGCCGGCCGGTACCTGCTCGCTTTCCACGGCGTCGACCAGCGCGCGGAAGGTCGACACCTCGATGATCTCCTGCTCGCGTCCGCCGTAGAACGTCACGTGCACGATCTGGAAGCGCCGTCCGATGATGCGCGAGCGGCGGAATAGCGCCTCCACCTGCTCGGGCGTGGCGTTGGTGGCGACGTCGAAGTCCTTTGGCTTGATGCCCAGCAGCAGATCGCGCACTGCGCCGCCCACGATGAAGGCGTCATAGCCGGCTTCCTGCAGCGTGGACGTGACCTTGACGGCGTTGCGCGACAGCAGCTTCGGGTCGATGCCGTGCTCTTCCACGCTCCACACGCGCGGCGCGCGCGGCACGCCCCCGGCGGCGGCCTTGGCGCGCGCCTTCGGGGTCTTGGGGGCGCGGGCCTTCCTGGCCGGCGTGCCGGGCTCGGTGGCGGGCGCGGTCTCCGCGGCGGGCCTGCCCAGCAGGCGATTGATGAGTTTCTTGATCACGCCGCGCTCTTTCAGAAGAGGTCCATGATGCGCCAGTTGCGCTGGGCGGCGAGGTGCCGCAGGGTGTCGTCGGGGTTGGTGGCGACCGGGTCGGTCACTTCTTCCAGCAGCGGCACGTCGTTGGCCGAATCGCTGTAGAAGGTGCTGCGATCGAAGTCGCTCCAGCCGCGGCCCATGTCGGCGAGCCACTCGTGCACGCGCGCGACCTTGCCCTCGCGGAAGCTCGGTGTGCCGGAGACGTCACCGGTGAAGGGGCCTTCGGGCGTGCCGTCGGCGGTGGCCGGCTCCGTGGCGATCAGGTGCTCGATGCCGAAGGCCTTGGCGATCGGCCGGGTGACGAAGCTGTTGGTGGCGGTGACCACGCAGCACAGGTCGCCGGCGTCCAGGTGCTTGCAAACCAGCGCCTGGGCCTGGGGCGTGATCTTGGGCAGGATCGTCTCGCGCATGAATTCGGCATGCCACTGGGCCAGCGTATCGCGCGAGTGGGCGGCGAGCGGCGCCAGGGCAAAGCGCAGGAAGGCATGGATGTCCAGCGTGCCGGACTTGTAGTCGGCATAGAACTGATCGTTCCTGCGCTGGTATTCGGCTGCATCCACGACCCCGCGGCGGATGAGGAAGCGCCCCCACTCGTGGTCGCTGTCGGTGGGGATCAGGGTGTGATCGAGGTCAAAGAGGGCGAGATTCATGGGGCGCGATTTTACCCGAAGGTGCGGCAAGGGGCCGCGTAGCGAGGGCGGTGGCCGATGTGGAGCGCCGTCGTGCTCAACTGTGTTCCGGTCGAGCCGGACCGGCTCACTTGAGCAGCGCCAGCATGTCGCGCAGCAGCGGCAGGGTGACGGCGCGCTTGCGGGCGAGCGAGTAGGTGTCGAGTGCTTCGAGCAGCGCCATCAGGCTCGGCATGTCGCGATAGGAGTGCGTCACAAGCCATTGCGGCACGTCGGCCGACAGCTGCATGCCGCGTTCGCGGGCGGCCTGGAGTAGCGCTTCGACCTTGTCGGCGTCGGACAGCGGGCGCAGCCAGTAGACCAGGCCCCACCCCAGCCGGGTGCGCAGGTCTTCACGCAGCGGCATCGACATCGGCGCGGCGGCCCCCGCGGTGATCAGCGCGGCATGCGGATCCGCGCGCACTTCGTTGACCAGGTTGAACGCCGCCACCTGTGCCCATTCGTCCAGCCGCTCGGCGTCGTCGATGGCCCAGATGGTGATGGCGGGGTCGTATTCGAACGCTTCCAGCGGTGCCTTCGCTTCCAGGTAGCGCGCCTGGAAGCCGGCGGCCTCCGCCTGCGCGCAGACAGCATGCAGCAGGTGGCTGCGGCCGCTGCCGGATTCGCCCCACAGGTAGACCAGGCGGTCGGCGGCGCGGCCGACGGCCAGCTCGGCGACCAGGCCCGAGAGGCGCAGCACCGCCTCTTCGTTGCCGGTGGCGACGAAGTTGCCGATGGTCGGGGCGGGTGTCGCGCCGAACTCGAGCGGTAGCTGTTGCGGAAGGGCCATGAAACGTGGGTCGATGGTCGGATTAGTCGCGGTACAGCTTGCTGCCCAGGTAGAGCTGCCGGATCTGCCGCAGGCCGACCAGCAGCACGGCGCTGATCGGCAGGGCCAGCAGGATACCGAAAAATCCGAACAATTGGCCAAAAGCCAGCAGGGCGAGGATGACCGCCAGCGGGTGCAGCCCGATGCGCTCGCCCACCAGCCGCGGCGTCAGGTAGAAACCTTCCAGCACCTGGCCGACGCCGTAGACCACCGCCACCGCCAGCAGGCCGTACAGGTTGCCGAATTGCAGCAGCGCCGACAGGATCGCCAGGATCAGGCCGATGCCGAAGCCGATGTAGGGGATGAACACCGCCAGCCCGGTGAAGATGCCGATCGGCAGCGCCACATCGAAGCCGGCCAGCGCCAACCCGGCCGAGTAATACGCCGCCAGCACCAGCATCACGATGATCTGTCCGCGCAGGTATTGCGACAGCAGGCCGTCGGTCTCGGCCGCCAGCTCGCGCGTCTTGCTGATCCAGCGGCGCGGCACGGCGCCTTCCAGCCGGCGTATCAGCATGTTCCAGTCCATCAGCAGGTAGAACATCACGATCGGCACCAGGAAGACGATGCCGAGCACTTGCACCGCGGCCGAGCCCGACACGCGCAGGTAGTTCAGCGCCGTGGACATCACGTCCTCCGGGCTGGCGGCGAGCTGTTCGGTGAGCAGCTTGCGCAGGCCGGGGAAGTCGAAGCGCACGTGCACGCCCATCTCCGCCAGCCGGGGCGTGACCGCCGCGTTCAGCTTGGACAGCATGCCGGGCAGCTGTTCGCGGATGGCGGGAATCTCCCGCTGCAGCACCGCCAGGATCAGCAGCATCAGCGCCACGGCCACCACTGTCAGCAGCAGGATCATCAGGAACACGCCCAGCACGCGCGGCACGCGGTGCCGTTGCAGCCATTCCACGCCGGGATGCAGGATGTACGATAGGATGCCCGCGAACACGAACGGCGTGAGCGTCGGCGCCAGCAGTTTGAGCAGGGCCAGGAAGGCGACGGCCACGGCGATCCACGCGAGCGTGCGCTTGGTGTCCTGCGTCAGCAACGGGGCGTTCATGGGCGGTCGGAGTCCTATGGCGGGTCGAAGAGGACCGGAAAGCAGCCAATGGGGGCGGCATCCGGTAAAATCGCGATTTTACTGGACCGGCGGGTCCTGATTTTGTGACTGTCCGCCGCGTGCCGCCGGTTTTTTCCATTCAGACGACTGTATGAGCGCTTCCGAAACCCCCTCCGCATCCGCATCGCGCGGCCTGTCCTACCGTGACGCGGGCGTCGACATCGAGGCCGGCGACGCCCTGGTCGACCGCATCAAGCCGTTTGCCAAGCGCACCCTGCGCGAAGGCGTGCTGGGCGGCATCGGCGGCTTTGGCGCGCTGTTCGAGATTTCCAAGAAGTACCAGGAGCCGGTGCTGGTGTCCGGCACCGACGGCGTGGGCACCAAGCTCAAGCTCGCCTTCGCGCTCAACCGCCACGACACCGTCGGCCAGGACCTGGTCGCGATGAGCGTCAACGACATCCTGGTGCAGGGCGCCGAGCCGCTGTTCTTCCTCGACTACTTCGCCTGCGGCAAGCTGGATGTCGATACCGCCGCCACCGTCATCAAGGGCATCGCACAGGGCTGCGAACTGGCCGGCTGCGCGCTGATCGGCGGCGAGACGGCCGAGATGCCCAGCATGTACCCCGCCGGCGAATACGACCTGGCCGGCTTTGCCGTCGGCGCGGTCGAGAAGCGCAAGATCATCGACGGCACCACCATCGCCTGCGGCGACGTGGTGCTGGGCCTGGCCTCGTCGGGCGCGCATTCGAACGGCTACTCGCTGGTGCGCAAGATCATCGAGGTGTCGCGCCCGGACCTGAACGCCGATTTCCACGGCCAGCGCCTGCAGGACGCCATCATGGCGCCGACGCGCATCTACGTGAAGCCGCTGCTGGCGCTGATCGACAAGCTGCCCGTCAAGGGCATGGCCCACATCACCGGCGGCGGCCTGGTCGAGAACGTGCCGCGCGTGCTGCCCGAAGGCGTGACCGCCGTGCTGCACCAGGACGCATGGACGCTGCCGCCGCTGTTCCAGTGGCTGCAGAAGGCCGGCAACGTGGCCGACGACGAGATGCACCGCGTGTTCAACTGCGGCATCGGCATGATCGTCATCGTGTCGGCGGCCGATGCGCCGGCGGCCATCGCCCACCTGAAGGATGCGGGCGAGACCGTCTACCAGATCGGCGAGATCCGCGCGCGCCAGCCGGGCGAAGCGCAGACCATCGTGATCTGACACGCGCCTCGCGCCCAACGAAAAGCCGCCGGACTGCCCGGCGGCTTTTTTTATGCGCGGCGCTTCGCGCTGGCCTATTTCAACGGCGCGAACGCGCCCGGCGAATCCTTGTCGCTCTGCAGCGCGCCGGTGTTCCGGTCGATCAGCAGGGTGACCACGCGCGGGGCCGTGTTCGGATCGCCGCCGCAGGCCGGCGTGTGGTTCTCCAGCACGTCGACGCTGTCGTGCGTGGCGTCTTCCTGGTCGACGATGAACGACAGGCAGTCGGGCGACAGGCTGGTCAGTTTGTATTGCCGGATGGCGGCGACGGCCCGGTCGATGGCCTTGGCCTGGTCGGCATCGCTGACGGCGGGGGCGCTGGCGGGTGCGGCCGGCGCACTCGCGGATGGCGCGGAAGCCGGGGCGGGCGCGGTGCCGGCCTTGCCGGATTCATCGGAGCGGCCGCAGCCGGCCAGCGCGGCGGCAGCCAGCACGGCAAGAAACAGGGGGCGATTCATGGAATGCGTGGGGGAGCTTTCGGTGATCAGACCGAGACTTTACCGGGAAGCGACCGACTTTTTCCACGCCGCGTACGCCTGCGGCAGGCACACCGCGCACGGCCGGTAGCCGGCGGCGCGGGCGTCGGCTTCGGTCAGGAAGAACACGCGGTGCCGCGCATAGCCGCCGCGCGCGATGGCCCGGCGCGCGGCGCGGCAATCGAGCCGTCCGTAGATGTGCGCGCGCCGGTGGCCGCCCAGCGTGCCGGGGATGGGGCTGTCGTACGGTTTGCCGCTGGCGCCGAGCAGCGTCCAGGTCTTCGCCGTCATCAGCCTTGCGCTTCGCGCTCCAGCAGCGCGCGCTTGCGCTCCACGCCCCAGCGGTAGCCGGAGAGCTGGCCGTCGCTGCGCACCACGCGGTGGCAGGGGATGGCCACCGCCAGATGGTTGGCGCCGCACGCCTGCGCCACCGCGCGCACCGCCCTGGGCGCGCCGATGCGCGCGGCGATCTCCGCGTAGCTCGCCGTGGTGCCGGGCGGAATCTCGCGCAATGCCTGCCACACGCGCTCCTGGAACGCGGTGCCGCGCACGTCCAGCGGCAGGTCCAGCCCGATCGAGGGCGCTTCGATCAGCCCGACCACCCTGGCGACCAGGTCTTCGAAATCCGCGTCGCCGCCGATCAGCTCAGCCTTGGGGAACTGGTCCTGCAGGTCGTGCACCAGTGCCTGCGGATCCTCGCCCAGCAGGATCGCGCAGATGCCGCGCTCGCTCTGCGCCACCAGGATCGCGCCTAGCGAGCATTCGCCCACGGCAAAGCGGATCGTCGTCTGCGCGCCGCCCGCGCGGTAGCGGCTGGCCGTCATGCCGAGCACGCCGTCGGACGCCTCGTAGAAGCGGCTGCTGGCATTGAAGCCGGCGTCGTAGATGGCCTCGGTGACGGAGCTGCCGCGGCCGAGCTGCGCGCGCAGCTTGCGCGCACGGTGCGCCGCGGCGTAGGCCTTGGGCGTCAGGCCGGTGACGGTCTTGAACAGCCGGTGGAAGTGGTACGGGCTCAGGCCGGCCTCCCGCGCGAGCGCTTCGAGCGCGGGCGGCGTGTCGGCTGCTTCGATGCGGCGGCACGCGGCGGCGACCCGCGCGGCGTGCTGCGCGCGGGCCGTGGTCTGGTCCGGCGTGGCGCGGCGGCTGGGGCGATAGCCGGCGGCCTCGGCCTCGGCGGGCGTGTCGAAGAATTCGACGTTCTCGGGGCGCGGCAGCCGCGACGGGCTGCTCGGCTGGCAGTACACGCCCGTGGTCTTCACGGCGTAGACGAACTGGCCGTCGGCGGACGCATCGCGCGCGAGCACGCGGGCCCAGCGCGGGTCGTGTTCGATGTTGGACGGTGCGGGCGTTGGCATGGTGTCGGATGACGTCAATCGATGCCTGTACTGTAGGCGCGTGCCCGGTCAGGGGCACTCCGCCGCTTGCGGTCGAATTCGGCGCGGCGGCGGCGGCGCTTCAGCCGGCCGGCATGCGCCACAGATACCACGCGGCGACGGTGCGGTAGGGGCTCCAGGCGCGGCCGATCTCCGCCATCTGCCTGCGCGTGGGGGCGGTTTCCAGGCGCTTGAGGCGGCGGTAGCCTTCGCGCACGCCGAAGTCGTCGGCGGGCAGGATGTCGGCGCGCTCCAGCGTGTAGATCAGCAGCATTTCCACCGTCCACCGCCCGACGCCGCGCAGGGTGACGAGCCGCTCGATCAGCGCCTCGTCCGGCAGGGCGAGCGCCTGGTCGCGCGTGGGCACGACGCCGTCGAGCGTGGCCTGCGCGATGCCGCGGATCGTCGCCAGCTTGGTCGCCGAGAAGCCGCAGCCGCGCAGCGTCGCCTCGTCGGTCTCCAGCAATTGCCGGGGCGATGGGAAATCGACACCGGGATACCGCGCCAGCAGGCGGCCGAGGATGGCGTCGCCGGCCCTGGCATGCAGCTGCTGATAGGCGATGGCGCGCACCAGCGCCTCGTACGGGTCGCGCGCGGGCTTGGCGGTGTGCTGGCAGGGGCCGATGGCGGCGATGTGGCGCGCCCAGTCGTCGTCCAACGACGACAGGAACGCGGTGGCTTGCCGGTAGGTGCGTTCGGACAGGTCGGCGGCGATGCTCATGTCAGCCGGCCCGGCGCAAGGTCAGGTTGATGCGCTGCGCGCCCAGCAGCGGATGCGCGGCTTCCTTGAGCGGCAGGACGCCGTGGTAGCGCAGGCGATCCGGTCCGCCCCAGACCACCACATCGCCGTGGAAGAGCGGCACGCGCAGCGTCTTGTCGGTGCGCCGGTGGCCACCCCACAAGAACATGGCCGGCATGCCGAGCGAGACCGACACGATGGGCGCGCCGTAATCCTGCTCGTCCTTGTCCTGGTGCAGCGACAGGCGCGCACCGGGCACGTAGCGGTTGATGAGGCAGGCGTCGGGCGTGAAGCCTGGGAAGCCGGCTGCGGCGGCGGCATTGCGCGCCAGGCGCAGGAAGCAGTCGGGCAGCGGCGGCCAGGGCTGACCGGTCTGCGGGTCGCGCGCGGCATAGCGGTAGCCGCGGCGGTCGGAGGTCCAGCCGAGCGCGCCGCAGTTGGTGAGCGCGACCGACATCTCGAAGCCGCCCGGCGTGACCATGTGGCGGAACGGCGCCTGCCGTGCGATGTCGTCGATGGCCGCGAGCAGCGCGGTGGCCTCGGCCAGCGCAAAGCCGCGCAGCACGACCGCCGCTTCACCGAGCGCGATGCGGCGGTCGTCAGCGGGGGCATGGTCGGCAAAGAGATCGCGGGTCGTCATGCGCTCGGCGTCACAGGGCGTCGTGGAAGATGATGCCCACAGTATGCCGCTGTCCCGAGCGCAGGCGGCTCACGCCGTGGCGCATGGTGACGCGGTAGGGGCCGCGCGCGCCCTGCACCGGCCGCTGGCTGACCGCGAAGACCGCCGCATCGCCCTTGCGCAGCGGCACCACGTCGGGCCGCGACTGCATGCGCGGGCGCTGCTCGGTCATCACGAATTCGCCGCCGGTGAAGTCCGCGCCGGGCTCGGACAGCAGGATCGCCACCTGCAGCGGAAAGACGTGCTCGCCGTAGAGGTCCTGGTGCAGGCAGTTGTAGTCGCCGGGGCCGTATTGCAGGATCAGCGGCGTCGGGCGCAGCTGGCCGGCGTCGTGGCAGCGCCGCAGGAAATCGGCGTGCGCGGCGGGATAGCGCACGTCGATGCCCATCGCCTGGTTCCAGCGGTTGGCGATGGGCGCGAGGCGCGGGTAGAGCTGCGTGCGCAGGTGTTCGATGAGGCCGGGCAGCGGATAGGCGAAATACTTGTACTCGCCGCGCCCGAAGCCATGGCGGGCCATCACCACGCGCGAGCGGTAGAGGCTGTCGCGCGGGTAGAGGGCGGCCAGCGCGTCGCAGGCCCCGGGCGTCAGCAGGCCGGGCAGCAGGGCGTTGCCGGCGTCGTTGAGCGCGTCTTCCACGGCGCGCCAGTCGAAGGTGTCGATTGGCGCGCCGCTTGTGTCGATCGCGCCGGGGGGGGCGGTTCGCAGTCCGGTCATGCGCGGGCCTCGCGTTGCAGCAACGCACGCTTGCGTTCCAGTCCCCAACGATACCCCGCCAGTCCGCCATCCGCACGGACGGCGCGATGGCACGGGATCGCGATCGCCAGCACGTTGGCCGCGCAGGCGCCGGCCACTGCGCGCGCCGCGTCGGGCCGGCCGATGCGTTCGGCGATCTCGGTGTAGGTGGCGGTCGCGCCGGCCGGGACGTCGTGCAGCGCCTGCCAGACCGCGCGCTGGAACGGCGTGCCGCCCATGTCGAGCGGGCCGCCGAAGCCGAGCGACGGGGCTTCGGCCAGGGCGATGGCGCGCGCCAGTTGCGCGGCGAGCGCGGGCCAGTCTTCGATCAGCGTCGCGCCGGGAAACGCGTCGGCGAGTGCCGCGCGCAGCGCCTTCGCATCGTCGCCGAGCAGCAGCGCGCAGAGGCCGTGTCCCCGGGTGGCAACCAGAACGTGGCCGAGCGAGCCCTTGCCGACGGCGTAGCGCAGGGTGGGGGGATCGACGGGTTTCATGCTTCGCTCCATCGGGCAGTTGTTGATGAAGCGAAGGTTAGGTGCCCGGTGCCGGCTCGGCACTCCGGGGCTTGCGGTTGAATTCGGCGCCGGTCAGTCCGGCGCGGTCAGACCCTCGGGCATCGGTAGCGCGGCCATCCTGGCGAGCGCGTCGCCGGTGGTGCGGCAGATGCGCCAGTCGGGCAGCACGTCGGCGCCCATCGCTTCGTAGAAGGCGATGGACGGTGCGTTCCAGTCCAGCACGCTCCATTCGAAGCGGCCGCAGTCCCGCTCCCGCGCGAGGCGCGCCACGTGCACCAGCAGCGCCTTGCCGATGCCGTGACCGCGCCAGGCCGGCTCCACGAACAGGTCTTCCAGGTACAGGCCCGGCTTGCACAGGAAGGTCGAGACATTGTGGAAGAACAGCGCGAAGCCGACGGCTCGGCCGTCCACCTCGGCCACCACCGCCTCGCCGTACGGACGCGGGCCGAACAGCACGGCGCGCAGGGCTTCCGGGGTGGCCTGCATCAGGTGCGTCAGTTTTTCGTACTCGGCGAGCGCCCCGATCAGGCGGACCAGCGCCTCGCAGTCGTCCGGCGCGGCGCTGCGCAGGGTGAAGGTGGCGCGATCGGCTTGCGTGGTCGTCATGGCGTTTCGAGTGCGTTGCGGACCAGGCGTGCCACCTGGTCGACGTAGTCGGGGGCGAGGCAGTCGACCACGCGGCGCTCGGGCGTGCTGCGCAGCCATGTGATCTGGCGCTTGCAGAGCTGGCGCGTGGCGGCGATGCCCTGCTCGCGCAGTGTGGCCATGTCGATCTCGCCGTCGAGGTAGGCCCACGCCTGACGATAGCCGACGCAGCGGATGGACGGCAGCACCGGCGACAGATCGCCCCGGCGGCGCAGCGCCTCCACCTCGTCGAGCAGGCCGCCGGCCAGCATCGCATCGAAGCGCTGTGCGATGCGGGCGTGCAGCACGGCGCGGTCGGCGGGCTCCAGCGCGATGCTCAGGTAGGCGGCCGCGGCTTCGTGCCGGTGGAAGGCGGCGGCACCGGCCTCGCGCGCCAGCAGGGCGGACATCGGCTGGCCGGTCAGCCGGTACAGCTCCAGTGCGCGCTGGATGCGCTGGGCATCGGTGGCATGCAGCCGCGCCGCGGTGACGGGATCGACCTGCGCGAGCTTCGCATGCAGCGCCGGCCAGCCGTCGCGCGCGGCCTCGGCGTCGATCTCGGCGCGGATGGCCGGGTCGGCGCCGGGCAGGTCGGACAGCCCCTGCGTCAGCGCCTTGTAATACAGCATCGTGCCGCCGACGATCAGCGGCAGCCTGCCGCGCGCGCGGATGGCTTCGATCAGCGCCTGCGCGTCGGTGGCGAACTGCGCGGCGGAATACGCATCGAGCGGGTCGATGATGTCGATCAGGTGATGCGGCGCAATGGCCTGCTCCGCCCGGCTCGGCTTGGCCGTGCCGATGTCCATGTCGCGATAGACCAGCGCGGAATCCATGCTGATGATCTCGACCGGCCAGCGCTCGGCGAGCGCGAGCGCGGCGGCGGTCTTGCCGGAGGCGGTCGGGCCGAGCAGGCAGACGGCGCGCGGGGCGGTGTGCGGGGCGGCGGTCATCGTGCGGTCACTGGCCGCGCAGGAACAGCCGGTCCAGATCGGCGACCGTCAGCTGGATCCACGTCGGCCGGCCGTGGTTGCACTGGTCGGCGCGTTCGGTGGCTTCCATCTGGCGCAGCAGGGCGTTCATTTCGTCCAGGTTCAGCCGGCGGTTGGCGCGCACGGCGGAATGGCAGGCCAGCGTGGCGAGCAGCTCGTTCTGGCGCTCGGCCAGCACGCGCGAGCCGCCGTAGGCTTGCAGGTCGCGCAGCACGTCGCGGGCGAGCGCCTGGGCATCGGCCTTCTGCAGCAGCGTGGGCACGGCGCGCACCGCCAGCGTGGTCGGCGAGACGGCACTGATGTCGAAGCCGAGCAGGTCCAGCGTGTCGCCGAATTCCTCCGCCGTGCCGATCTCCACCGGACTGGCCGCAAAGGTGACCGGGATCAGCAGCGGCTGCACTTCGATGCGTCTGGCTTCCAGCGCCGTTTTCAGCTGTTCGTACAGGATGCGCTCGTGCGCGGCGTGCATGTCGACCAGCACCATGCCGCGCGCGTTCTGCGCCAGCACGTAGATGCCGTGCAGCTGGGCGACGGCGAAGCCGAGCGGGTGCGCGTCGTCGCTGTCATCGGCTTGCGGCGCCGCTGCCGGCTCGGATGCCTGGGCCGGGGCCGCGTCGGCGGGTGCGGAGGCCGCGCCATCGAACAGGGTGGCGGCGCTCGGCACGTCGGCCATCCATGCCGGGCGGCTCGACGGCTGCGGCGCGCTGCCGCCGCGCATCATCGCCAGGTATTCCGCGCGCGGCTGGGCGATGCCGAGCGAGGTCTGCCGCGCGGCCATCTGGTTGACCCAGCGCGTGGTGTTGTCGGCGGGCGTGGCCGTGGCGCCGGGCTGCTCGGGCGCGTCGGCGATGTCGGTGCGCAGGCTGTCGCCCTGTTCGCCGGCGTGGCGCGACAGCGCGCGCTGCACCGCGTGGTAGACGAACTGGTGCACTGCGCGGCTGTCGCGGAAGCGCACCTCGATCTTGGACGGATGCACGTTCACGTCCACCGCCTCGGGCGGCAGCTCCAGGCACAGCACGTAGGCGGGGAAGCGGTCGCCATGCAGCACGTCTTCATAGGCGCTGCGCACGGCGTGGGTCAACAGGCGGTCGCGCACGAAGCGGCCGTTGACGTAGAAGAACTGGTGGTCGGCCCGGCCGCGCGAGGCCGTCGGCAGGCCGGCAAAGCCGAACAGGCGCAGCTCGCCGGCCGCCTCTTCGAACGGCAGGCGGGCGCGGGCGAACTCGGTGCCCAGCACGGCGGCGGTGCGCATGTCGGCCTGGGCGGCGTTCCAGTGCTCCAGCGGCTTGCCGTTGTGATGCACGGAGATGGCCACGTCCGGGCGCGCCAGTGCGGTGCGGCGGATCACCTCCAGGCAGTGGCCCAGTTCGGTCTGTTCGGTCTTGAGGAATTTGCGGCGCGCCGGCGTGTTGAAGTACAGGTGCTGCACGTCGACCGTGGTGCCGACGCCGCCCGAGGCCGGCTGCACGCGCCCCGTTTGCGCGATGATCTGCGTGGCGTGCGCGTCTTGCGCGGTGCGCGAGGTGAGCGTCAACTCCGCCACCGAGGCGATCGATGCCAGCGCCTCGCCGCGGAACCCCAGCGTTGCCACCGATTCCAGCTCCTCCAGCGAGCCGATCTTGCTGGTCGCGTGCCGCATCAGCGCGACCGGCAGTTCGTCGACCGGAATGCCGCCGCCGTTGTCGGTGATGGCGATGCGCCGCACGCCGCCTTCTTCCAGCTTGATCTGCAGCTGAGTGGCGCCGGCGTCGAGTGCGTTCTCGAGCAGTTCCTTGACCACGGAGGCCGGGCGTTCGACCACCTCGCCGGCCGCGATCTGGCTGATCAGCTGGTCGGGAAGCGGACGGATGGGGCGGCGGGCAGGGGTGGCGGCAGTCATCGCGGCATTATAAAGGCCGCCCCCGGTGCGGCGCAGGGCACCGGTGCCCGCCCTGGCCCGTCATGGCGACTGCGCGGTCCGCGTGTCGACGGCCGGGCCCCACACCAGCGATTCCGGATGCTGCGCGACCGTATCGGTGAGCGTGTCGAGGGCGCGCAACGTCTGCCCCAGCTGCTCCCGCACCCGCGACAGGTCTGCCGGCCGCAGCAACGGACTCTGCGCGATCGCCTGTGCCGCGTCGAATGCCTGCCGCGCGGCGGCAAGCGTCGCGCGCGCCTGCGGCGCCAGTTGCGCATCGGTCAGCGCGAAGAGGCGACGGGCGTTGTCCAGGCGCTGGCCGAGGTGGGTGCCCAGCTGGTCCAGCGGAACCCGATCGAGCGTCTTGGCGAGGTCTGCGACCTGGGCCTGGAGGTCGTCGAGCGTGTTCGGGATGGTCGGCAGCGCGATCAGCGTTCCGTTCAGGTCGAGCTGCACCGGCGGCGCGTTCGGGAACATGTCGAGCGCCACGTACAGCTGATTGGTGAGCAGGTTGCCGGTGCGCAGTTGTCCGCGCAGTCCCCGCGCCACGAGCGTGCGCAGCAGCGCCTTGCCCGCGGCGGCGTCGCCGTACTCGGAGGAGGCGCGGAAGGCCTGCCCGAGGCGGTCGGGGTACAGGTTCAGCGTGACCGGCATGACGAAGGTGTGTGTCTTCGGATCGAACGCCACCCCGACGTTCGTCACTTCGCCCAACTGCACGCCGCGGAAATCCACCGCCGCGCCGACCGACAGCCCGTGCAGCGACTGGTCGAAATGCATGACCACGGTGGACGGCTTGCCGTCGAGGCCATCTGCCGCATCGAGGTCGCCGGACTGGAGGCTGAAGACCGTGCCGTCCGGCACGGCGTCGCCCGCGGGCTGGCCGGGCGACGGCTGGAAGGCGATGCCGCCCAGCAGCATCGTCTGGAAGGATTCGGCGTTCACGCGAAGGCCGGCCGCATCGAGCCTCAACCCGAGGCCGCTTGCATGCCGCCACTGCGTGTCCCGGCCGACGTACCGGTGGTAGGGCGCCTCGATGAACACGTCGACCGTCACGCCCGCGCCATCCTTGTCCAGCGCGGTGCCGGTCACCTGCCCGACCTCGACATGGCGGTAGTAGACGGGCGATCCCGTTTCCACCGAGCCGAGCGATGGCCCGCGCAGGACGAAACGCGCGCCCTGCTGGCGCAAGCTCACCACGGGCGGGTTTTCCAGGCCGGTGAACTGCGTTTCGGGTTCGTGCGAGCCGCCGCTGTCGGCGCCGATATAGGTGCCGGACAGCAGCGTGCCGAGGCCGGAGGCACCGCTCATGCCGGCACGCGGGCGCACGATCCAGAAGCGCGTGCCGTGGGTGGCGAAGTCGGCGGCCTCCTGGTTCAGCTGCACCGTGACAAGGACGCGGGACAGGTCCGTCGACAGCCTGACCGCCGTCACCATGCCGATGTCGACGTCGTTGTACCTGACCGGCGTCTTGCCGGGCTCGATGCCTTCGCCGTCCTGGAAACCGAGGGTGATGGCCGGCCCGTGCCCGCGCACTTGCCCGGCGACGAGGCCGATGCTGACCAGCGCCGCCAGCATCGGCACCAGCCAGATGAGCAACTGCAGCCAGCGGAGCCGATGCGCCGGAGGATGTCCGGCGGCGTCGCGCTGGCAGCGTGCGACGCCCGGCAGCCGGCGGGGCCGGCCATCGCCCGGAGCGTCGGGGCGGGATGGCTTGGTCATGGCCGCGCGGAGTCGACTCGGTGGTCGCCGTCGGAGCAGGCTCAACTGGCGGCTTATTTCAGCTGCGCGACCAGTGCATCGGCCCCTTTCTCGACTCCGGTCTTGGCGGCGCTCAGCGAGCCGATGCTCGCCCCCAGATTCCACGGGCTGGGGTACTGCTTGGTCACGTAGGCGTTGAGCAGCCGGTTGTTGGACGCGTCATAGATTTCGACCGCGTACATGACGAAGCCGGTGAAGGTGCCTTCCCGGCCGCGGGCAGTCTGCACACCGTTGTAGATGCCGCCGGCGATATCGAAGCGCGACAGCGTGCCGAGCACCGGGGTGGTGGTGTCCGCACCGGTCAGCGTCAGCTTCAGGCGCAGCGTGTTCGGGCCCGCGTCGTTCGCGAGCTCGAAGCGCGATTGCAGCTTCTCGGCGAACTTGGCCTGCATGTACCCGGCCAGCGCGGCGCGATCGGTCTCGCTCATGTCGCCGAACTGGCTGTCGGCGCCGCGATAGACCGCCACCGGATCGATCTGGATGCGCCGGTACTTCCGCCAGTCGACCTGGGTGGCGTAGCTGTACGGCATGCGGCCGGACGCGTCCTGCAGATTGGGCTTCATGTAGGAGGACGAAGCGATCCCCGAATACGCAACGGGCTGGACGCTTGCGCAGCCCGCCAGCACGGCGCAGGTCGTGGCGATCAGCAGGTGCCGTGCCTTGTGTGATGTGTTCATGTCGATCTCCGGTTCCGATTCCGCACCTGTCGCCCCGGGGCGCAGGCTTCTTGTGCATGGCGGGCCATGCGAGGCTGCAGACTAGCATCGGCCGCCTCGGATGTAAACCGACCAGACGGTTTGTTTTGTGTGGGGGAAAAGGCTGACGGACAGTGCCCGGCGCATGCCGGTTCACCCGGAAAGCGCATCGGACAAGGGTTTGCGGCTGGATTTCCCATGGACGCCCACCGCTGCCGCGCCTGTTGCGGCACGGCCACCGGCCATCTGCCGAGGGATGTCAGGGGAGGGGGGCGGGCAAGCCGGCGTGCTGTGTTCGCCACACGCCGGTTTGGGTCACGGTTTCAGTGGCTCTGGCCGCTGCGGGCCGGCTTGCGTGCGGGCCGCGCGGCGCGCGGCTTCTTGGCATCCGGAGCATCCGGCCATTGGTGGTCGTCCAGCAATCGCTCGAACAGGCGATCGCGTTCCTGTACGGACAGGGCGCTCAGTCCGAACAGCGCGCTCAGCGCGAGTCCCTTGGCGGCCTCCATGCGCAGGAGCGACAGGTCCGGATCGGTCGCCTCGGCCCGGATGCGTTCGATCGCATCGGCTTCCATCTGCCGGTTGAGGGCGAGCAGTTCCGGGTCTTCGATCAGCGCGGCGAGGATGGCGAACGCGACGGAGTGGGGGGTCGTGATGCTCTCGCGCAGCGTTGCGATCTGTGCGGCAAGGTGGGCCTGCGGCCGGTCTTCGCCGATCGCGGCCAGATAGCCTCGGGTGAACTTGTCGAAGTGCTCGATCTGGTGCTCGAGCAGCGCCTTGAGCACCGCGCCCTTGTTGGGGAACTGGTGCATCAGTCCGCCCTTGCTGATGCCGCTCTCCCGCGCGATGGCATCGAACGTCAATTGGCCCGGACCATCGCGCGAAAGAATGGCCAGCGCCGCCTGGATGGCGGCCTTGCGGGAGCGTTCCGATCGGGTTGTGTTATCCACCATGGATGTGTTCAGGGCTGGCGCGGCTGCCGGCGCGGCCGCGCGATCGCCCGCCCGGAGCGGCGGGTCGGTTCATGCAAAGGGTCACTGGACCGCCATTCTACAAGTCCGCCCCCCCATGCCTCCGGCGGCGTCCGCAGGAAACGGCGCATCGCATGCGCCTAGGCGCAACCTAAGCCGCTTCCGGTATCATCCTCGGCTGCTTTCAGGAGGAGCACTTGGATATCGTGATGCAACTGATCGACATCGTGCTGCATGTCGACAAATCGCTGGGGATGCTGATCCAGCAATACGGCGCGTGGGTCTACGTGCTGCTGTTCGCCATCGTGTTTGCCGAAACCGGCCTGGTGGTGCTGCCGTTCCTGCCGGGCGACACGCTATTGTTCATTGCCGGCGCCATGTGCGCAACCGGCCAGATGGATGCCTGGCTGCTGATCGCCCTGCTGGTGACGGCCGCGGTCACGGGCAATACGGTCAACTATTTCGTCGGCACCTGGATCGGGCCGAAAGTGTTCGACGGGCATATCCGCTTTCTCGACCACGAGGCGTTGCTCAAGACGCACGCCTTCTACGAGCGCCACGGCGGCAAGACACTGGTGATGGCGCGCTTCATTCCGGTGGTGCGCACGTTCGCGCCGTTCGTGGCCGGCGTGTCGAAGATGACCTTCGCCAAGTTCCAGCTGTTCAACATGATCGGGGCGGTGCTGTGGGTGGCGATCCTGGTGCTGTCCGGCGAAGCCTTCGGCACCGTGCCGGTGATCCGCGACCACCTGAACACCATCGTGCTGATCGGCCTGGGCGCGGCCGTCGTGCCGCTGGTGCTGGGCGGGCTGTGGAAGCTGCTCAAGCGCCGCCGCACGGTGGTGCAGAAATAAGCCTCAGTTGAGGTTGCGGCTCATGGCGCGCAGCGTCGGCATGCGCTCCTTGAGCTTGGGGGTGTCGGCCGCATCGGGGCGGGCATCCACATAGGCTTCCAGGTCGGCCAGGGCCGGCCGGAAGCATTCCAGGTTGGCGTAGGCCAGCCCCCGGTCGCGCACCTCTTCGATCGACTCCGGCAGCAGGATCACCAGCCGCTGCTGCACCGCTAGCAGCCGCTGCCAGCGCGATTCCTGCAGATAGATCGCCTTCAGGTTGCGCAGCATGCGCGCGACGATCTCGCGGTGCGTCGCCACCTGCAGGAACACCCCGAGCGGTACCGAGTTCGGGTCTTCGATGCCTTCCTTTTCCAGGTACGGGTCGAGCATCTCCTGCAGTTCTTCCTTCGACAGCGTCTGCCCGGTCAGCGGATCGATCACGACCTCGCCTGCGGGAATGCTCATGCGCACCAGGAAGTGGTTCGGGAAGGACACGCCCTTGAGCGGCAGCCCGATCTGCTGCCCGATCTCCATCAGCAGCACCGCCAGCGAGATCGGGATGCCGCGCCGTGTCTGCAGCACGGCATTCAGGTAGGAGTTCTCGGGGTCGTAGTAATCGTTTGCATTGGGCCCGAAGCCCAGCTCGCGATAGAAGAACTGGTTGAGCACCCGCAGGCGCTGGATGGCCGGCGTGCCTTCGACGATGCGGCTCTTCAGCCGTGCGACGAGCATGTCGATGGCGGCCAGCTCGGCCTGCAGGTCCAGGTCCGGGTAGGCGTCCTGCGCGATCGACAGGGCGGTTTCTGTCAGGGGGATGCTGTCGTCGTCCGCGACCAGGGCCGAAAAATAATCGAGGACTTTGGTTGCCATCAGATCGCCCTTTTCCTGAAGGTGGAGAACTTCAAGCCGGTGAGCCACAGTGTACCGAAATACACCACCGCGCACAGGATCAGGCAGGCCCCCAGCAGCGCGACGCGCATCAGCGGCCGGGCACCCATGCCCACCCAGTCGAACGTCTGCGCAAACCAGAGCAGCACGCCCGCGAGCAGCAGCACGGCTGCTGTCACCTGCGCAAGAAACAGGCCCCAGCCGGGCAGCGGGTGGTAATAGCCGCGCCGGCGCAATCCGAGGAACAGCAGCGCCGCGTTGATGGTCGCGCCGAAGCTGATCGACAGTGCCAGCCCCGCGTGTCCGAACGTCGGCACGAACACCATGTTGGACAGCTGCGTCACCACCAGCACGACCAGCGCGATCTTCACCGGCGTGCGGATGTCCTGCCGCGCGTAAAAGCCCGGCGCCAGAATCTTGATGACGATCAGCCCGATCAGTCCGATGCCGTACGACACCAGGGCCTGCCGCGTCATCTCCACGTCCAGCGTGTTGAACCGGCCGTAATGGAACAGGGTGGCCGTCAACGGTGCACCGAAGACGAACAGCCCCACCGCGGACGGCACCGCCAGCAGCACGGTCAGGCGCAGGCCCCAGTCGAGCAGTGAGGAATATTCTTCCCGATGGTTTTCCGCGCTGGCCTTGGACAGGCTCGGCAGCAGGATGGTCCCGAGCGCCACGCCCAGCAGGGCGGTCGGGAATTCCATCAGGCGGTCCGCGTAGTTCAGCCACGACACGCTACCGGCCGGCAGGCGCGAGGCGATGTTGGTGTTGATGATGAGGCTGAGCTGCGCCACCGAGACCGACAGCGTGGCCGGCAGCATCTGCTTGAGCACGCGGCGCACGCCGGGATGGTGCCATGCCCCGCGCACGTTGAGCGACACGCGCGGCAGCATGCCGATGCGGCGCAGCGACGGAACCTGGATCGCCAACTGCAGGATGCCGCCCACCATCACCGCGTAGGCCTGCGCGTAGATCGGCGTCTGCAGCATCGGCGCCACGAACACGGCCGCCACGATGAACGACAGATTCAGCAGCACCGGCGTGAAGGCCGGAACCCCGAACTGGCGCCAGGTGTTGAGGATGCCCGACGCAAGCGCCACCAGCGACACCAGTCCGATGTACGGGAACATCACCCGCGTCATGAACACCGCCGAGATGTAGGCCTGGCTCTCGTGCGTCTTGAAGCCGGTCGCGACCGCGGTGACGATCAGCGGCGCGCCGATCACGCCCAGCGCCGAGATCGCCACCAGGAACCACGTCATCACTGTCGCCACCGCATCGATCAGCGCGCGCGTCTGGGCCTCGCCCTGGCGGTTCTTGAACTCGCCCAGGATGGGCACGAACGCCTGCGAGAACGCGCCCTCGGCCGACAGTCGGCGCAGGAGGTTGGGGATGCGGAAGGCAACGTTGAAGGCATCGGTGTAGACCGAGGCCCCGAAGGCGCGGGCAATCAGCGTTTCCCGGATCAGGCCGGTGATGCGTGACAACATGGTCAGGCCGCTGATCGTGGCGAGGGTTCTGAGCAGATTCAAGGTGGAAGCGTGGTTGGTGCGCCGCTGCGCGCAGGCGTGGCGGATCAGACCGCGGACACCCCGGGCGGGTTCGCTGCCTCGGGTCGGCTGGATGCGGCCGTATTATAGGGACCGCTTCATCACGCACTCAATGAATGTGACTTGCGTTTCACCCCATGCGGAGCCACGGGCGATTTCACAACACGGTTTGCATTGACTGCGCAGATGTGGGTATAATTGCCGTTTCTCACGCATTCGCGCGCTTCGGCCATCCGTGTCTCCCGGGGCGCTTGCAACAGTTTTCTTCAGGAAATTTTCCATGGCAAACACCGCACAAGCACGCAAGCGCGCACGCCAAGCTGTCGTCCAGAACGCGCACAATTCCGCGCTGCGTTCGCGCCTGCGCACCGCTGTCAAGGCCGTTCGCAAGGCCATCGCCGGCGGCGACAAGGCAGCCGCTGCCAACGTGTTCAAGCAGGCCCAGAGCACGATCGACAGCATCGCTGACAAGAAGATCGTCCACAAGAACAAGGCTGCGCGCGCCAAGTCGCGCCTGTCCGCTGCCATCAAGGCAATGGGCGCCTGAGTTCGGGTGGCGCCGGCCTGGGCCGGCGCATTGCGCGGCAGACTGCTGTCGTGCACCGACATGAAAAAAGCCTGTCTTCGGACAGGCTTTTTGCTTTTGCGTGCGCCGTTCGTGGCGCACGGCTCGATGGGATTCAGCTTTTCGCCGGGGTGGCGCTTTCCGGCAGCAGGCAGGCTTCGACCAGCTGCAGGTTGTTGTCGTGCGCGAAGTTGAGGACGAAGTCCAGTGCCTTGGGTTCGATCTCGCGCAGGCGTTCGTCCACGAAGACGCTCTTGATGCCGCCCGACATGACGGGGCGCACGTAGGGCGAGTAGGTGAAGCGGGGGTCCCCGGTATCCCCGGCCGGCCGGAACTGCGCCATCACGCCGCACAGCCGATCGGCCCAGTCGCTCGGTCGGAAGGTTTTTCCGTCACGGGTGACGCCCTGGATAAAGAATTGGCGTGGGTTGGCTGCCATGGACTGCGTGAGGCTTGTGGAGAATTGCAAACGGCTTCGATCGTGCATGTTCTGCAGCGTTCGAATGGGGGGCGCGTACTGGTGCGGATGGTGCGCTCGCCTGGTTGCGGGCTCGTGAACCGGCTTGTGGTGCCGGTTTGCGGGCGGTCGGGGCATCCGAGGCTGGCGGTATTATATCTTATATAAGACTTTCATCGGCCTTTCAGCGGTGCCGTGTGGCAGCGCCGCCGGTGCGGGCGCCAAGCTCGCCAAACCGGCGGCGATCCCGTATGATGCCTTGAATCGACATCAGGCAAGGCGGCTAGGGCGGCGCGGATGGGTCATACCACGGAGCGCCGACTGCGGGCCGCCTTCGTTGTTTTATGAACCCACCAAGCAAGATCAAGCATTACCTGCAGTTCAAGGACTTTTCCCAGGAAGAGTACGCGTACCTGCTGGACCGCTCCAGGATCCTCAAGGCCAAGTTCAAGAACTACGAGACGTGGCACCCGCTGCATGACCGCACGCTGGCCATGATCTTTGAGAAGAATTCCACGCGCACGCGTCTGTCGTTCGAAGCCGGCATCCACCAGCTCGGCGGCCACGCCGTCTTCCTCAACACGCGCGACTCGCAACTGGGCCGCGGCGAGCCGATCGAGGACGCGGCGCAGGTCATCTCCCGCATGACCGACATCATCATGATCCGCACCTTCGGGCAGGAGATCATCGAGCGCTTTGCCGCCCACTCGCGCGTGCCGGTCATCAACGGGCTGACCAACGAATACCATCCGTGCCAGGTGCTGGCCGACATCTTTACCTTCATCGAGCACCGTGGCCCGATCCAGGGCAAGACCGTCACCTGGGTCGGCGACGCCAACAACATGGCGTACACCTGGATCCAGGCGGCCGAGATACTCGGCTTCCGCTTCCATTTCTCCGCGCCCAAGGGCTACCAGCTCGATCCGGCCATGGTGGCCGACTCCAGCCGCCCGTTCGTGCACGTGTTCGAGAACCCGCTCGAAGCCTGCGAAGGCGCCCACCTGGTGACCACCGACGTGTGGACCAGCATGGGCTACGAGGCCGAGAACGAAGCGCGCAAGAAGGCCTTCGGCGACTGGATGGTCACCGAAGCGATGATGCAGCGCGCCCAGCCTGACGCGCTGTTCATGCACTGCCTGCCCGCGCACCGCGGCGAGGAAGTCGAAGCGGCCGTCATCGACGGCAAGCAGAGCGTCGTGTGGGACGAGGCGGAAAACCGCCTGCACGTGCAGAAGGCGCTGATGGAATACCTGCTCTGCGGCCGGTACTAAGACAGCCCTGGTGACCTGGCAGTGACCCGAACCGAGTCTGAAGCCACAAAAAAAGGCCGCTCCGATTGATGTCGGTGAACTGACCCCGTAAAGTTGGACGGGTAATTTAGGCGGCCAAGGGCTGAGTCCTGTATTGCACAGGGCTCAGCCCTTTTAGCTTGATCTTGATGCGCTCGTGATTGTAGTACCGGATGTATTCGGCAATGGCGCGTCGCAGTTGGTCGATGTCCGCGAAGCGCTCTAACCGGAAGCACTCTGACTTGAGTGTGCCGAAGAAGCTTTCCATTGCCGCATTGTCTAGGCAGTTGCCTTTGCGGGACATGCTCTGGCGCAGGCCTCGCGCGGCCAGTTTGCGACGATACGCTGCCATTTGATACGGCCAGCCTTGATCCGAATGCAGCATCGGCGTCTCGCACGGGCGCAGCTTGCGCAACGCCTTGTCGAGCATCTCCCGGATCAGCGTGTAATCAGGTCGTTCACTGGTTTGCCAGGCGACGATCTCTCCGTTGTACAGGTCCAGGACGGGCGACAGGTACAGCTTTTTGCCGCCGACGTTGAACTCCGTCACGTCCGTTACCCACTTCTCGTTCGGCTTGCTCGCCTCAAACTCGCGCTGTAGCAGATTGGGAGCAACCCGCCCGACTTGCCCGCGGTAAGAGCGGTATTTCTTCGGCCGCACGAGTGACTTCAACTGTAGCGCCGACATCAATCGCTGTACGGTCTTGTGATTCACCAACGTCCCTGCCCGACGGAGCGTCGCCGTGATCCGGCGGTAGCCATATCGGCCCTTGTGCTGGGCATAGATGTGCTGAATGCGCTCCTTGAGCGCGCCGTGACGATCCTCTGCCTGGCTTGTCGCCATCTGGTAGTAGTACGTGCTGCGTGCGAGATTCGCGGCCTTGAGCAAGCTCGACAATGAATGCCGCTCACGCAGCGCACTCACGACTTGCGCTTTTTCTTTGGTGCCTGCTGCTGTTTGGCACGCAGCAGGGCATCTAACTTTTTTAGGTACGCCACCTCCGCGCGCAAACACTCGTTCTCTTTGAGCAAATCCTCGCGCGAGCGCTCGTCTTGAGCCGGCTGCGCAGCGGGTTGGGGATCTTGCTTGGACTGGGACATGATGGGTGCCCCGCCTTTGCGGCGCGGCTGTAGGGCGTCGAAACCGCCCTCATGATACTGGCGGTCCCAGCGGCTGACGCCGCCAGCCTCACGCAAATCGAACACAGCGCTGACTTGCTGATAGGACAACTCGTCGCGCCACATGCGCTGCAGCACCGTCAGCTTGAACTCGGCGCTATACGCTTCATGCTTCTTGCGTAGTCCGGATTTCCCATGGCGCTGCCACGCGTTGATCCAGCGCCGGATCACAGAACGGCCTATCCCGTACTTCTGGCTCAGCCCTGCGGTCCCAACGGCCCCCCTCAAATACTCCTGAACTACTTGGCGCTTGAACGCCTCTTCATACTTCGCCATGAAAAACACCCCAAAGGTTGAACAGATGTCCAACTTTTGGGGTGCAGTTCATACGATTGATGTCGGAGCGGCCTTTTTCGTTTTGAAGCGCGAGCAGCCGCTTACTTCTTGTCGCCGCCGAGCTGGGGCAGCGCGCTGCTGGTGCCCAGGGACAGCAGGCCGGCCTTGGAGTAGATGGCCAGCTTGTCGCGGGTGTCCATCAGGTCCAGGTTGCGCATGGTCAGCTGGCCGATGCGGTCGGCCGGGCTGAACGGTGCGTCTTCGACCTTTTCCATCGACAGGCGCTCGGGCGCGTAGGTCAGGTTGGGCGACTCGGTGTTCAGGATGGAGTAATCGTTGCCGCGGCGCAGCTCCAGCGTCACGGTACCGGTCACGGCGCGGGCCACCCAGCGTTGGGCGGTTTCGCGCAGCATGATGGCCTGCGGGTCGAACCAGCGGCCCTGGTACAGCAGGCGGCCCAGGCGCAGGCCATTGATGCGGTACTGCTCGATGGTGTCCTCGTTGTGGATGCCGGTGACCAGGCGCTCGTAGGCGATGTGCAGCAACGCCATGCCCGGGGCTTCGTAGATGCCGCGGCTCTTGGCTTCGATGATGCGGTTTTCGATCTGGTCGCTCATGCCCAGGCCGTGGCGGCCGCCGATGCGGTTCAGCTCCAGGAACATCTCCACCGGGTCGGCAATTTCGCGGCCGTTGACGGCCACGGGGCGGCCTTCGTCGAAGGTGATCGAAACCTCTTCGGCCTTGACTTCGACTTCCGGCTTCCAGAACGCCACGCCCATGATCGGGTTGACGATGCGGATGCCGCTGTTCAGATGCTCAAGGTCCTTGGCCTCGTGGGTGGCGCCCAGCATGTTGGAGTCGGTGGAGTAGGCCTTTTCGGCGCTCATCTTGTAGCCGAAACCTTCCTTCGTCATGAAGGCCGACATTTCGGCGCGGCCGCCCAGCTCGTCGATGAAGGTCTGGTCAAGCCACGGCTTGTAGATCTTCAGGGCCGGGTTGGTCAGCAGGCCGTAGCGGTAGAAGCGCTCGATGTCATTGCCCTTGAAGGTGGAGCCGTCGCCCCAGATGTGGACGTCGTCTTCCTTCATGGCGGCCACCAGCATGGTGCCGGTCACGGCGCGGCCCAGCGGCGTGGTGTTGAAGTAGGTGATGCCGCCGGTGCTGATGTGGAAGGCGCCGGCCTGGATGGCGGCAATGCCTTCATTGGCCAGTTGCGGGCGGCAGTCGATCAGGCGAGCCTTCTCTGCACCGTATTCCAGGGCCTTGCGGGGGATGGCATCGTAGTCTTCCTCGTCGGGCTGGCCGAGATTGGCGGTGTAGGCATAGGGCAGGGCGCCCTTGTTCTTCATCCAGCGCAGGGCCGCGCTGGTGTCCAGGCCGCCGGAGAAGGCGATGCCGACCTTCTGGCCGACGGGAACGTGTTGCAGGATGGTTTCCATGGAGTGTCTCTTCAAAATGATCGCGGCTGGCGTTTGACTGGCCTGCGCCAGAGGCTAAAGAAGCCCGGAATGGCTGCGCTGCCCCGGAGCGGGCTCGAGGCAGCCTTTCGGGGGCTTATGCGTAGTGGCAGATGTAGTGGTAGGCCTCGGTCACGCGGATGTCGAACTTGGAGTTTGCGGGAACCTGGAAGCGTTCGCCGGGGCCGGATTGTTTCCACTCGTCGCTACCGTCGAGCCGGTATTCGCAAGAACCGCCCACGCATTCCATGATCTCGGCGGCGGCCGTGCCGAAGGTCAGCGTGGCGGGCAGCACCACGCCCACGGACTTTTTGGTGCCGTCGGGCAGCGCAAAGCTGTGGCTGACGCACTTGCCGTCAAAGTACACATTGGCCTTGGTGGTGAGGCGGACGCCGTCAATGGTTTCGGTGGTCATGAAATGGAACGCGAAAGGCGTGGTCAGGGTCAAACCGGCCATTTTAGGCCAAAGAACCAGCCCAAAGAACAAGAACGCCGTGGCCGGGGTTCTTGATCGCGTTGTGTGCGAATCCGCGGGCGTCGGGGGGCAGCGGTGCCGGCGTGGGCCGTCGCTGCGGTGACGGCCGCGCGGCCTGCGCCGCTGCGGGTCGGATTGCCCGCCACGCCGCCGACAAAGGCGCCAATCACCGCGCTTGCATCTGTGTTGCGTGGAGCCATCGCCACGCTTGGTTGGGTCGTCGCAGACCGGCTGAGCGATGGTGTTGCGGACAGCACACGCGCAAACCGGTATTGTTGGATGTTCCGACGGGCGCCATGGGGGCGCTCGCTTCTCGGGGGAGACCATGCACAAGCCGCACGGCAAGCACATCAACCTCGCGCTGCAGGGCGGCGGCGCGCACGGGGCGTTCACTTGGGGCGTGCTCGACGCGCTGCTCGAAGACGGGCGCCTGTCGTTCGAGGGGCTGAGCGGCACCAGCGCCGGCTCGATGAATGCCGTGGTGATGCTCGACGGCCTGCTCGAGGGCGGCCCCGAGCGCGCGCGCGAAAAGCTGCATGCGTTCTGGCTGGCGGTGTCGACCGCGGGCTCGCCGTTCTCCACGATGGGCGAGAACGCCAAGACGCTGCTGTCCGGCAGGCCCTTCTTTCCCGACAGCTGGCCGGTGGCCGACTGGATGCGCATGTGGGACAGCTGGATCAGCGCGACCACCCAGGGCGCGCACTACAACCCGCTGCGCGACCTGCTGGCGAACCAGGTGGACTTCGACCGCCTGCGCGCCTGCCCGGACACCAAGCTGTTCCTCGCCGCCACGGACGTGAACACGGGCAACGTGCGCGTCTTCGGCACCCCCGAGATCGATGTCGAGGTGGTGCTGGCCTCGGCCTGCCTGCCGTACCTGTACCCGGCCATCGAGATCGACCGCCATCACTACTGGGACGGCGGCTACATGGGCAACCCGGTGCTGTTCCCGTTCTTCTACGAGACGAAGACGCAGGACATCCTGCTCGTGCACGTCAACCCGATCGTGCGCAAGGATGTGCCCGACCAGCCGCACGAAGTGATGGAGCGCCTGAACGAGATCACCTTCAACGCGTCCCTGCTGCGCGAGATGCGCGCCATCGCCTTCGTGCAGAAGCTGATCGCGGAGGACTGGCTCAAGCCCGAATACCGGGATCGGCTCAAATACATCTATCTGCACGCCATCCGTGCCGACCGGCCGCTGGGCGACCTGTCGTCCTCGACCAAGCTGGTGACGGACTGGAGCTTCCTGACCATGCTCAAGGAGCGCGGCCGGCAGGAGGCCAAGCTCTGGCTGCGCAAGCATTTCGACGATGTCGGCAGGAACGGCACCGTCGATATCCAGAACGAATACCTGCGCGGGCAGGAGGTCTAGACTCCCGGGCGGTGCGCGTCGCGCCGTCAGATGACGATGGGCTCGGGCTCGATGCGCACGCCGAAGCGCGCATGCACCGTGTCCTGGATTTCGCGTGCCAGCGTCATCAGCTGCACGGCGCTGCCGCCGCCCCGGTGCACCAGCACCAGTGCCTGCTTGTCGTACACCCCCACCGCGCCGCTTTGCCGGCCCTTGAAGCCGCACTGGTCGATCATCCAGCCGGCGGCGAGCTTGTAGCTGCCATCCGGCTGCGCGTAGCCGACCAGGCTGGGGAACCGCGCCAGCAGCGCATCGCGCGTGGCGGTATCGACGATGGGGTTCTTGAAGAAGCTGCCCGCGTTGCCGATCTCGGCCGGATCGGGCAGCTTGCGGCGGCGGATGGCGACCACGGCATCGAAGATGTCCTGCGCCGCCGGCGCGGCGATGTCCCGCGCGGCCAGCTCGCGGGCCAGTTCTGCGTAGTGCGTGTCGGGCTGCCAGTCCACGGGCAGCGCGAAGGTGACTTCGGCGATGACGTAGCGGTCGGCGCCGGCGCGCTTGAAGAGGCTGTCGCGGTAGCCGAAGGCGCAGTCGGCGGCATCCAGCGTGACGAATTCGCCGGCATGGCGGTCGTAGGCGCGCAGGGAGTGGAAGCGGTCCTTGATCTCGACGCCGTACGCGCCGATGTTCTGGATGGGCGCGGCGCCCACGGTGCCGGGGATCAGCGCCAGGTTCTCCAGCCCCGGCAGTCCGTCGGCGACGGTGCGGGCAACGAGGCCGTGCCACGATTCGCCCGCGCCGGCCGTGACGGTGTGGACGGCGCGTCCGTCCAGGGTCGCCCGGCCGACCTGCACGCCGGGAATCTCCATCAGCAGCACCAGGCCGTCGAAGTCGCGCGTGAGCACGATGTTGCTGCCGCCGCCCAGCACCAGCACCGGCAGGCCCCGCGCGCGCGGATCGGTCAGTGCCTCGGCAATGTCCTGCGCTGCGCGCACGTGCGCGGCATAGCGGGCGGCGGCCTCGAAACGGAACGTGTTGTGCCGGCCTAGGGGATAATGCGGGTCGAGCAACGCCATGGCGCAGGGTTGGCTGGAAAAGCTGGAATTATAAGAGCCATGGCGCGGGGTGGCCCGCGCGCGCCACCGCTGGATCCCCAATTCAAGTCTGCAAGGAGAAAACGATGCCGTCGTTCGACGTGGTATGCGAGGCCAACATGGTGGAACTGAAGAACGCCGTGGAGCAGGCCAACAAGGAAATCTCGACGCGTTTCGATTTCAAGGGCTCGGATGCTCGCGTCGAGCACAAGGACCAGGAGCTGACGCTGTTCGGCGACGACGATTTCAAGCTCGGCCAGGTCAAGGACGTGTTGCTGACCAAGCTCGCCAAGCGTGGTGTCGACGTGCGCTTCCTGGATTATCAGGACAAGCAGAAGATCGGCGGCGACAAGATGAAGCAGGTCGTCAAGATCAAGAAGGGCGTCTCGGGCGAGCTGTCCAAGAAGATCGTCAAGCTGATCAAGGACAGCAAGATCAAGGTCCAGGGCAGCATCCAGGGCGACGCGGTGCGCGTGTCCGGCGCCAAGCGCGATGACCTGCAAGCGGTGATCGCCATGCTGCGCAAGGACGTGACCGACACGCCGCTGGATTTCAACAACTTCCGCGATTGAGCCTCCAGCCGGTTCCGGGACGACAACGTTGCCCTTGAATGACATGGCTACGTTTCCGAATGTCCCCCGTCGCGCATTCCTGAACCTGGTCAGCCTGTTTGCCGGCGGCGCGCTGCTGCCGGCAAGCTCGCAAGCCGTTGGCCTGAGCGCCCCCGCTTCCGCCTCCGTGATCATCGATGCCGATCCAGGACAGGACGACGCGATCGCGATCCTGTTCGCGCTCGGGGCGAGGGGGCGCCTCGACGTGCGTGCCCTGACCGTCGTGGCGGGCAATGTGCCGCTGGGCCTGACCGAGCGCAATGCGCGCATCATTCGCGACTGGGCGGGCCGCACGCATGCGTTGCCGGTCTACGCCGGCTGCGCGGGGCCGCTGACGCGCGAGCTGGTCACGGCTGCCCACGTGCATGGCAAGACCGGTCTTGAAGGTGTCGATCTGCCCGCGCCGTTGGCACCGCTGGCGTCGCAGCACGCGGTGTCGTACCTGGTTGATACGCTCACGCAGGCGGCGCCGAACAGCGTGACGCTGTGTGCGCTCGGACCACTGACCAACATCGCCAGCGCGCTGAGCGAGGCTCCGCAGATCCGCCCCGCGCTGCGCGAGATCGTGCTGATGGGCGGTGCGCATTTCGAGCGCGGCAACATCACGCCGGCCGCGGAGTTCAACATCTACGTCGACCCGCAGGCCGCCGAGATCGTGTTCGGCAGCGGCGTGCCGATCGTCGTGCTGCCGCGCGACGTCGCCATGAGGGCGCAGATCACGCCGGCGCGGGTTGCACCGTTCCGCGGGCTCGGCAACCGCTGCGGCGCGATCGTCGCCGACATCATGGCGGCCGAGATCGCGTACCAGAAGACGCGCCGCGGCGTCGAGCGGGCGCCGATGTACGATCCGACCGCGGTCGGTTATCTGTTCGACCCGTCGATGTTCAACGGGCGCAAGGTGAACGTGGTGGTCGAAACCGCCGGCCAGTGGACGCTGGGCGAGACCGTCGTCGACTGGGAAGGCCGCAGCGGCCGCGCACCGAACGCGATGTGGATCCACGACGTCGATGCGGACCGCTTCTATGCCGCGCTGCTCGACAGCGTCGCGAAGCTGCCCTAACGGCGCATGCCGAGGTATTGGCGGCCATCACACAAGAGGGCGCACTTCGTCATCGTGCCCGCCGGTTCAGGCAAACGCCCCGCACGCGCGGGGCGTTTGCTTTTTGGCGCGCCGGCCGCGCTCACTGCGACAGCTTTGTCACCTTCAGCGCCGGATCGGCGGCGATGGCGGCCTCCGAGAACGGCAGGCGGATCCACCGCTTGGCCGAGAACGCACGCATCTGGTCGAAGGCGTGCGGCGAGGCCGGGTCGGTCGATTCGCCGTAGACCAGCAGGGCCTGCGCGACGGGGCCCTGAGCGTCGAAGCCGACGGTCTGGACGTAGCTGGTGCCCTCGTCAACCTGCAGGCCCTGCGGTCCGATCGGCAGGCTCTGCAGTTTGTTGAGCACGCCTTCGTACTCCTCGCCGCCATGCAGCGCGATGTCGCCGTCCGGCAGGCGCACCGCCTGCACGGTGCCGAGCGGGGCATCCAGCGCGAAGCCGGCCGCGCGCACCGCGCCCACCGCGTCCTTGAGCGCCTTGAACACGGTGGCGCGTACGGCCGCGTCGTGCATGCGCAGGCCGCGCGGCGTGTAGATCGGGTCGTCCGGGTTGAAGTCGGTGGCGTAGACCTGCGGAATGTCCTTGGCGCGCATCCAGAACTCGCGGAACAGGTGGGCGGCGCGGGCATTGGCGGCGGCGGTGCGATTCCACCGGCCCAGGGCGACGCAGCCGTTGCGCACGTCGGCATCGGCGTCGCGCGCGGCCTTGCAGGCTTCGAGCAGATCGCCCAGCACCAGGTGGCCGGCGAGGTTGGTATCGCGGAAGAGCATCGCCTGCAGGTTCGGCAGGTCGATGCGGTTGCCCGGCAGGCCGTCGGCGCCGGCCAGGCGGCGGCCGATCTCGATCAGGCCGATGCGGGTGCGCAGGCGCTGCGGCACGTCGGCCTCGCCCATGATCGGCGGGAAGCCGGTGAGCTTCTGCGCCGGGTTGGTCAGCCACGAACTGTCGTTGCTGTTGGCGACGAAGTCGTCGCGCTCGAGCGCCGGCATGCGCGCGGGCGCGATCAGCCCCGGCACCGGCGAGGCCGGATCGACCTGCCAGTTGCAGGTGCTGCGCGCGCCGTCCAGCAGCACCAGGCCGGCGCCTTTAAACAGCCGCTCGGCCAGCGGCGACGGGGCGCAGCGCTTGAGTGTCTCGGCCGAGACGTCGGGCGTGGCCGACACGTCGATGAACAGCGCGCGGCCGTTGCGGTCCGCGGCGATGGTGTTGACCCACGGAATGCCCAGGTTGCCGATCGCCCGGTGGATGCCGGCTACATCCCCGGCTTGCGCGATGTGCAGCCAGGCGTCGATCATGCGCGTGTTGCCGCGGTTGGCATCGCGCAGCGCATAGGCTTTCTGCGTGGTCCACGGCATGCCGGCGGCGGGCATCGACACCACCGGGCCGTATTCGGTGTCGTAAAAGGTGTGTGCGCGGCGCTCGATGCGGCCGTCGGGCAGCTTCACGTCGAAGGCGACCGTGCGCGCGGTCATCTTGTGCGGCGTGCCGTCGACCAGATAGGTGGTGGGGTCGCCCTCGGCCAGCCTGAGCTCGAACAGCGTGAAGCGGCGGCCGGTGGAGACCGTGTGGGTCCACGCCACGTCGCGGTTGAAGCCGATGCTGACGACGGGGAAGGCGGCGATCGACGCGCCCATCACGTCGAGCTTGCCGGGCACGGTCAGGTGGACTTCGTAGAAGCGGTTGGTGGTCGTCCACGGGAAGTGCGGGTTGCCGAGCAGCACGCCGCGCCGGTTCTCCGTGGCGGCACTGCCGAAGGCCCAGCCGTTGCTGCCGATGGGCAGGTCGCGCAGCCGCAGCTCGCGGTCGAGCGCGGCGACATCGACGGCGTGCGGCGGGACCACCGTATGGGTCACGGGCGCCCGGCCCGGCGGCTGCGCATCGACGATGCCGGCCAGCATCGCGCCGGCGCTGGCCTGGATCGCCTTCTCCTCGCCCATGCGCATCATGTCGGCCAGCGTGAGCGGGCGCACCCAGGCGGCGTTGCGGCACGCGGCGGGGAAGTCCGCCGGCGGGGTGTCCTTCAGGTAGCGGTTGTAGCCGGCGATGTAGCCGCGCAGCAGTTCGCGCGCCTCGGGCGACATCCGCGCATAGCCGTCACGCAGCGCGGCCGTATCGACGATGCCCTTGAAGAACGCATCCGAGCGAGTGTTGGGGATGGACTTGAACGACACGGTGGCGGTGCCGTCCGGCCCGAACGTCTTCGCGCGCTCGCCGTTGACGGTGACGACCTGGTCGGCGAGCAGGCAGAGATTGTCCTGCGCATAGGCATAGGCCATGCCGAAGCCGAGGCCGGCGTAGTCGTTGGCGCGGATGTGCGGAATGCCGAAGCCGGTGCGGCGGATCTCGGCCGATAGGCCGGTGTCGGACGGCGTGTCCCAACGGCTGCCGTGCGCCGTGCCCGCGCAGCCGGCCAGCGCTGCGAGCGCGGCCACGGCGAGCGTGTTGCGCAGTGCGAATCCGTGCGTCATGCGGTGTCTCCTGTCGTCGGTGTCGGGGGGCGAGGCGCGCCGTGCGCAGCCATGGCCGCATCGCCGATCGGCGTGGCCGCTGCGAAAGCGGCATGCCTGCCGGATCTCGGGGCCATATTGCCATGCGGCGCGCTGTCCGTGCCCGGACAGGGGAGGGGTAAGCCGATCATCGACCGGCCGGACTGATGGAGGGATCTGGGCGCGGCGACGGCCGCACCGGTTGCGCGTGGAATGCGCGTGACATCTGCCGGAGGTCGGCATGCCGGGCCATGCTGCAATGGGCCCGGCGGCACACGGGTCGGCCGCCGCAGGCGCATCGGCGCGCGGGGCGCCGCGCGCTCAGGTGGGCTTCTTCTTCTCGCCGATGCGGCTTTCCTTGCCGGCCAGCAGCTTGGCGATATTGGCGCGGTGGCGCGCGATCAGCAGCACCGACATCACGGCGATGGCACCCGCCAGCGGGTCGATGCCGAACAGCAGCACGTAATAGAACGGTGCGAACACCGCCGACACCAGCGCCGCCAGCGACGAATACCGGAAGAACGTGGCGATGATCAGCCACGTCGCCAGCGTCGCCAGGCCCAGCCACCCGCTCAGCGCCAGCAGGATGCCGGCCGCGGTGGCCACGCCCTTGCCGCCGGTGAAGCGGTGGAACACCGGATACAGGTGGCCGAGGAACGCCGCGATCACCACCAGGGCGATGCCCATGTCTTCCACGCCGTAGCGCGGCGCCAGCAGTTGCGCCAGCCACACCGCCAGCCAGCCCTTGGCCGCGTCGCCCAGCAGCGTCAGGATCGCGGCCTTCTTGTTGCCCGAGCGCAGCACGTTGGTGGCGCCCGGGTTGCCCGAGCCGTAGGTGCGCGGATCGGCCAGGCCCATCGCGCGGCTGACCACCACGGCAAACGAAACCGAGCCGATCAGGTAGGCGGCCACGGCAAAGACGACGGTAGCGACGACAGTGGACATAGGGATTCGAAGAATTCAGGCTGCGCGATTGTAGCGCGCACCAGCCGCGGCGCCCGTTTCAGGCGGGGTTGGCGCACTGCACCGGCTGGGCATGGAGCAGTGTGGTCAGCACGGCGGGCGCCAGGCTCACCAGGAAGCCGCGCCGGCCGCCGTTGATGTAGATGCGCTCCAGCGCCAGCACCGAGGCTTCCACATAGACCGGCATCGCCTTGCGCACGCCGAACGGCGAGGTGCCGCCGACCTGGTAGCCGCTGTGCCGCTGCGCCACCTCCGGCTTGCAGGGCTGCACGCTCTTGCGGCCGGCCTGGCGCGCGAGGTTTTTGGTGGAGACCGAGCAGTCGCCGTGCATCAGCACGATCAGCGGCTTGGCCTGCTCGTCTTCCATCACCAGCGTCTTGATCACGTGATGCTCGTCCACGCCCAGCTGGCGCGACGATTCGGTGGTGCCGCCGTGGTCGACGTAGTCGTAGGCGTGTTCGGTGTAGGCGATGCCGTGCGCCTTCAGGAACTGCGTGGCGGGCGTCTCGGAAACGTGGCGGGGTTTGCTCATGCGGAAAGCCTATCCGCGCGGATGGTGCTGTGCATGCAGGGTGCGCAGCCGCTCGCGCGCGACATGGGTGTAGATCTGCGTGGTGGAGATGTCGGCGTGGCCGAGCAGCATCTGCACCACGCGCAGGTCGGCGCCGTGGTTGAGCAGGTGCGTGGCGAAGGCGTGCCGCAGCGTGTGCGGCGACAGCGGCGCGTGGATGTCGGCGCGCTGGGCATAGCGCTTGATCAGGTACCAGAAGGCCTGGCGCGTCATGCCGTCGCCGCGCGCGGTGACGAACAGCGCATCGGCGGTGCGCTCGCCCAGCAGCGCGGTGCGGCCGTCGCGCAGGTAGCGCCGCAGCCAGTCGCCGGCCTCGGCGCCGAACGGCACCAGCCGGTCCTTGCCGCCCTTGCCGCCGATCACGCGCACCACACCCTCGTTCAGGCCGATCTCGACGGTCTTGAGCGCGACGATCTCCGACACGCGCAGGCCGCTCGCATACATCAGCTCGATCATGGCGCGGTCGCGCAGGCCGAGCGGGGCGTCGACATCGGGCGCGGCGATCAGCGCCTCGACCTGCGCCTCGGACAGCGTCTTGGGAACGCGCGGCGGCTGCTTGGCGGTCGACAGCAGGCGCGTCGGGTCGGCGCTGACCACGTGCTCGCGCAAGGCCCATTGGAAGAAGCGCTTGAACACCGTGCGCCGCCGGTTGGCGGTGGAGGCGAGGCTGTCTTCGTGGCGGGCGGCGAAGTAGTCGGAGAGGTCGACGTCCTCGGTCTGGTCGAGCGCCTTGCCGCGCCCGGCGAGCCACTGCGCGTAGAGCGTCAGGTCGCGCCGGTAGGCATCGAGCGTGTTGCGGGCGAGGCCGTCCTCGAGCCACAGCGCGTCGCAGAAGCGCTGGATCGCCTCCGTGCTGCTCGGGGGCAGGGTTTCGGGGGCGGCCTGGGTCATGCCAGCATCACGCCTTCGTGGCGCAGCAGCCAGCGCTTGACGTTCAGGTGGAACCCGTCCTCATCGTGGTTGGAGAAGCCGCCGATGCCCGAGGCGCTCACCACGCGGTGGCAGGGGATGAGGATCGGATACCAGTTCGCGCCGCACGCCTGGCACACGGCGCGCGGTGCGCTGCGGATCTGCTTGGCGAGGGTGCCGTAGGTGGTGACGGCGCCGCGCGGCACCGCGCAGATGGCGTCCCACACGCGGTGCTGGAAGCCGGTGCCGGTGTGCGTGAGCGGCACGTCGAACACGGCATCGGCATCGTCGTAGTAGGCATCGAGCTGATGCGCCAGCCGGCGGATCAACGGGTCCGCCGAGTCGACGGTGCGCGCGCTGTCAGGCAGGTAGACGATCTCCCACAGGGCGCCCTCGACCACGCGCACGCCCAGCTTGCCGAAGGGCGCTTCCAGAACGGCGTCGAACGGGGATGGCATGGCGGTGTGCGGCACGGAAAAGCGATCCTGCGAATCTAGCACAGGCGCGGTCTCCGGGCGGGCACCGCCCCGGCCGCGCGGCCCGCGCTCAGGTGCCGAGCAGTCCGCTTTTGAGGTCGCGGTCGACCGGGTCGTCGCCGATGAAGATGCGCAGCACGGCCTGGTAGAAGTCTTCGCCGGGAATCGGCCGGCCGCGCGCCACGCCGTTGACCGAGAGGACCGTGCCGGCCTGGGGCGTGTAGTCGACGTTGATGGTGTCGCCGCGGCGGGTCGCGCCGATCTTGCGCATCGCGTCTTCCAGCTGCCTCAGGCGGTCGGCCAGCTTGCGCACCTGCGCCTCGGTTTGGTTGCGGTGGATGCCATCGACGAGCGCGTGGATGAAGGTGTCGGCGCCGACGTCGCGCAGCGGATGGATCTGCAGCCGCTTCGGCCCCTTCATGCCGAGGATCACGGCGGCGTTCTTGGCCCGCTCGGGCAGGTATAGCCCGGCCACGTAGCCCTTGATCATGAAGAACGAGCGCAGCCCCGTGCCGTTGAGCGGCAGCTCGTGGCCGGCCAGGCGCACCGCCTCGTCGAAGCGCACGCCCTCGATGTCCGCGGCCGCCCATGCCGGCCAGGCGCATGCGGCGAGCAGCGCGGCGCCGGCTACGCCCCGGCGCCATGCGCGCGGCGTGCCGAGGGAGCGGGCACGCGCAGCAAAACGCAGCGCGCGGCGGATGAAAGCGCGGGTGGAAAACATCGGGGGAAAGCGGTTTTTATTGGAGTCATATCTTGGCGATTTTGCAAATCGGGGCAATTGGTATCTGCCCTGATGAACAACTGTTTGCGTACCGCCTGGTATAAGGCTTTGCGCCCATCCGCGTTAACACGGAGTTGGATGGATTAGGGGGCTGCCATCCGCCGTGGTTTAAAACCAGGGCCGATGCGCATTAAGCGATGCGCGGCATTTCGATGCAATCGAAAAAACCGCGCTATTGAGCCAGCGCCCACGCCACGTGCTCGCGCACCAGTGCGGAGGGATCCTCCGCGCGCGTGAGCAGCGCGGCACGCAGCCGTGCGTGCGCGGGCTCGGGCAACGGCGCCCGCAGCGCATTGCCCAGCGCCACGGCGAGATTGCGCAGCCAGCGCTCGTGCCCGATGCGGCGAATCGGACTGCCTTCCAGCCGCTGGTTGAACTGGTCTTCCGTCCAGCCGAACAGATCGACCAGCGCCGTGGCATCGAGGCCGTTGCGCACGTCGAAATCCGGCAGGCTCGCATGCACGGCGAACTTGTTCCACGGACAGGCCAGCTGGCAATCGTCGCAGCCGTACACGTGGTTGCCCATCGCCGCGCGCAGCTCGACCGGAATCGCGCCCTTGTGCTCGATGGTGAGATACGAGATGCAGCGGCGCGCATCCACCACGTAGGGTGCGACGATGGCCTGCGTGGGGCAGACCTCGATGCAGCGTGTGCAATGGCCGCAGCGGGGCGTGACGGGCGGGTCCACCGGCAGCGGCAGGTCGATCAGGATCTCGCCGAGGAAGAACATCGAGCCGGCGTCGCGGTCGAGCAGCAGCGTGTGCTTGCCGCGCCAGCCCAGCCCGCCGTTGGTCGCCAGCGCGACTTCCAGCACCGGCGCCGAATCGGTGAAGACGCGATAGCCGTAGGGCCCGACCGCGCCGGCGATCCGCTCGGCCAGCTTCTGCAGGCGCTGGCGCAGCACCTTGTGGTAGTCGCGGCCGCGCGCATAGAGCGAGACGGTGGCGTCTTCGGGGCGGCGCAGGCGGTCCCATTCGATGGCGCGCCAGTCGTCGCCGGCAGCCGGAGCCGCGCCGCGATGTGGCACATACGGCATCCGCGCGACGATGGCGCGTACCGTTCCGGCAACAAGCTCGGCCGGACGTGCGCGGAGCATGCCATGGTTCGCCATATAATCCATGTCACCGTGAAACCCCTGCGCAAGCCACGTCCGCAGCCCGTCTTCGGCGTGCGACAGGTCAATGTCGGCGATGCGGATGGCGTCGAAGCCGAGTTCGGTGCCCCAGGAACGGATCTGTGCGACAAGCGCGGCCATCCCGGCCTCATCGGCGGGCAGGCGCGCATCGAGACCCGGTTCGGGCAGTGACGTGGGGGTTCCGGACATGCCTAAATTGTACGCAATGCCTCCTGTGCCCACCGTGCCGCCCGCCGCCGCTCCCGCCGGCCCGACCGAACCGCTCGCCGAGCGCACCGTGCCGCTTGTTGATGAGGCCGCCACCGCCGTGTTCGGCGCGGCCTTCGCGCAGGCCGTGCGGGCGCTGGGTCCGCGGCCCCTGCAGGTCCAGCTCTCGGGCGACCTGGGCGCGGGCAAGACCACGCTGTCGCGCGCCATCCTGCACGGCCTGGGCCACACCGGCCGCGTGCGCAGCCCCACCTATACGCTGGTCGAGCCCTACGAGGTGCCCGGAGCTTCCGGCACGCAGAAGGTCTACCACTTCGACCTGTACCGTTTCGTCGATCCCGAGGAATGGACCGACGCGGGCTTTCGCGACTGCTTCGCCGAGCCCGCGCTGTGCCTGGTCGAATGGCCCGAGAAGGCGCAGGCGCTGCTCGGCACGCCCGACCTGCACATCGCCCTGGCCGTCGACACGGTGCACGAAACCTACGACGACGGCGTTGAACACGCACCACGCCTCGCGCGCCTGAGCGCACGCACGCCGACCGGCCTTCAACTGTTGCAACTGCTGCCCCCATGCTGATCAAGCATCTGCCGACCGACCAACCGGACGATTCCCACCTGCCCAGCCAGGCGCGCAGGCAATGGCTGTCGCGCATGGCCCGGGCGGGCGCCGGGACGGTCGTCCTCAGCCTGGCCGGTCCGCAGATCGCCTTCGGCGCCAACATCGTGGCGGTGCGCGTGTGGCCGGCGCAGGATTACACGCGCGTGACCATCGAGTCGGACACCGCGCTGTCGGCCACGCACCAGCTGGTGGCGGACCCAGACCGCCTGGTTGTCGACATCGACGGCCTTGACCTGAACCCGACGCTGCGCGAGCTGGTGGCCAAGATCACGCCGAACGATCCGTACATCCGCCAGGTGCGCGTGGGCCAGAACCGGCCGCGCGTGGTGCGCCTGGTGTTCGACCTGAAGGAGAGCGTCAATCCGCAGGTGTTCACGCTGCTGCCGATCGCCGGCTATCGCAACCGGCTGGTGTTCGACCTGTATCCGGCCAATCCGCTTGACCCGCTGATGCAGCTGGTGCGCGCGACCGAAGACAAGCAGCAGCGCTTCATCGCCTCGGGCGGCGCGCCGATGCCGGCACCGGCCGAGGACGACGATCCCATCGCCGCGCTGGCGCGCCGCAGCGCCGGCAGCCCGGCGTCCGCGGCCACGCGGCCGGCCGCGGATGGGCGTCCGGCGTTGGCCAATCGCGCGCCGTCGCGCAAGCCCGCGTCGCCCGCCGCCGACAATCCGCCGGCGCTGGCCAACGCGCCGATGTCGCCGCCGCTGGCGATCGAACCCGAGCCGCCGGTGCCGCGCGGCGCGGCTGCCGGTCCGCGCATGCGCCGGCTGCTGACGGTGGCGATCGATCCCGGCCACGGCGGCGAAGACCCGGGCGCCACCGGCAGCGCCGGCACGCACGAGAAGGACGTGGTGCTGTCGGTCGCCCGCCTGCTGCGCGCCAAGATCGACGCCCAGCCCAACATGCGCGCCATGATGACGCGCGACGCCGACTACTTCGTGCCGCTCAACGTGCGCGTGCAGAAGGCGCGCCGCGTGCAGGCCGACCTGTTCGTCTCCATCCACGCCGATGCCTTCCTGTCGCCGGAGGCGAAGGGGGCATCGGTGTTTGCGCTGTCCGAGCGCGGCGCCTCCAGCGCCCAGGCCAAGTGGCTCGCCAACAAGGAGAACGCGGCGGACATGATCGGCGGGGCCAACCTGGGCTCCAAGGATGCGCAGGTCACGCGCGTGCTGCTGGACCTGTCGACCACCGCGCAGATCAGCGACAGCATGAAGGTCGGCCGGTCGGTGCTGGAGCAGATCGGCGGCATCAACCGCCTGCACAAGGGACAGGTCGAGCAGGCCGGGTTTGCGGTGCTGAAGGCGCCGGACATTCCGTCGATCCTGATCGAGACGGCGTTCATCAGCAACCCGGAAGAAGAGTCCAAGCTCACCGACAGCGCCTACCAGAACCAGCTGGCCGAGGCGATCCTGCGCGGCATCCGCGCCTACTTCGCCAAGAACCCGCCGCTGTCGCGCAATCCGGGCGTGTGACGGCCGGCGGCGATGCTGTCCTGAGCGCGCCGGCGTAGATCGTGGTGTGGCCGATCAGGCGGGCTGGCCGGCGCGGTCGGCGGCCCGGTCTTCCGCGTGCGCGATGCGATCCGCGTACCGGCGCGCCAGCGTCGAGCAGACGATCAGCTGCAGTTGGTGATAGATCATGATCGGCAGCACGATCAGGCCCAGCGCCGGGTTGCCGGCAAACAGGATCTTCGCCATCGGCACGCCGTTGGCCAGGCTCTTCTTCGAGCCGCAGAACACGGCGGTGATCTCATCGGCCAGGCCGAAGCCGAAGCGCCGCGCGATCCACGTCGTCGCGCCCAGCACCACGAACAGCAGCGCGCCGCTCATGATCGCCACGGCGACGATGGTCTCCCACGGATACTTCGACCACACGCCCGCATGTGTCGAATCGGCGAACGAGTTGAAGACGATCAGCAGGATCACCGCGCGATCGACCTTGTTGATGATCGCCTTATACCGCGTGATGAAGCCGCCGATGGCCGGGCGCAGCAGCTGGCCCAGCACGAAGGGCAGCAGCAACTGCTCGGCCACGCCCAGCAGTGCCTTGCCGACCGGCAGCTCCGCGCCGGAGGCCTGGATCACGAAGCTCATCAGCAGCGGCGTGGCCACCATGCCGATCAGGCCCGAGATGGTGGCATTGAAGATGGCGGCCGGCACGTTCCCCTTGGCCATCGCGGTCATCGCCACCGACGACGACACCGTGGACGGCAGCGCGCACAGGTAGAACACGCCCAGCAGCAGCTCGGCCGGGATGAAGGGCTTGCATGCGACCAGGATCGCCGCGCCGATCAGCGGGAACAGGACGAACGTGCAGCTCTGCACGAACAGGTGCAGGCGCCAGTTGCGCGCGCCTTCGACGATCTTCTCGCGCGACAGCGCCGCGCCGTGCAGGAAGAACACCAGCGACACCCCCAGCACGGTGACGATATCGAGGTGCAGCGGCCCCGCGCTCGCGCCCAGCGACGGGAACAGCAGGGCCAGCAGGACCATCACCAGCATGGCGCGGATGAAGCCGTCGATGCGGGAAAGGAAGGGGATCTTCATGTGCTTGCGCAGCCACGGCGCCGATCGGATCAAGGGATGGCCGCTATTGCACGCCATCCCCGCCTAGAATACAAATGCATTGATCGAATCAATTCATACGGTACCCACATGAATGTGACGCTGCGCCAGTTGCGCGTCTTCCTTGCCGTGGCACGCGCGCACAGCTTCAGTCGCGCGGGCGACACGATCGGCCTGACCCAGCCGGCCGTCAGCCGGTCGATCTCGGAGCTGGAAGGCGAACTGGGGCTCAAGCTGCTTGACCGCACCACGCGCGAGGTGGTGCTGACCGAGGTGGGGCGCTCGCTGGCGACGGCGCTCGAGCGCCTCGTCGCCGACCTGGACGACACGCTGCACCAGGCGCGCCAGGTGGGCGAGCAGCGGCGCGGCCGCGTGGTGGTGGCGTCGAGCCCGACGGTGTCGACGCGGCTGATGCCGCTCTACGTGGCCGAGTGCGCCAAGCGCTATCCCGACATCCGCATGATCGTGCGCGATTCGGTGCAGGTCGATACGCTGCAGCTGATCCGCGGCGGCGGCGCCGACTTCGGCGTGGTGATCGAGCCGCTGGACACCGAGGGCCTGTGGACCGAGCCGCTGCTGACCGATCCGTTCTGCCTGGTGTGCCGGCGCGACCATCCGTTCGCGCGGCGCGGCAGCGTGCGCTGGAAAGAGCTGCACCGCACCGCCATCGTGCTGCTCGACCACGCTTCCGGCAGCCGTCCGCTGCTCGACCGCATCTTTCTGCGCCACGGCGTGCAGCCCGATGTGGCGCAGGAGATGGGGCATACCGCCGCCGTGTTCGGCATGGTGGAGGCCGGCATCGGCGCGGGCGTGGTGCCGGCGCTTTCGCTGCCGCTGCCGTCGTCGTCGCAACTGGTGTCGGTGCCGCTTGCGCCGCGCGAGACGCGCGGCATCGTATTGGCGCGGCGGCATGACCGCTCGCTGTCGCCGGCGGCCGAGGCGGTATGGCAGATGATCCGCCGCATGGCGCTGCCGGCCGGCTAGCCGCATCAGGGCCTCGCGGCGCTATTTGGCGGTCGGCATGGCGAACTCGGCGCCCTTGCCGATACTGGACGACCAGCGCTGCATGACCGACTTCTGCCGCGTATAGAAGCGCACGCCTTCTTCGCCATACGCATGCATGTCGCCGAACAGGCTCTTCTTCCAGCCGCCGAAGCCGTGCCAGGCCATTGGTACCGGGATCGGCACGTTGATGCCCACCATGCCGACCTGGATGCGGCGCGCGAACTCGCGTGCGATGCCGCCGTCGCTGGTGTAGCAGGCGACGCCGTTGCCGTATTCGTGGGCATTGATCAGCGATACCGCCTCGGCGAAGTCCTTCACGCGCACGCAGCCCAGCACCGGGCCGAAGATTTCCTCCTGGTAGATCCGCATCGACGGTGTGACGTGGTCGAACAGCGTGCCGCCGGTGAAGAAGCCTTGCTCACGGCCGGGCACGCGCAGGCCGCGCCCGTCGACCACCAGCTTCGCGCCTTCGGCCACGCCCTGTTCAACGTAGCCTTCGATGCGCTGCAGTGCTTCGCGGGTGACGATCGGCCCCATCTCCACGTCGGGCATCATGCCGTCGCCGACGACGAGTGTGCGGGCGCGTTCGGCCAGCGCCGGCACGATGCGGTCGGCCACGTCGCCGACCAGCACCGCGATGCTGGTCGCCATGCAGCGCTCGCCCGCCGAGCCGTAGGCCGCGCCGATCAGGGCGTCGACCGCCTGGTCGAGGTTCGCGTCGGGCATCACGACCAGATGGTTCTTGGCGCCGCCGAGCGCCTGCACGCGCTTGCCCGCCTGCACGCCGCGCTGCTGGACGTAGGCCGCGATCGGCGTGGAGCCGACGAAGCTGACCGCCTGCACGTCGGGATGGTCGAGCAGCGTATCGACCGCCGGCTTTCCGCCTTGCACGACGTTGAAGACGCCGGCGGGCAGGCCGGCCCGCATCAGCAGATCGGCGATGAACAGCGATGCCGACGGGTCGCGCTCGCTCGGCTTGAGCACGAAGGTGTTGCCCGCCGCAATCGCCACCGGGAACATCCAGCACGGCACCATGCACGGAAAGTTGAACGGCGTGATGCCGGCTACGACACCCAGCGGCTGGCGCATCGTCCAGTTGTCGATGCCGGTGCTGACCTGATCGGTGTAGTCGCCCTTGAGCAACTGCGGAATGCCGCAGGCGAACTCGATGATGTCGATGCCGCGAGCCACCTCGCCCTGCGCATCCGAGAACACTTTGCCGTGCTCGGCGGTAATGATGGCCGCGAGCGCGTCGCGATGCTCGTTCATCAGTTGCAGAAAGCGATGCAGTACGCGCGCGCGCCGGATCGGCGACGTGTCGGCCCAGGCGGGAAAGGCGGCCTTCGCGGCGGCGACGGCCTGGTTCACCTCGTCCGCTTCGGCCAGCGCGACGCGCCGGGCGGCCTTGCCGGCAGCGGGATTGAACACGTCCTGGAAGCGACCGCTGCGGCCAGGCAGTCGCGCGCCGTTGATGTAGTGGCCGACGTCTGCGTCGGAGGTGAAGGCGGGGTGCATCGTGTCTCCTGTTGGCTGGGGGAAGCTGCAGTCTAGGCAGCCGCCCGGCACCGGAGAAGCCCGGTACGCTTGAATCACTGTTTGGATTAGTGAACAATCAAATGATGAATCTGAAAAATATCCAGACGCTGCTGCCGCACATCCATTCGCTGACGGTGCTCGCGACGACGAACAGCTTCACCGCCGCGGCCCAACGTCTGGGCATCAGCAAGGCGGCCATGAGTCAGCGCATTGCCGACCTCGAGAAGGCGGCAGCGGTGCCGCTGGTGCGACGGACGACGCGCAGCGTACGCCTGACCGAGGCCGGGCAGACGCTGGTCGACAGCACGCGCGACGCCTACGAGACGATCGCCGTGCATTTCGCGCGCGTGAAGGATCTGGCCGGCGAGCCGCGCGGGCTCGTGCGCGTGACCGTGCCGGTCGCGCTCGGCCGGCAGCAGATCGTGCCGCTGCTGCCGGCCTTCCTGCAGCGCTACCCCGGCGTGCGCATTGAGCTGGACCTGTCGGATCGGTTGCACTCGCTCACGCAGGAGGGCTTTGACCTGGCGATCCGTCATGTGACGGCTGCGCCGGAAACGCACGTCGCCTGGACGCTGTGCCGGACGCAAGCCGTGCTCGTGGCCAGCCGGGATTACCTGGCGCGGCGCGGCACGCCCGAGCATCCGCAGGCGCTGGTGGATCACGATTGTCTGTATTACCTGCGCGGCAATGAGCCGGCGGCGTGGAGCTTCGAACCGCGTGGCCGAAAGCGCGGCCGCGTCAGCGTGCCCATCCGCGGCTGCTTTGCCGCCAACAACAGCGAGGCGATGCGCGAGGCGGCGCTCGGCGGGCTTGGCATCGCGCTGTTGCCGGACTTCAGTGCTCAACACGACATCGATGCGGGCCGGCTCGTGCCGGTGCTTGAAGCGTGGCGACCGGTCGGGGTGTTTGGCGAGCAGATCCTTGCCATCCGGCCGTACAGCCCGGTCGTGCCGAGCGCTGTCAGCGCGCTGGTGCAGCACTTGCGCACGCAGCTTGCCGGGGGTTTTTCGGGGCCGCCGCGGGGTGGAGCGGCGGGCTGAAAAAGGCGCCTGCATGACAGGCCGAAGGAGGGGGCGCTGCCCGCGATAGATCGCGGCCGAGCAGGCCAAGCGCGCCGGTTTGCCGTTAGCTAAAACCGTTCACCGTCCACGGCCTGCGCCGTATCGGTTCGACGCGGCTCAACGAGGTGGGCTTGAGCCGCGGCTGCTGTCGCGCTTGTCCTCGAATTAGCCGCTTTCCGGTGTCTGCGTGTCCAAGGGCACGACGACTTGCTGGAACCCTTGGCCCGAATGGGTTGCGACAGCAACCGTGCGTTCGACGAGTTGCTTCGCAAGCCAATCCAGTGGGTGCGACTGCGCGAGGCCTGGGAGACGCACATCCCGTGGCCGGCATCCCGAGCCGACCCTTGAGTCCATCCAGGGTGATCTTCCCGACGATACATCAGCCGCCTGGCGACCGGTGCGCGCCCGTCCGTAAACCACTGCCTGACGCTCACAGCCAGTCGGCCTTACTTCGGCTGCATGCGGATGGCGCCGTCGAGCCGGATCGTCTCGCCGTTGAGCATCGGGTTCTCGATGATGGCGCGCGCCAGCTGCGCATACTCCGCCGGTTTCCCCAGCCGCGGCGGGAACGGCACCATCTTGCCCAGCGCATCCTGCACCTCCGGCGGCATGCCCAGCAGCATCGGCGTCTCGAAGATGCCCGGCGCGATCGTCATCACGCGGATGCCGTCGCGCGACAGGTCGCGCGCGATCGCCAGCGTCATCGCCACCACGCCGCCCTTGGATGCCGCATAGGCGGCCTGGCCGATCTGCCCGTCGAACGCCGCCACCGACGCGGTGTTGATGATGACGCCGCGCTCGCCGCCGGCATTGGGGGCGTTGGAGGTCATCGCCGTGGCCGCCAGGCGGATCATGTTGAACGTGCCGATCAGGTTGATGTTGATGACGCGCGCGAACTGGTCGAGCGGGTGCGGTCCGGCCTTGCCCACCGTGCGCGACGCCGGGGCGATGCCCGCGCAGTTCACCAGCCCCGCCAGCGCGCCGAGCGAGGTGGCGGCCTGCACCGCGGCCTGGCCGTCGGCTTCCGAGCTGACGTCGCAGCGCACGAAGCGCCCGCCGATCTCCTGCGCCAGCGCCGCGCCGGCGGCCTCGTTCAGGTCTGCGATCACCACCTTGCCGCCGGCCTCCGCCAGCGCGCGCGCCGTTCCCGCGCCCAAGCCCGACGCGCCGCCGGTGACGATGAACACCTGATCGCGAATCTCCATGCCTGTCTCCTGATGGGGTCTTCGAGGTAATTGACGTTTACGTCAACGTCATATGTTACCGCGAAGCCGGCGGTGGACGGCAGGCCGGGCGGTCGGCGCGCGCAAAAAAAACGCTCCGGCAAGCGGAGCGTTTCGGTGGTGCGGTGTAGCGGCCGGGTCAGGCTTCCAGTGCGCCGAACACGCGGCCGGTGATGTCTTCCACGTTGCCGATCCCGCTGATCTTGCGGTACTTGGGCGGCGCCACCTTGGCGGCACCGTTGCCGTTCTCGGCCCAGCCGGAGTAGTAGTCCACCAGCGGGCGGGTCTGGTTCTCGTACACGGACAGGCGCTTGCGGACGGTTTCTTCCTTGTCGTCGTCGCGCTGGATCAGCGGATCGCCGGTTTCGTCGTCCTGGCCCTCGTTCTTGGGCGGGTTGTACTTGACGTGATAGGTCCGGCCCGAGGCCACGTGCACGCGGCGGCCGCTCATGCGCTCGATGATGGCGTCGAACGGCACGTCGATCTCCAGCACGTAGTCGATCGGCACGCCGGCATCCTTCATGGCTTCGGCCTGGGGGATGGTGCGCGGGAAGCCGTCGAACAGGTAGCCGTTCTTGCAGTCGGACTGCTGCAGGCGGTCCTTCACCAGGCCGATGATGATGTCGTCGGACACCAGGCCGCCGGCGTCCATCACCTTCTTGGCTTCGATGCCCAGCGGGGTGCCGGCCTTGACGGCGGCGCGCAGCATGTCGCCGGTGGAGATCTGCGGAATGCCGAAGCGTTCGCAGATGAATTTGGCTTGCGTACCTTTGCCGGCGCCGGGTGCGCCCAACAGAATCAACCGCATGGTGACGAGTTCCTCAAGTTTTAAATTCCGGTGCGCCAATTGCTTGAAACGCGTTGGGAATCGGTCCGGTGCGCGGGACCGATTCCCAAAACGTCTGGTGATGCGAGCAACGCAAACGGGGAGCCTAGCGGGCGAACTTGACGCCAGCCTTACCAGGACACTGGGAATGAGGCTCCGCCGGACGGCAGCGCCCATGGCTCGATTTGTCTCCGTGCCATCGCTGCCGCGCCTGTCGTGGGCGGCGGCATGCGACTTGTCATCCTCGCGATTATGCCATGGCGGCGCGGGGGGATTGCCGCGCGGCGGGGCAAAGTTCCCGCTAGGGCCCGTCCTGCGACAATAAATCGCTCCATGCCGCGCGCACGCGGGCGAGGTCTTCCGCCGTATCGACGCCGGCGGCCGGTGCATCGTCGGTGGTCAGCACGGCGATGCGTTCGCCGTGCCACATGGCGCGCAGTTGCTCGAGCTGCTCGGTCTGCTCCAGCGGCGCGGCGGCCAGCTGCGGGAAGCGTCGCAGGAAGGCGGCACGGTAGGCGTAGATGCCGATATGGCGCAGCACCGGCATGGCGGGCAGCGGGCGTTCGGCGGCGGGCTGGTCCAGCGCGGCGGGCGTCCAGGCATCGCGCGCCCAGGGCAGCGGGGCGCGCGAGAACAGCAGCGCGCGCTCGGCGGCGTCCAGCACGACCTTGACCACGTTCGGGTTGAAGATGTCGGCGGCGGCGCGGATGGGATGGGCGGCGGTGGCGATGGCGCAATCGGCGTGGTCGCGCAGGTGCGCGGCCACGTTGTCGATCAGCGTCGGGGCGATCAGCGGTTCGTCGCCCTGCACGTTGACGACGATGGCGTCATCGGGCAGCGCCAGCACGGTGGCGACCTCCGCCAGCCGGTCCGTGCCCGACGCGTGGTCGGCACGGGTCAGCACCGCCTCGATATGGTGCTGCATGCAGGCATCGGCCACCGAGACGGCATCGGTGGCGACCACCACGCGCGCCGCCGACGACTGGTGCGCGCGTTCGGCCACGCGCACCACCATCGGCTTGCCGCCGATGTCGGCCAGCGGCTTGTTGGGCAGCCGCGTGGAGGCGAGCCGCGCGGGGATGACGGCAATGAACGGCGCGTGCGACATGGCGGGGCGTCGTCCGCGTCAGGCCGGATCGACCGGCGTGCCTTCGACGGTCTGGCGCGCCTCGTCGGCCAGCATCACGGGGATGCCGTCGCGGATCGGATAGGCCAGCTTGTCGACGTGGCAGATCAGTTCGTTATGGGCGCGGTCGTGTTGCAGCGTGCCCTTGCACAGCGGGCAGACCAGGATTTCCAGCAGGCGATTGTCCATGACGGTAAGGCTCCGGGGCGGGCGGCACGGCAGCCCGCCGATGCGGCGGGGGCACAGTCGTTATTGTGCGCCAGCCTGAGAAGTTGAGCGATCGGCCAGGGCGCGCACGCGCCGGCAGACCTGTTCGACCAGCGCGGCATCGACCACCGGCGTGGTCGGCACCACCCAGATGCGCGGGTCGTCGAGATGGCCGCATTTTACGGCATCCTTTTCGGTGATCAGGATGGTTTCGGCGCCGGCATCCGCGAACGGGTTGTCTGCAAAGTCGTAGTGGTCGGGCAGCGGCAGGGTGGCCGGCTGGAGCCCGGCGGCGCGCAGCGAGGCGAAGAAGCGCTCGGGGTTGCCGATGCCCGCGGCGGCCAGCAACTGATCGCCCGACAGCCGCGCGAACTGGCTCAGCGGACGGCGCAGCGCCGGATCGGCCAGGTTGTATGCATCCTGCAGGTCCAGCCGCATGCCGTAGATGTCGGGGCGGTCGTGCGTGGCGCGGTAGTTGGGGTCGTTGATCAGCGTGGCGTCGCGGCGGCGGGTCATCGGCTCGCGCAGCGGGCCGGCCGGCAGCAGGAAGCCGTTGCCGCCCATGCGCAGGTCGAACACCACGATCTCGATGTCGCGGCGCAGGCGGTAGTGCTGCAGGCCGTCGTCGCAGATGATCACGTTGCAGCCGGGGTGCGAGGCCAGCAATGTCTGCGCGCACAGCACACGGTCGGGGTAGACCCAGACCGGAAGATCGGTGGCACGGGCGATCAGCAGGGGCTCGTCGCCGACGTCTTCCGCGCGGGAATGCTCGCGCACCGGGCGCGGGTGCTTGAGCAGCGCGCCGTAGCCACGCGAGACGATGCCGGGGCGCAGGCCCGCGTCGGCCAGCGCCGAGGCCAGCGCGATCACGGCCGGCGTCTTGCCGGCGCCGCCGACGGTGACATTGCCGACCACCACCACCGGCACCGGCAGGCGCACCGAGCGCAGCCAGCCCCAGCGGAACAGCCGCCGGCGCAGCCCGCTGACGGCCCCGAACAGCAGCGACAGCGGCCACAGCATCCGCGCAAACCAGCCGCGCCGCTGCCATTGGCGGGTGACGAAGCTGGCTAGGCGGTGCTGGGCAACGGGCATGCGGTGCGGGCGGGGTCAGCGAGCGGCGTTGCCGGTCTGGGTGGCGAAGGTCAGGTGCGACAAGCCGGCCACGCGGGCGGCTTCCATCACGTTGACGACAGCCTGGTGCGCGGCCTGCGCATCGGCGTTGATCACCACCACCGGCTCGGGACCGCCGCCGCTGCCCGCGGCACTGCGCAGGGCATCGGACAGGCTGGTCACGTCGCGGGTGTCGAGCACCTGCTTGTCGACCGAATAGACGCCGTTGGCCGTGATCGATACGACGATCTGGCCCGGGCGCTCGGTGGCCTTCGCCGCGTCGGCGGTCGGCAGGTTGACCTTCAGTTCGGTGTAACGGGAATACGTGGTCGTGATCATCAGGAAGATGAGGATCACGAGCAGCACGTCGATCAGCGGGATCAGGTTGATCTCCGGCTCTTCGCGGGCATGGCGCGGGCGGAAGCGCATGGCTTGCTCCAGTGCGTGCCGGTCAGCCGCGCCGCGGCGGCAGGATCGCGTCGAGGTACGTGGCGGACAGGTGCTCGAGTTCGACCACGTAGCTGTCGACCACGCCACGGAAGTAGCGCCAGAAGATCAGCGTCGGGATGGCCACCACCAGGCCCAGCGCCGTGTTGTACAGCGCGACCGAGATGCCGTGCGCGAGCGTCTGCGGGTTGGTGCCGGCGGCGGTCTGGCTGCCGAAGATCTCGATCATGCCGACCACGGTGCCGAACAGACCCATCAGCGGCGCCACCGAGGCGATGGTGCCGAGTGCGTTCAGGTAGCGCTCCAGGCGGTGGGCGACGTTCTGACCGGCTTCTTCCACCACTTCCTTGGCGGCTTCGCGCGTGGTGGCCGGATGCAGCACCACGTGGCGCAGTGCGGCGGCCAGCACGCGGCCCAGCGGCGAGCCCTGTTCCAGCGTGTTCACGACTTCTGGCGTCGCCTTGCGCTGGTGTGCCACCGCCAGGGCCTCGTCATACACCTTGGGAGGAATGATCTTCTTGCGCTGCAAGGCGACGAAGCGTTCGATGATGAGCGCCAGGGCGAGCACCGAGGCAATCAGCAGCGGCCAGATCGGCCAGCCGGCGGCTTGGATGATGGAAAACACAGGACAACCCGTTTTGTCGTAATGGAAAAGATGCGCCTGACTGGCGCCCGATTGCCGTTATTGCCGCCCGCGTCCCCGAACACGGTTCGTTGCGGCAAAAACAGGCGCCACTCTAGCGCGTCGGACCTGCCTCGGCAACTCGATGGCGCACTGCGGCGATGCGCATGTGCGACGCTCGGCGGCCGCGCGCGCCGCACGATGCCATGGCAATCCACAACGGGCCGGGACAGCGCTGTGGAACGGTTGTGGACATTGCCAGGACAAACAACTCAAGTCGTTGATTCAAAAGGGGGTTCCTGATCCTGCTTAAAAATTGGGCAGAAGCGCTTGGAGCAGGGCCTCCGGCGGAGAAGCGGGTGAGCGTCGCGTACAGAACCGGTCCCGGTTGCCGTCATTGCCGCCGGCATCGCCGAACGCGGGGCGGCATCACGGCGCAGCCTCGCAATGGGGCGCGCTTGCGGATGTCGGCTGCGGAGCGCGGTGGTTTGGGCCCGCGCAATCCACAACGGACCGGGACAGTGTTGTGGACGGGTTGTGGACATTGTCAGGACAAATACCTTAAGTCATTGATTGGAAAGGGGGTTCCTGCTTCTGATTAAAAAATGAGCAAGAAGGTTCATGTGCCGCGTGCCGGGTGGAAAAGCGGATGGGGAGGGCGCCCGGCGCGCGTTTCGACAGTGTCCGCGTCTCCTGAGCCGTGCCATCCCGCGCTTCGGACCGGCTCGACGGTGCGGCGGCATGTTGTGCCGATGCGCGTTTCTGCGTGTCGCAAGCGAATCGCGCTGATCCAGGCCGGTCAATCCACAGCGGACCGGGACAGTGTTGTGGACCGGTTGTGGACATTGCCGGGACAAGCAACTTAAGCCATTGATTGGAAAGGGGGTTCCTGGATTTGCTTAAAAAATGGGCAAACGGGTTCCCGTACCGGGTGCCGGGCAGAAAGCCTGTTGGGGATGGCGTCCAACGGCCTCCCGGTCGACGCTGCTGCCGCGTGTCTTCCAAAAAACGGGGCTCGCGCTGCGTGTCGGCCGGCTCGACCATGCAACGGCACGCCATCGGGCGGCGCGTCCGCCGGTGCCGGAAACGGATCGCGGCGTCCGAATCCGCACAATCCACAATGAACCGGGACAGTGCTGTGGACCGATTGTGGACATCCTCAGGAAAAACAGCTTAAGTGACTGATTCAAAAGGATGTTCGAGATCCCGCCTAAAAATTGTGCAGGCGGGATTGCATGCCACGGAGAGCGGTGCGAAACCCGGCGCACCCCAGGTTTTATCCACTGCCCGGGCACGATCTCGAGGTTTTCCAGCACCGCTGTGGATAACTTTGTGAACATCCTTGGGGCGCTTGCGCTAAATGCTTGACGCAGAACGGAATTACTTACGCTGCTGAAAATTTGACATTGCGGATTTATCATAAGAATCAATGGGTTGCGTAGAAATGCAGAGAGCGCGTCACGTGAGGTCTGTCAAGCTTGACAAGGGCGGTATGCTGTGGACAGGTAGGCACCGGTTGCCGGTTTCACTCATCTATTCAGGGTAGACCTCGCCCCGGAACCCCATTGCATTGCGCTGGATCGACCACTTCATGACCTCTCCGCCGCCCTCTCGCCGCCCTTTCTGGATGGATACTCCGGCCGCCGCGCCGGCATCGCCATCGGCCGTTCCGGCACCCCCGCCGCCCTCGCCGGTCGGGCCGGGGCGGGGCGGGCAGGAGGTGCTGTCCGTCTCCGAGGTCAACCGGCGCATCGCCGGGCTGCTGGAGCGCCACTTTGCGCTCGGCTGGGTGCGCGGCGAGATTTCGAACTTCACGCGCGCCGGCAGCGGGCACTGGTATTTCTCGCTCAAGGATGCCGGCGCGCAGATCCGCTGCGTGATGTTCAAGGGCCGCAACCAGTACGCCGATTTCACCCCGCGCGAGGGGGAGGCGGTCGAGGTGCGCGCGCTGGTCACGCTGTACGAGGCGCGCGGCGAGCTGCAGTTGAGCGTCGAGGCCATCCGCCGGGCCGGCCTGGGCAATCTGTACGAGGCCTTCCTGCGGCTCAAGGCGGCGCTGGAGGCACAGGGGCTGTTCGATGCGGCGCGCAAGCGTCCGCTGCCGCGCCATCCGCATGCGATCGGCGTGGTGACCTCGCTGCAGGCGGCGGCATTGCGCGATGTGCTGACCACGCTGCATCGGCGCGCGCCGCATGTGCCGGTGGTGGTCTATCCCGTACCGGTGCAGGGCGCCGGCGCGGCCGAGCGGATTGCGGCCATGCTCGATCTCGTCAACGCGCGGGCCGAAGTCGATGTGATCATCCTGTGCCGGGGCGGCGGCAGCATCGAAGACCTGTGGGCCTTCAACGAAGAGCCGGTCGCGCGCGCCGTGGCGGCCTCGGACATTCCCATCGTGGCCGGCGTCGGCCATGAGACCGACGTCACCATCGTCGATTTCGTCGCCGACGTGCGCGCGCCCACGCCGACCGGGGCCGCCGAACTGGTCAGCCCCGACCGCGCCCGCATGCTGCGCGATGTGGCGGGCTGCTGGGACGCGCTGTCCGCGACGCTGCGCCGGCAGCTGGACCGCCGCGCCCAGACGGTCGACTGGCTGGCCCGCCGCCTGCGCAGCCCGCAGGCGCAGATGCGCGAACGGCGCGCCGGGCTGGCGCATCTGGAAGGCCGCCTGCGCTTCGCTCTGCATGGCCGCGTGCAGCGCGCCGAGCATGGGCAGCGCCTGCTGGCGATGCGGCTGGACGCCGCCCGGCCGGACATCGCGCGCGAACGCACCGCGCTGCAGGGCATCGAGGCCGCGCTGGCACGCGCCATGCGCGCCACGCTGGACCGTGCGCAGACCCGCCTGTCGCATCATCAGGCCGGGCTGGAACTGCTGGCGCCGCAGCGCACGCTGGAGCGCGGCTACGCGGTGCTGCTCGATGCCAAGGGGCAGGCCATCCGCGATCCGGCCGCGCTGCATGCGCGCGCGCGCATCGAGGCGCGGCTGGCGCGGGGCGCGGTCGATATCGAGATCGCTCAGGTCCAGCCCAAGCTGCCCGAGATGTGACCGGCGCATGAACACGTAGCGATGTCGTGCGATTCCGTACCTGTTTCGCGGGTATTCCGGTGATTCGGCGTGCGGTTTGCGCCGGTTTTGCATCTCTCCTACAATCTTCGCTCCCAACCCACGCAACCCACAGAAGGGAAGAACAATGGCCCACACGCTCCCCCCGCTGCCGTACGCACTCGACGCCCTGGCGCCGCACATCTCCAAGGAAACCCTGGAGTTCCACTACGGCAAGCACCACCAGACCTACGTCACGAACCTGAACAACCTGATCCCGGGGACCGAGTTCGAGAACCTGAGCCTGGAAGACATCGTCAAGAAGTCCTCGGGCGGCCTCTTCAACAACGCCGCGCAGGTGTGGAACCACACGTTCTACTGGAACGGCCTGAAGCCCAACGGCGGCGGCGCTCCGGCCGGCGCGCTGGCTGACGCCATCAACGCCAAGTGGGGCAGCTTCGACAAGTTCAAGGAAGAGTTCACCAAGGTCGCCATTGGCACCTTCGGCTCGGGCTGGGCCTGGCTGGTGAAGAAGGCGGACGGCTCGCTGGACCTGGTGTCCACCTCCAATGCCGCCACGCCGCTGACGACGGACGCCAAGCCGCTGCTGACCTGCGACGTGTGGGAACACGCCTACTACATCGACTATCGCAACGCCCGTCCGAAGTACGTCGAGGCGTTCTGGAGCCTGGTCAACTGGGATTTCGTCGCGAGCAACTTCGCCTGAGTCCCGGCTGTAGCGGGACAATATAGTTCGGAAAATGGCGTAATAGTTTGGAAAATTCGAACGTGTTGTGGCGCTAAAGTTCGGAAAGCGTAATTAGATCAAGGCCCTCTGCAAGTGAACTGCACCCCAAAAGTTGGACATCTGTTCAACCTTTGGGGTGTTTTTCATGGCGAAGTATGAAGAGGCGTTCAAGCGCCAAGTAGTTCAGGAGTATTTGAGGGGGGCCGTTGGGACCGCAGGGCTGAGCCAGAAGTACGGGATAGGCCGTTCTGTGATCCGGCGCTGGATCAACGCGTGGCAGCGCCATGGGAAATCCGGACTACGCAAGAAGCATGAAGCGTATAGCGCCGAGTTCAAGCTGACGGTGCTGCAGCGCATGTGGCGCGACGAGTTGTCCTATCAGCAAGTCAGCGCTGTGTTCGATTTGCGTGAGGCTGGCGGCGTCAGCCGCTGGGACCGCCAGTATCATGAGGGCGGTTTCGACGCCCTACAGCCGCGCCGCAAAGGCGGGGCACCCATCATGTCCCAGTCCAAGCAAGATCCCCAACCCGCTGCGCAGCCGGCTCAAGACGAGCGCTCGCGCGAGGATTTGCTCAAAGAGAACGAGTGTTTGCGCGCGGAGGTGGCGTACCTAAAAAAGTTAGATGCCCTGCTGCGTGCCAAACAGCAGCAGGCACCAAAGAAAAAGCGCAAGTCGTGAGTGCGCTGCGTGAGCGGCATTCATTGTCGAGCTTGCTCAAGGCCGCGAATCTCGCACGCAGCACGTACTACTACCAGATGGCGACAAGCCAGGCAGAGGATCGTCACGGCGCGCTCAAGGAGCGCATTCAGCACATCTATGCCCAGCACAAGGGCCGATATGGCTACCGCCGGATCACGGCGACGCTCCGTCGGGCAGGGACGTTGGTGAATCACAAGACCGTACAGCGATTGATGTCGGCGCTACAGTTGAAGTCACTCGTGCGGCCGAAGAAATACCGCTCTTACCGCGGGCAAGTCGGGCGGGTTGCTCCCAATCTGCTACAGCGCGAGTTTGAGGCGAGCAAGCCGAACGAGAAGTGGGTAACGGACGTGACGGAGTTCAACGTCGGCGGCAAAAAGCTGTACCTGTCGCCCGTCCTGGACCTGTACAACGGAGAGATCGTCGCCTGGCAAACCAGTGAACGACCTGATTACACGCTGATCCGGGAGATGCTCGACAAGGCGTTGCGCAAGCTGCGCCCGTGCGAGACGCCGATGCTGCATTCGGATCAAGGCTGGCCGTATCAAATGGCAGCGTATCGTCGCAAACTGGCCGCGCGAGGCCTGCGCCAGAGCATGTCCCGCAAAGGCAACTGCCTAGACAATGCGGCAATGGAAAGCTTCTTCGGCACACTCAAGTCAGAGTGCTTCCGGTTAGAGCGCTTCGCGGACATCGACCAACTGCGACGCGCCATTGCCGAATACATCCGGTACTACAATCACGAGCGCATCAAGATCAAGCTAAAAGGGCTGAGCCCTGTGCAATACAGGACTCAGCCCTTGGCCGCCTAAATTACCCGTCCAACTTTACGGGGTCAGTTCAGTAATCCCGTGCCCCTCCCAATTGGAGTCATCGCGCGAGGTGGACATCCCGACAACACCCTGGAGATCGGAAGGCTGCCGTGGCTCGACTTCCTGTGCGAATCCGTACAATTCGAACGAGCCAGATCTGAGGGAATCCCTGCGTGCGACGAGAAGCCGGCGAAAGTCATCGTCGAGGGTTTCACGCATGCTGAGTGAGATGTCAACGAACCAAGCCTCCTTGCGCAACGACTTGGCGATCCTTGAGGTGCGCAGGAATCTCCTGAATTCCTTCTCCCCCTCCAATTTCGGTCGCACGTTGCCGATGAGTGTGGTCTTGCTCTGGTCGGAGTTCGACCATGGCGGCGCATCGTCGTAGTTGACGATGACCACCTCACCGATTGAAGCGTCGACCCCAGCCTCGTACTTTTTCCGGACATCTTCCACGTGCTGGACTTCCAAGCTGATTCTCTGTTTGCATTCGATGATCAATCGAACGTCATCCGGGGTCGCCTGGGCAACGCTGGAAACGACGATGTCCGGCCGCATGTCTACATCGCTCCTGTTTCGGTAGGTAGGCTGATAGATGAAGGTGCTCGAATTGCCAACGTGTGTCGCCAGCGTCGCCTCGCGCCCTAGCTCGATCAACGAGCGACCGTCGTGGTTGACCGCCAGCTGAAATCCGAATTGCGCGAACTCCGACAAGGACACCGCGATCACCCAGATCTCGTAGATCTGCCAACGGAATTTCCAGAACGGGAGTTCGATGAACTCCGAGGCGACCAATTCAATGGCGTCGGGATCGAAGGCCTTGGCAACCGCGGACAACTTCGCTGGATAATCCGGGTGACTCGTTACGCGAGATATTAATTGCGCTGAGGGTCGTTCACCGGTTCCACCAAGATAGTAGTTGTTCAACCCTCGAAAGATTCCCGCTTGGTCCGGGCCGTATCGATCCCGCGCATTGGCTAGGATCCTGAAGATCTCGACGCCTTTCCAGTTGAGATCTTTGCGGGGCAGCCCCTTATGGTCCGGCCCGAAGACGTCACGGGCCAACCAGTTCATGATTTCGTTTTTGGTCCTGAACATTAGTTCGGGCGAGGGCTCCACGCTAGTCTTGATTTCATCGAAGAGCCTAAAGGCCTCGGGAGAGAAGCCGATCTGTTCGTCGGCGGACGCGATCTCCCACTCGATTTTGGCCCCCTCCCTCGATCGCAGGAAGTTCGCCCGCGCGCAATACGCTAGGATCTCCTTGTACATTTCAGCCAGAGGCTCCGCGGCCATCATCAGAGCTCGGAGATACTGTTTGGCAGAGACGTTCCGCGCGCGAAGCGCCGTCAGGAAAGATCCATCGGGTAGATCGAGTGAACGCTTCAGTTCCTTGTAGAGAGCCGCATCACGGCCGCGGTCGGGATTGAAGTCAAAATTCTTATTGGCCTTCAGGTAGTTGTGCAAATCTGCAGCGTTTCGGATCGTCTTGGTGGCTTGATTCATTGTCGTCCTCTCAAAATACTGGGTATTCGCATTTGCTGGCTGATGCACTCACTGCATGCATTGCAATGCAAGAGTCGAGAAAATCGGCAACGTGACTTCGCTGGAGATGTGGCTGTCCCACTTTGATCCTGAGAAGCCATTGCATCAACTTAAATGACGTGATAATCGTTTCGAGGACTATCGGAAGGGGAGTTGCATTCTGGTGACTACAATGGCGATTGCTCGCACCAATTTTTTTCATACCTGATCGATTTCATGTAGGGTGCATCCTTGAGCAATTGACTCAGAATCGTTCGAGCTTGATCGAAAGTTCTCCTGGCACCCGTATCATGAGTAAGAAGGCCATCGAAATAAAGTGCGACGGCGCAATATGTGGAATCGATCAGATCACTTCTGTGAGATCTGCTGCCAATATCTTTCGGATCCCCTTTGGAGCTACGATGGACGGATCTGATGGAGAAACATAGGGGAAACGCAAAATTCATGGAGAGTAGCAGGTCTTGTAGGGTGCTCGGACAGGCTGCGGGACTAGCAAGCTGCAACATCGCATCCGATTGCACAATGATGCTTTTGAGAAAGTTGTGCCTGAACTCTGACGTCCATTCGTTCTCTTTTCGAAGGATTTTGACGTCGCTTTCTCTGAAGGTCTGCAGCCATCCGCTCAACACGTCCTTCATCGCTTCTGCTGCGGGCGATAAATTTTCGAGATACAGACGTGCCTCATGCATTTTTTCTTGCACGCCTAGCTGAACCCTATGATCCGAATGCATGCGGCCAATTTCCCGACTAAGCCTGGCGAAGTTTTTGGTTGAACGGGAATCAATCAAATTCATCCGTTTACGCAATTGTTTAGGGGAAAGCTGGCACAGCGGATTCATCGGTTTTGCAACCAGCACTTGATCAGGATAGGTGCGCAGTATGTCAAAGTTCTCTGCAACGCCACACTCATCCCTTGCATTGAGAGCCTCAATTGCGAAGTATTCGGTCAACACCACTAGGTGCTGCTTGCTTTGTTTTAGCCAGTCGGCTAGGCCGCGATCCTTGGCATAGCTGATGTCGAGAACTTTTCTGCAAACCGCCATTGAATGTCCAAGTATTTATAGAGAAGCATTCCGACCAGGGAAAGTTATCTCTCGTGTGCGGCCGCTTATGGCTGCTCTGCGAAGCCCCCTTGATTTACTCTTACCCATACACCCCAGGGCACTTCTGATCGAGCGTTGCCACTCTATGGCCGTGTGAGGCTTGAGCTAAGCTGCGGCTCATATCCACTTTATGGCAGCCGCAAGGACTGCATCAACGACCTCGGCGACGCCAGCAGTTGCACGTCCCTCTAGCACCACCCCCATCTCCATCGAGTTCTCAAGTGAGGCCGCCGTGACGTTTGATGACCCGAGATAGGCGGCGCTGCGATCGCAGAGCACCGCCTTCGCGTGAAACGTCTCTCGGCCGCCATCCATTCGTGCAATCGAGTAGTTGAAGACCTGCACGCGGCTCGCCTTGAGCCACGGTGCGATAGCGTCGAATCCGACCGGGTAGTCTTCCCGCTTGGTGTCTTCCAGGCTGCGAAGAATCAGGATGCGCTCGACCCCGGGGGGCACGTGCGACAGCAGCTCCTGTAGCCAAGCAGCTCCCGTGCGGTCGAAGAACGGCGTCATGACGATCACGCGCCGCCGCGCGGTTCGAACCAGGCCGTGAAAGGCGTGCTCGGTGGATTCCAGGCCTGTCGTTCGCCAACCCAGTGCCGATAGCTTCTGCTCGAGAACGCTAGGCCGCGGTGGCTTGGTGAGCACGATCTGCGCTAGGGTTGCATCCCGGTGGACGACCGACCGATAGTGCGCGACCGCATTCAGGGCAAAGGCCAGACGCGGAAAACGCAGATGCGCGTCGCTACGAGCCTTGAACCCCACCGGTGCCGCCTCAACAAGACCAAGTCCAACCGAACGTTCGAGCAGGTCCCGTGTCGCAGTCTCTTCGGTGACGCCCAACTGGGCTGCGTTGACCAACGAACGGGCCGACTGTACCGAATCGGCGGGCAGGTCTGCCCATGCTTCCAGCAGCGCTGCTGCGAGGCTAGCTTTGTCGGCTAAGCCGGCCACGGCCGCTTGTTCGAAAGCGGTTAGCTTTTGCGCAGACATGGTTGGGCCTACGGAGTGACCGTATCGAGATAGCCGCGAATCGATGCCCCTCGTTTATCAAGGCGAGGCCTGCCCCCGATGGAGCGGAGCACCGACCGCGACAGCAGCTTGTTACCGGCGATGCAGGACGTCTCCGGCATCATGACGCAATCAGGGCAAGCCCCGCCGCGCTCCGTGCAGAGCGAACCCGTCCCGCACTGAGTCGCTTTCGAACCCAGCATCGCAGTCAGCATTGCCGTACCGGCGTTGCGCCAAAGTGCAGACAGGTTGCCCAGGTCCATCGTAGTGCCGTTGCGGTAGACCACGAAGGCCAGATCCACAGGGAAGATGTACTCGCCCAGCGAGCCCAGATCCAGGCCCGAGTACTCCGACACGTGCTTCATCAGCAGATGCGAGTAGCTGTGGAGCAACGTGTACAGGTAGAAATACACTGGCGGCGTCGCAGTCTCGGGAAGATTGTCGAGGAACGGGCTCATGTCTTGCGCCGCGCCCAATAGGCCGGCGCCAATCTTTTCGCCTGCGTTCAGCGTGAACATATCCGGACACTTCAGGCTGTGCAGCCATTCGAGAACGAGTTCTTCCTTGAGGCGCACGTAGATAGCCTCGTTGCCCTGCTGGACGACATACACGGGATACCGCGTGCTGTCGTTCTGTCTCACCGGCGGGAACAGGTTTAGTCGGACGGGCATATCCATGCCCCGCTTGTCCCGGAGGATGGGCATTGACTCCATGCGCGAGTAACCGAAGCTAAACCGGCAAAGATCAAACTTCCGAATGAGGCCCATGTCCTCCAGACCCAGTCTATCGAGTAGCGCACGCGTCGCGGTCTGCACTTGATCCGTCTTGTCCTTGTCTTCTGGCGCCAAGTCCTCGTCCAGTCTGGCGAACGAGACGTAGGGTTTCTTGCCGTTCGTCCTTGTTTCCACATCAAGACGTGTGTTCTTGAGCGCGGCGTGCTCGACGGCTAGGCGGAACGGATCGAACTTCGATGCGAACTTGGACTGCCTATCCCGAATGTTCGACACGACGGATATTGGCAAGTCGACCTTCGGCAGCAGAATCTGCCTCTGGCGAAGGTCATCGAGGATGCGCTGCCGGTTGTTGTAGGCAAGGTCCAGCAGGCCCCTCATCGCTGTGCGCGCAGGCTCGGGGAAGGTCTCCAGTTGTGGCTCGACCGCCCGAATCTGCCCCACGGCTGCCAGGTAGTCCGCAAGCTCCTTGACGCACTCCGGTTTTCCCTCGCAGGCTTTTTGCACGTCTTCGTCCGTAATGGGCTGACCGGTGAAACCATATTGCTTGGCGACGAAGTCCTTGAGCTCAGCCTCCCGCCCAGGTCGCAGGAGGGTCAGAAGTTGCTGGCTGCCCTCCTTGAAGTCAATGAAGAGGTCCGATTTGACGTAGTAGGCGCTCGATGCACGATAGGGCGTCGCCTGCATCCGCACCTCAGTGAGTCGGTCAGGCCCCATTGCCGGTCCGAGGATGCGCAGAGTGTCGCGGTCGTTTTGCAGCCACTTCGGAGACAGCGGCTTGTCGCAAGCGGCGCATTCGAAGAACCAGTCACCGATGCCGGCAGAGCGCCGGTTCAGCCTGAACTGTGAGCTGCCGCATACGCAGCGATCATAGCGCTTGACGACCTTTGTATCGCGGTCGCTCCAGTGCCACTGGCCCGGGAACGCAGCCTCCCAATAACCAGACCAATGCACAAAGATGACGTCCAGCTGTTCCCAGTCGCACTGGCCCTTATTCTTCGGGTTGGGGCAATGGTTGGGTGTCAGGTTCACCAGGTTCTTGTCTAGCTCCGCAAGCGTCTCATAGTCCTGGAACATCCCGCAGGTCCGACAGACGAATGTCAGAGGTGCCGGCGTGTACTCCATGTGGGACGGTCGGCAGAGGTAGAAGCGGTCCTGGCCCGGCAGCTGGAATTCCGTCCTGGCCGGGTTCAGCAGGGCATTGTCGACGCACTGGCTCGGCAGGACGCGCGGCTTAGTTGGGTCGCCGTCGTGCGCAGATGAGGCTGTGTTGAACCAAGCACGCCCGAGTTCGTTCATCCGCTCGAACACCAAGTCCATGGTCGATGCGGATAGTTCGATGGACTCACCAGCCACCGAGCGGGCGATGCATGCCCCCATTCCTCCCTCGAAGGTGAAGAAGCTTTCTGGTGCATAGGCCGTCGCAAGCTGGTTGCGAGAGCGATTCATGGTCTTGGCTTTGGCCATCTTATTGGTTCCCTCAGCTACGCGCTTCCGTGGCACTGTCTGTGGAATCGATGTCTGCTCCGGAACCTCGCCGGATGAAGAACATCGCCCGAGCCGTCATACCGTCCCTCACGGGCTTGAATGAGGCATCGACGCCCGACTCGTGAATTAATCCTGGCTGGTCCACGTCGCGCAGTGATGTCATCGGCCGCAGCAGGCTGTTGCGGGCAGCAAAGAACTTGACCAGGTGCGTCGCGTTGACCAGTCGGTCGACTCCAAAGTCCTGCTGGTAGTGGGTGAGCTGCTCCTTGAGCAGGGACCGGTAATAGCTCTTGCCTTCCGGCGAAGGCGAGAAGGATAGGCCTAGCGCCTTCTCCATGAACGCTTCCGTGGCCTTCATGTTGGCCGGCACGTCCAAGAAGTCTCGCACATCGGGCGCCATCGCAAACGTGGGGCTGTTGCGCTTCTTGTCGTCATCGGCGGCACACAGGCGCTCGATGGCGTTCATGCCGCAGACGTACTCCTGGAAGAAGCTTGGCATCACGCGCACGAGCGCCTTCTCGGCCCACCGGTCTACAGCAGCAGGCAGAATCATCCGTTCTAGGAACCTGTGGAAGATGTCGTGAATCTCCAGCACAAACCGGTCTCGATACCGCTGGGGCACAGGTACCAGCAGTGAGAAGCCCACGTGCGTGCGGCCAACGCGTGACGATGCCTGGATGTATTCGGCAATATCCGACGGAATGCCCGCAAAGAATATCGCGTTGAACTCCTCCACGTCCACGCCGTGCGATATCGCGGAAGTGGCGATGACCGATCGGAGTGTGTCATTTAGCTCTGGGAAAGGCTTGTTGACGCCAACGCGGGTCTCGGCCCGCCGGACAATTTCTTGAATGTCCGCGGCAGAGACGGCACCTGAAATAAGCTCCGAGTTCAACTCGTGGTCGGCGTACCCCTCGGCTTGGTGGAGTTTCTCGAACTGCACCTTCTCAGTGTCTATAACCTGGTCGCCGCCTTTCTTGTTGGTGACGTAGGTCAGGGCGATGCGGTGCAAGTCGACGAGCGTCAGCAGTGTCGCAGCATCGGCGCCAGCCAGGAGCCGAACGAACTGCGCTTGAAGAGGACCGACTGACACCCACCGAATCAGCTCGGCGCGGGCGGCTTTCTCCTTGACGGGGTCCTCACTGCGCAGACGCTCGTACAAACCGGTGAGCATCAGGTGGTAATGCCCAAGCGCAGAGGCCATCGCTACGGTATGGCGGTGTCCGTTAGTCAGGATGGAAGCGTAGACGCGCGTCCAGTGGCTGCGCAGCTCCACGTCGTCGACGGGAATCGCTGCGCGTTCGGTGTCATCCGGTGTGGCGTCTGGTTGGAGAGGGGTCGCGTAAAACGAGTCATAGAGAGTCGGCCCGGGATATGGGAACTGAACGGTGTTGTCGCGCTGGTAGAGGTTGCGCATCTGCCGCTGCGGCTCGCTAACGGTGGCCGATGCGGCAATGACCTTGATTTTTCGACGCACGGTGGAGTCGGGCTCATACGACAAGTGGCCCTTCAGCAGCGGCGCGAGTTGGTCGAATCCCGCTTCAAGCGCAGACTCGAATAGGCCGGAGAACGTCCCCAGGGACTCGTCCAGAAGGTGCGCTTCGTCCTGGATAAGCAGGGCAGGGAACGGGTCAAAGAAGCGTTTTTCTCCAGACGCAAAGGACGGGAACAGTTCACGTGTGCCGGCGCCTGGGTGGCCATCCCACTCCTTGGGTTTCATCGGCACATACAAGCGCTCGCTACCGGTCTCGACCAGGGGCGCGAAACCGAACATGCCGAAGAACTTGCGGATGGTCCCCTGCGACTGTCCGATGGCGGCGAGCTTGTCGACCGTGCCCAGCAGAACAGACGGTGCTAGGTCGTAGATGTCCTCATCCACGATGTAGAAGGGCAACGGGGTCGGCTTGGCGAAGCGGGCGTTCCAGGAGCACGTCTCCTTCGGTGCCGTGCAGTAGTGGCCCATCGCATTAGCGCCGGTGTCGGAGTGGCGACGCAGAGCCAGGAGGCTGCCGTCCTTGTTTCCACAGAATGGGCACGACGACAGCTTCAGCCAGCGCTCGCGTGCGCTCTTGTAGGGCTGGGTATCCATGTGCTGGGACTCGGCGTTGGGTGCGACCTCACTATCACTGGGCACCTCGGCGTATCCCTCCTCGGAGTGCCAGTTGGGCGTGTTGCTGCCGCCCACCCAGAATCCCAGCGAGAACGGCTCGCCGGGATGCTCGCGCGAATGCCGAACCTCTTCAGCCGCGCCCATGGTGGCGAAGGTCCGGCGCGCCTGCTGCAGCGTGAGCAAGCGCAGCGGGTAGCGCATCAACGCTGACACCCCCCTGTGTTTGCCCCGTAGGCGGTCGAGAAAGAGCACGAACGCGAGCAGGCCGAGGAAGGCCTCAGACTTACCACCGCCGGTTGAGAAATACAGCAGCGTCACTGCGTTCGTGTGCTTGGCAACGTCGGGCGTGTAGAAGCTGTAGAAATCGGAGATGCGAGTCGCGAACGCTGGGATTGACGCCAGGATGAAGGCGAGCTGGAACAAGCGCCACTCGTCATAGCCTTTCGATTTGGCCACCTTGGCCATGGCGGCGTTCATCGAAACCCACGCCTCGAACGGAATACCCAGCGGCGACTTTTGCACGCCGGGCCCGCTCCAATGCGCGCGGGATTTCTCAAGGATTTCCAACCCGCATCGGATGGCGCTCAATTCCCGGCGCCACGCCGCGAGGTCTAGATGCAACTTCTCGCGCTCCGCGGTCAGTTGTTCGGCGGCATTCGGCCCCTCGAGGCCCTGGCCCACGGGATGTTTCTCAACCTCCACGAGCCACGCCTCGTAGGTGGTAATGAGGGGCGTCAGGCCAGCTAGGCAATCGGGCTGGGATAGCTTTTCGATGTTGCGCTCAACGGCGCTATCTGTCGGGATGATTCGGGGCAGCACGTAACGTGGCGCCCACGTCGTCGTGAGCCGGTGTAGCGGACCGTCGGTGGCGAGGGTGATGCCACAGTTGAACCCCAACGCCGGGTATTTCAGGTACTGGTTGTACCGATAGGACGGTTTGACGCGGTCCAAGCGCAAGAACTGGTGGTCAGCCGCAGGCACTGTCACGGCCACGGAGACTTGGAAGAACGAGGGCTCCAGATCCTTGAAGTTGACCTTCGTGAGCGGTGCGGTCCAGTTCTCCAAGGCCACGTGGACGGTCATGCGGGTCGCGTCGACTGGGTCAGGTACCGCCTGAACGACCCAGCGCAGCTCGATTTTGGGTATGACGACAGCGAGGTTCGAGGCACGAACTGCTTCTAAGTAGCGTTTCCAGTCGCGCACGTCGGACGGGCGAACTCGGGCTCGACGGTAGCCCCACAACTTCCCTCCTGTGTCGGGGTCCGTGTTGGCCGCCCAGTCCGCGAGCTGCTTGGCGATGGTCTGGTTCAGGGCATCGCTCGCCTTCTTGGCATCGACGTCCGCCGTCGCTGCCGTGAATTCGAACGAAGGTAGGGAGAGCTCAAGCCGAAGCCACTTCGGAGGAGGAGAGATATCGTCTGCCAAACCGTCGGGCGTCGCCAGGCCGACGGCAATCTCCTGAGTTGGACGTGCTTCGCCTTCCTCGCCATTCTCGTCGTTAGCGCCTTCAGCCTCGGTCTCCTCTTCTGCCTGCGAACGGTCCAACCGGTTGTCAAAGGGCAATCCCATCGACTCGTACACACATTTGCGTGCATCGTAGCTTTTCGCAGCCCAGTCCGGATTCGTCTTGCCGCCTGGTAGCGAGGCAATGAGCTGGGTCAACGCCTCCTTAATTCTTCCGCGGATTTCGGCACGGGCTTCTTTGGTCAGCGGAAACGTGGGCTCTAGGCGGCCCCCCGGCTTTACGTCGTCCTCCGTCGGAAGGATGCGGACGTACACGGCGCCGGTCAGTGACACACTCAGAGTCGTATCTACCGCGGCCGAGCGGATCTGGAAATCCATGCCGTGTGCGCTGATGCGGATTGGGTCTGCCTCCTCGTCACCACCGCGCTCCTCGGTAGGCATCGGCACTATGAATTCTGACATCAGTGCCGCACTGGGCTTGGTGCCATAGATGACCTTATAGAAGTCACCCCGACCGGCAAGCCGCGCAGATAGGCCATTAAGCAAGCTGTCCACTACGGCTTCTTTGTAGGCTGGGTGGATGTCGCGTGGGTTTTCACTGAGGATGGGCACTTGTTTCTCCCTTCTTGTTCGTGGTCACACGCGCTGGCGGTGGCACAATGCGTTCGACTCGATAGACGTTGCGAAGCGCCTCTTGCTGCAGTTGCCGGATGACGTCTTCGGGAACCTTGCGGTAGATCGCTGCACTTTCGGGCTGGAACAGAATTTCGGCGTACCGGGCAACCAGTTCTCTTCCGAGATGCTGGTTCAAGCGCCGGGCATTCAGCACGAAACCCCAGTGCTGTTTCGCTGCCTCCTCGCTCATGCCCAGGGCCTTGCAGAACACAATGAAGTATTTGGCTTCTCTGGCGGCGTGGGGCCGCGAGTCGTTTTCCTGCAGGGCCAACCAGTAGTAGACGCGTCCGAGCCTGCATTCCGCCGCCTTGGGGTCAAGCTCGACCATCCTGGCCTGAATCTCACGTGCTATCGCCGACCGCTTCGTGGCTTTGAACATTAGAGCGCAGCGCCTCTGAACATCGTCGTGGTATAGCTTGAGCAACGTGCGCGCGGGGTCGACAACTGAGCTCATGCCTTCACTGTTCAGCTGGAGCGATGATTCCAACTTGGCGCGCAGTTCATCGCTCATGTCGAAGATGAAGTCGCCCTGTTGGATAGCGCTCGCTGGAGCACGCCGAAAGGGCGGATCGTCATCGGGCACGTGGCGATAGACCCAGCCGGATGCATATGCGTGGCCACCACCCTCCAGCTCGAACTTGAAGTAGGCTTGCTCGCCGTTTTGACCGCTGTGGCCGTTCTCGTCGAACTTGAACGTCAGTGGCATCTCGCGAAGTTTGCCGATGACGAGCGGGTTCGGAACATCGGCTAGGCGCCGCTCGAGCTCTTGGGCCAGCAAGCCGATGCGTCCCCGGTAGGATTTGAAGGCTTCCAGCTCCTTCATGCCGGTCAGCGTCGTGAGAATTGACTCGGCTTGCCGATAAGCCACCAGAACTGCGGTGCCGTGCGGTACTTCCGGATGCGTCACCAAGATGCGAAGCACGTCGGGGTTGATGCCGACGAACGCGAAATGCTTGCCTTTCCGGTCGCCGGCGAGTGTCTTGCCGACGGCGGAGAGCGTGTGCCACTCGATGCGTGTTTCGGCTGCGGGCCAATCGGCTCCTAGCTTCCGCTGGAGGAAACGATGCGCTAGCAGGACGTACCGGTTGCTCGGCAGCACGAGCGAGATGCCCTGTCGGCTGGCAACTACATGCTTTCGAACTTCGGCTAGCAAACGGGACGCCATTGGCGTGGCATCGTTCCAGTCGTCGATGAGTTTCTCCGCCTGCGCTATGGCTTGTTCGACAGCATCACGCACCTGGTTCAGCGCACCCGAGGTGAGGGCTGCCGCTAGCGCCAGCTTTACGGGCGTCCAAGCATTTTGTTGGCTGTAGTAATCGCTTTCTCCAGCTTCGACTGATGCTGCCGTGAGGTCGGTGTATCCCGCGGGCATGTTCGACAGCCGCAGGACATACATGCACGCTTGGAGCAACGCCTGAACAGTGGGGCTCTCCTCGCTGCCGGCAGACGAGGCCAAGCGTTGGAATTTCAGCGCGAGCTGAGATGCGTCTCGATCAACGATGCTTACGCTGAAATTCGAGTTGTTGCGCTGGGCGGGATGCCAGTCTTCAGCGACTGGATGCGCCGAGAGCAACACGTCCTCGGCTTCTGCGGCCCACACCTTCGTCGAGAAAGGTATCTTGAAATTCCGGAGTTGCACCTGCAGGTGGAAAAAGGTCTTCGGGTCATCCGTCACGATAACGGCCCCCGCATCAGAGAAGCCGTTCTCCCGAGCGAATGACAGGAAATCAGGAATGCGCTTAACCGCGGCGTAGTTCGTTCGCGACGCAGCGTCCGTCGCGTCGAGCAACAAGACCTCCGGGCGCCCTTGGCCCTTCAACGCTGGGTCGGCCAATGCCGTGCGCCACGAGTCCTTCTTTGCAGTGTGATGCATCACCATGAGAGCGCCTGGTGCCTTGTCAGGTGTGCCCCACTCGAGGTTAACTCTCTGCCGCAGGTCGCGCCGATACGCGAGGCGTTCGACCTTAGTGAGGGTGCGCTCCAACGGGTTGGAGACTGTCGTGCTCCAAGTGCGTTTGGAGGGGGCGAAGACAAACGTTGGAATGAGTTCTGCGAGCGATGGGTCGGGGGACTCAGGGTTGTGCTGGCTGAGATCATTGAGGGCCCACAGTGCGGCCAAGAACGCGGGCGAGGACGTGCAGGCCTCCACTTCGGTTGAACCATTTGCCCGCCGCACCCATAGGTCCCGATAAAAGGCGCTCATCAACTCGCGGTTGGCGAGCACGCTGTGGAGCGGGGCGCGGCAAGCGTGGGTGCCGGGGTAGAGCAGGGTTCGCACGCCACGCAAGTCCTTGGCGAAAACGCGTTCAACGTTAGAGAGCGCGTGCAACAGGGGGAGTGCGGTCAGCTTGGCAGGCCAGACTAGGCAGAGTGTCACACCTCCCTGGTCGGCCGCGATGAGCAGCGTGCTTAGGAGTTCCTTCGCCCAGGGTTGTAGAGCGATGGTCTCATTGGCCGTTCGCGATAGGAGGGTCAATGGAGCGCTTCCGGCACGAACCTGTGCCCATGGCCGTTGTGGACGCGTAGGTACAGGGGGCGTGGCTGGGGCCGGTGGCGATGCTTCGGCATTGACGGGTTGCAGCTTGCTCCCGACGGGCTTCGCGACAAACTTGCGGGCAAGTTCAGCAAGCTTTTCTCGCGCTTTCGCTTGGTCTGCTTGGCGTTTCGCCAATGATTTGAATGGAGGCATTACAAAGTCCGAACCATGTGTTGCCCTGATTAATCATTTCTCGGAAACGATCCCGAAAGCTAGATTCACCGCGTCGTCCATTGACCTGCCATTGGTCGCGGCTTCCTTGAGCGCTTGTGGATCAGGCAGTGCGAGCTGGTTGAGCTCAAACACTGACACGTTCGTTGCGCCTGAGATGCACCGGAAGTAGCGGTCGACTGCGCTCGCGCTTAGCAGCTTTGCCATCCTTGTGGGGGGCAGCGCTGGCTTTTCGCTCACCGCTTCGATGATGACGACGTGGTTTTCGCCTATGAACCCGCCAAAGGTGTCGAAGACACCAGGGGAGACAGCAGCCGCCACCAGGCGACGCGGCTGGTCGTTCGATGTCACGCGCTGCACGACCACGCAAGGTGAGGCGACCACCGATGTATGTCTCCTGTCACCGAGGTCCACAAAGCGATGCTTACCATCGAAAGTGGATGTGTCCTCCAGTCTGATCATTGCTCCCGGGATAATGTCTCGGGACCACATCAGCGGCATAGCGGTGTGAGCCTTGGCGCGCCGGGCATCCTGAAGGGATTCAAACTTAGGTCGCTTGTCGCGGTTCCACACGTACGCGCCGATGCGCGCGCGGTAGCCGTAGTCCGACAAGCGAGACTGAGATAGGGCGGCTGTCTTGAGCAGGGCCACGTCTTCGACGGAGCGGGGAATCGGCCACGCCGCACCAGCGTTGGGCAGGCTGCTTTCACCGACGTTCGTGTACTGGCCAGTCGCCGACACAACCGACACGTTGGTTCTCAACTGTGTGCGGTCCTCTTCGGCACGCCGACGAAGCACGGTCAACGCAGTCTCTTGCTCGACGTCGATGAACACGCCCTGCCTGTCACTGACCATGCCTATATGCTCGACGTCGGTGTTTCGGAGAAGGAATTTGCGCAGCCGCCCGAAGTACTGGCCGGAAAGGAAGCTGGTCGGTGTGACCAGTGCGGCATGACCGCCGATACGCAGCAGGCGCACGCAGAGGGTTATGAAGAGAGCGTAGAGATTTGGCTGCGCTTCGATAACGTCCGTGTATATAGGGCGCAACGATTCCAGCTCTTCGGCGGTCATCTTGCGGTATGGCGGATTGCAGACGACGACGTCGGCAGTCCCGAAGGCTGGGGCCAAGTGGGTCAGGGAGTCAGCCAAATTGACCATGAACGACGGAACATAGCCGGTCTCCAGGATTTCCTCGTGCAGAGCCATGCATAGGAAGTGCTTGGACAGCGCGCACAAAGTCTTGTCCAGGTCGAAACCGAGGAGGTGCTTCTCAATGTGCTTGAGAAGCCTTCGGGCCGTGTATCCCCGTCCTTTCAACTCTGTTCGCATGCGCAATGCAATCGGGGCCAGGAAGGCGGCGCCACCGCATGCCGGATCGATGAAGGATTGGCTTCCAAAATCGACGCCTTGTGCCGCCAGGTCATCTAGCAGACCTTCGGTGAGCGATGCTGGAGTGAAGAACATCGCAAGCCGCTTCCGATGGCCTTCGTCAGTTAGCATCGCATAGGATGAACTGAGCCAATATGTGGCATCGAGAAAGCTGATCTGATTTAGTACGGTGACGAATGCGCCCAGTTCGACCTCGGCGGCGAGGGCCTTCGAATAGGGCAAAGATGGCTTAGGAAGCCGGGGAAACGCTGTCTTGCACCACATGCGCAATACGGTCCCAACGAGCGTTGGTACGTCAGCTCCGCAACGCCTAGCCGCCAAACCGAGGCCTCTGATGCGTCGCTTGATAGCGAGCTTCGACGGGGGCGTCATCAACCCATCCCGAGGCACGTGCTTTCCGTGCACGCGTTGTTGTCTGCTGGCTCTTCGGTCATTTCCCCATCCCCTGACGCTGTTTTTATTACTGGAGGGGATTTTACTGATCGGTAGATAATAATGAAATAATCTGCCGCAAAATGACTGCCCCTCGGCAGGAGGAACAGCCGATGCACGTTCGTGTGGTCCAGTGGGAAAATAAGCTGCGAGCGACGTTCGAGGATGGCAGGGAACTCATCTGCAATGACGCGCGAGAGTTGGGGTTACGGTTGCGTGGACTCGGCGTGGCTCCAACCGATGTGACAATACCTGACTGGCGTGAGGGGGATATTGCTCCACACAGCGGGATCAAGATTGCACTGTTCATGGCCATGAAAGGGACTGAGAAGCCCGACCATCGAACGTGACTGCTCCCGCGACAATGTTGGGAAAAATCCTTTCAACTCCTCCTCGACGGGCAGATTGACGGAAACCCAGGCTGCCGCCACACTAGTGATGTGGTCAAAAGGGCACAAAGTGCCAATTTGGCTCGAAGATTTGGCAGCGGGAAGTGGTGCATTGTGCTCGTGGCAACTTCCAAACTTTGTCGTACGCTTTCGAAACATAATTGTCACGAGACACCGGCTGTAGCGGGACCCTTCCGTTTGGAAAAACCAAGCGGGGTGTCGCGCTAAAGTCCAGAAAGCGCAATTAGAGCAAGGCCCTCCATGAACGGAGGGCCTTGTTTTTTGGGGCGTGGTTGATTCATATCCTGGCCATGACGTGACCGCTCCCTGGCCCCCAATCGTGCTGAGCCGTAAGCGTGGCATCTGGCGGTGTCGTCGCGGGGCGCGTGCGCGCCATCGCCCATCGGGTCCGTCGTCATAAGGGAGAGGGGAACCCGCCGGTGGCGCGTCACCGAAGCCCTGTGCGCCGCAAGGCCGCGGCCGTTGAATTTGACACCAACGCGCGCCAGGTACCGGCGCAGCCCCCCTCCCCAAGGTCAATTGCCGCCGACCGGGCGCAACGTCCAGACGATGGCGGTATTCGTGCTGTCGTTCACCGCCGCGAATTGTGGCTGGCCGCTGCTGCTCAGTCCAAATGCGAGGCCGAATGCGGAGCCAGGCGCGGGGTCGACCTGCATCTGCGCGACGAAACGTCCATCGGGCGTGAACTCGACGATTTCGCTCGATTGATTCGGATCGGGGTTGATCGCGTCGCCGTTCGCCGTCACCAGATCGCCATTCGGCGCAAGCGCCAATGCCAATGGTCCGCGAAGGTGGTTGCTGTCTTGATAGATGACACTTCCCGGTCCGTTGTCATGCGCGAGCGCCGCAGCGCCCGCTATGGCGAACACCTTATTGTCGTTCGTTGATGCGACATAAAGCATATCGTGGGCCGCGTCATAGGCCAGTCCTGTTGGGCCGACAACGAGCGCGGCAGGATCGGGTCGGTGCGCGTAGCCGGACGCGATGAGATGCGAGCTTTGCAAGAGCGTCGCGCCGTTCGGGCCAATGTTGAGATCGATCCTTGCCACCGTTCCGTTCAACACGTTCGACACGAACGCCGTGACCTGTGGGCCGTTATCGATGATGACGGTCATGTCCCACGGACCGTCCAGGAGGGTTGGGTCTTTCAGCTCGCTGAGAAGCTTTCCCTGGGGGGTGATCACCAATAGCGAGCCGGTTGAGGTAATGGTTGCGCCATTCGTCGTCGGAAGGTTGCCGACCAGCACATACCCGCTCTTCAGTACAGCCAGCGCGGTGGTCAGCCCCAGATTCTGCCCCTGGAAAAAGGTGACCGGCTTGCCGTCGGTCACAAGCTTCACGATGGTCGTTCCCGTGCCTTGCTTGTTGGAGGCGGCGTTGAAATTGGACACCACGACGTCCCCCGCCTGCAGCGCGCTCCCCGCTGGCAAGCCGGCAGGCACGAAAGCAATGCCGTACGGATTGACGTCATGGTTGTTCGGCACGGTCGACGCAACCGTGGATGTTGGTGGAAGGATTGGCTGTCCGCCTGCAAGGGAAGATCCCAACGACAGTACAACGAGGCCGATGCCACAGATGACGCCGCGTAGATGCCGGGGCATGAACCGGGTTGGGGGCGGGATTGTGGGCGGGCAGGTCATCCGCGTGGGTGATTCGACGGCAGACAGCTGACGCGAGGCTTTCATTGGGCACCTCCTTCTTTTTGCAGAGCGACCCCGCCGCGTGGGCGGCTGGGGAAAGCTCTGAGCGTCTGCAAGGCGTCAACGCGAAAACCACCGAGGCAAACGTTGCAGGCGCATCACGGATTCCCTGAGCGATCCGCTGCGCATCCGGAGTATTGCCCACCTCTGCGCAGTGAATCTTGCCCAGGGCGATGGCCGCCTCCACACAGAGGCGACTGTGATTCAGTCTAGCTGATGGGGCCCATTTTTCAGGCGCTCCAACCTGTCCAACGTTCAGAGCGGCTCAGATTTCCCGGGCCCGGTTGCGCGCTTCTTTTTTCGTTGCCTTGATCCGCCATTTCACCGTGTCTCTGCCATGGCAGAAGCGGTCGGACGCGTTGCCCATCTCGCCGAGATGGCAGTGAAGGATCAGAAGGTCCAGCTTTCCTGTCACGAGGCAGCCGCCACGCCTCGCGGATGAGGCGTAGGAACACGAAGGCCCGCGCTACATGGCGCGGGCCTTTTCTTTTGCGGGCTCCGCCGTTGCGGGTGCCGGCCGCCGTTGACGGCCAGGTCGGCTCCGGTGATGAAGGCCGCGTCATCCGGGCACAGGAAGGCGACCGGGTGGATGCGTGGCCGATCGAGGCTCACCCGGCCGGTCGGATCGTCTCCAGCATGCCGTGCAGTTCATGGGTCATCATCGCGAGGAACACGACCAGGCCCAGGTAGTACACCGTGAAGGTCAGCCGCGCTTCGGCGGAGATGCTGTAGTAGGCGCGATTTTCCGGCGCGTCGGGATCGTAGCGCCATGCCTTCATCAGCTGGGGCACGGCCAGGATCGCCATCAGCACCAGGATCGGGCTCATGCGCCAGACGAACAGCGCCAACAGCACCGGCACGCCCAGGAACCAGATGCGCGGCGACAACACCGCAGTGATGCGCCCGCCGTCGAACGGCGCCAGCGGGATCAGGTTGAACAGGTTCAGGAAGCACCCGGCATAGGCCAGCGCAAGCAGCAGCTGGCTGTCGGTCCAGCGCGCCAGGCCGTAGCACAGCATGGCGCCCACCGTGCCCGCGACCGGGCCGGCCAGGCCGATGTACGCCTCGGTCTCGACGTCCATCGGCTGCTCCTTCAGGGCGATCCACGCACCGACGAAGGGGATGAAGGTGGGCGCGCCCACGTCCAGCCCGCGCTGGCGCGCCGCCACGTAGTGGCCCATCTCGTGGATGAACAGCAGCACCACGAAGCCCGCCGCATAGCGCCAGCCGAACACGAAGGCGTACGCCACCACCGACAGCAGCATGGTGCCGCCGGTGGTCAGCAGCTTGCCGAACTTCAGTCCCGAGAGCAGCAGGATCAGCAGCTTGGCCATCGCGTCAGGTGCTCGATTTGCGCTTGAACAGCTTGGCGATTGCCGCGCCGAAGCCGGCTACCGCCAGGATCGCCACCTTGGCGAACTTGGCGAAGAACGCGGCGATGACGGCAAACAGGCCGAGCTTCTTGGCCGCGATGCCGCCGACCAGCGCCGCCAGGCCGTATTCGGCCACCTTGTCGGTCTTTTCGTTGAAGTCCGTGTAGCGCTTGCCGTCCTGGAAGTCGAGGTTGGCCAGCAGCTTCTGCACGGCCGGCTTGTCGGCGTCCACATGATCGCGCGCGGTGATCAGGTTCAGGCTGATGTAGCCCTCGCGGCCCAGCGCGTAGGTGTTGTAGTTGACCGATTCGGGCGCGTTGGCCGGCTGTCCCTTGGAACGCGCGGCCATCGACCAGATCAGCCGGTGCGCGGCGTCGTCGTAGTGCGGGCGCTCGACCCAGCCCTGGATCTCCAGCGCGGGGATGCCGCGCTTCTCGCGTTCCGCGTTGGCGGCGTCCGTGCCTTCCTTGATCGATTTGAAGAGATCGTCGACGTTCCAGTCCTTCGCATCGTCGTCCTTGATGTAGCCGGAGGCTTCATATTTGGCGACCACCATCCACTCGGCGCCGCCGGTCGGCATCACCAGCCCCAGCATGTCGGGGTTGTTGCGGTTGCCCATGGCCTGCATCAGTTGGCCGGCGGCCGGCTGCGGGATGAAGACTTCGCCGGTGCCGATATTGAGCTTGGCCTGATCGCGCAGCGTGACGGCGGTCGGGCCGGGCTGCGCGGCGGCCTTGGCGGCGGCCCAGGCCTGCTTGAATTCCTGTTCAGAATTGTTTGCCTGTTGCGCCTGCGCGGCGGACG